>NZ_JBWKDT010000002.1:392175-457814 GCF_056435785.1 Streptomyces sp. NPDC043870
CCACCCCCACCCCCCCCCCCCCCCCCCCCCCCCCCCCCCCCCCCCCCCCCCCCTGCCCCCCCCCCCCCCCCCCCCCCCCCCCCCCCCCCCCCCCCCCGGCCCTGTTTGTGCGTGCGCCTCCGTATGTGTGCGCCTGCGGCCGGGGTGCGTTCCCCGGGGTGCCCGGTGCCGTCGGGCGCGGCCGGTGCGTCCGTCCCCGAGCACCGGACGGGCCGGGGATGCGGGGTTGCCCGGGTACAGCAGGGCCCCGGCCGACGACGTGGCCGGCCGGGGCCCTGGGTGCGAAGCCCTACGCCTTGCGGAGGCGGAAGGTCAGGGACAGACCTTCGTCCGTGAAGGCAGAGCCGTAGGTGGCGTCGGCCTCACCCGCCGCGAAGTCGGTCGCCAGGACCTCGTCCGCGATCAGCGAGGAGTGGTCCGTCAGCGCCGACGTGACCTCCGCGTCCGTGGAGGACCAGCGGAGCGCGATACGGTCCGCCACGTCCAGGCCGCTGTTCTTGCGAGCCTCCTGGATGAGGCGGATCGCGTCACGGGCGAGGCCCGCGCGGCGGAGCTCCGGAGTGATCTCCAGGTCGAGGGCGACCGTCGCGCCCTGGTCGGAGGCGACCGACCAGCCCTCGCGAGGGGTCTCCGTGATGATGACCTCCTCCGGGGAGAGGGTGACCTCCTCACCGTTCACCGAGATCGTGGCCTCCCCGGACCGCAGCGCCAGCGACAGCGCCGCCGCGTCCGCCGCCGCGACCGCCTTGGCCACGTCCTGGACGCCCTTGCCGAAGCGCTTGCCCAGGGCCCGGAAGTTCGCCTTGGCCGTCGTGTCGACCAGCGAGCCGCCGACATCGGACAGCGAGGCGAGCGAGGAGACATTCAGCTCCTCCGTGATCTGGGCGTGCAGCTCGGGGGAGAGCGACTCGAAGCCGGAAGCCGCCACCAGCGCGCGGGACAGCGGCTGGCGGGTCTTCACACCCGACTCCGCACGCGTCGCACGGCCCAGCTCCACCAGCCGCCGGACCAGCGCCATCTGCTGCGACAGTGTCGGGTCGATCGCCGACAGGTCCGCCTCGGGCCAGCTGGACAGGTGGACGGACTCGGGTGCGTCCGGCGTCACCGGCACCACCAGGTCCTGCCAGACCCGCTCCGTGATGAACGGGGTCAGCGGCGCCAGCAGCCGGGTGACCGTCTCCACGACCTCGTGCAGCGTGCGCAGGGCCGCCTTGTCGCCCTGCCAGAAGCGGCGCCGCGAGCGGCGCACGTACCAGTTCGACAGATCGTCCACGAAGGACGACATCAGCTTTCCGGCGCGCTGGGTGTCGTACGTCTCCATGGCCTGCGTGACCTGGTCCACCAGCGCGTGCAGTTCGCTCAGCAGCCAGCGGTCGAGCAGCGGCCGCTCCGCCGGCGCCGGGTCGGCGGCCGAGGGCGCCCAGCCCGACGTACGCGCGTACAGCGCCTGGAACGCCACCGTGTTCCAGTAGGTCAGGAGCGTCTTGCGCACGACCTCCTGGATCGTGCCGTGGCCGACGCGGCGCGCCGCCCACGGTGAGCCGCCGGCCGCCATGAACCAGCGCACCGCGTCCGCGCCGTGCTGATCCATCAGCGGGATCGGCTGCAGGATGTTGCCCAGGTGCTTGGACATCTTGCGGCCGTCCTCGGCGAGGATGTGGCCCAGGCAGACCACGTTCTCGTACGAGGACTTGTCGAAGACCAGCGTGCCGACCGCCATCAGCGTGTAGAACCAGCCGCGGGTCTGGTCGATCGCCTCGGAGATGAACTGCGCCGGGTAGCGGCTCTCGAACAGTTCCTTGTTCTTGTACGGGTAGCCGTACTGCGCGAACGGCATCGAGCCCGAGTCGTACCAGGCGTCGATCACCTCGGGCACGCGCCTCGCCGTACCCGAGCACTCCGGGCAGGCGAAGGTGACGTCGTCGATGAACGGGCGGTGCGGATCCAGGGCGGACTGGTCCGCACCGGTCAGCTCGCTCAGCTCGGCGCGCGAGCCGACGCACGTCAGGTGGTTCTCCTCGCAGCGCCAGATCGGCAGCGGCGTGCCCCAGTACCGGTTGCGCGAAAGCGCCCAGTCGATGTTGTTGTTCAGCCAGTCGCCGTACCGTCCGTGCTTGACCGACTCCGGGAACCAGTTCGTCCCCTCGTTCTCCTCGAGGAGCCGGTCCTTGATCGCGGTCGTACGGATGTACCAGGACGGCTGCGCGTAGTAGAGCAGCGCCGTGTGGCAGCGCCAGCAGTGCGGGTAGCTGTGCTCGTACGGGATGTGCTTGAAGAGCAGCCCGCGGTCGTCCAGGTCCTTGGTGAGGGCCTCGTCGGCCTTCTTGAAGAAGACACCGCCGACCAGCGGCACGTCCTCCTCGAAGGTGCCGTCGGGACGGACCGGGTTCACGACCGGCAGTCCGTACGCGCGGCAGACCTTGAGGTCGTCCTCACCGAAGGCGGGGGACTGGTGGACCAGGCCCGTACCGTCGTCGGTCGTCACGTACTCGGCGTTGACGACGAAGTGGGCGGGCTGGTCGAAGGGGACGAGCTGGAACGGGCGGTCGTACGTCCAGCGCTCCATCTCGGCGCCCGTGAAGGTCTGCCCGGTCGCCTCCCAGCCTTCGCCGAGGGCCTTCTCCAGCAGCGGCTGGGCGACGACGAGCTTCTCCTCGCCGTTCGTCGCCACGACGTACGTGACCTCGGGGTGCGCCGCCACCGCGGTGTTCGAGACCAGCGTCCAGGGGGTCGTCGTCCAGACGAGAAGCGCGGCCTCGCCCGCGAGGGGGCCGGAGGTCAGCGGGAAGCGGACGAAGACGGACGGATCGACGACCGTCTCGTAGCCCTGCGCCAGCTCGTGGTCGGAGAGGCCGGTGCCGCAGCGGGGGCACCAGGGGGCGACCCGGTGGTCCTGGACCAGCAGGCCCTTCTTGAAGATCTCCTTCAGCGACCACCAGACCGATTCGATGTAGTCGGGGTCCATGGTGCGGTACGCGTCGTCGAGGTCGACCCAGTAGCCCATCCGGGTCGTCAGCTCGGCGAAGGCGTCGGTGTGGCGGGTCACGGACTCACGGCACTTGGCGTTGAATTCCGCGATGCCGTACGCCTCGATGTCCTTCTTGCCGTTGAAGCCGAGCTCCTTCTCGACGGCGAGCTCGACCGGCAGGCCGTGGCAGTCCCAGCCGGCCTTGCGGGCCACGTGGTAGCCCCGCATGGTGCGGAAACGAGGGAAGACGTCCTTGAAGACACGGGCCTCGATGTGGTGGGCACCGGGCATGCCGTTCGCGGTGGGCGGACCCTCGTAGAAGACCCACTCGGGGCGGCCCTCGGACTGATCGAGGCTCTTCGCGAAGACCTTGCTCTCGCGCCAGAAATCGAGCACGGCGTGCTCCAGCGCGGGCAGGTCGACCTGGGCGGGTACCTGGCGGTACTGCGGCGGCGTCATGTACGAGTTCCTCCAACGGACTGTGTCTCCTCCGTCGGAGGGACGAGAGCCATGTGCTGCGCTCCCGCGGTACCACCCTCCTTGGCCCCGGACACGCATGTCCCGGGCCCCCTCATTGGGGTCGCGATGCCGGTTCTACTCGCCTCAGGTGGTCCCTGGGATTTCTTCCGGCGGCTCCGGGGTGATCGTTCACATCGCGCTCGCCCCCGGGCTCGCACCGTCCCCGGGTCGCTCATGGCTGCGTACGACGCTACTCGTCCCCATCCACGCCTTTCGCTCAGCCCAGTGTACGGGCCCGGGCGCGGCGGGGCCGACCGCATTTCCGGGGTGACCCGAACGGCCATACGGAGCCCGGCGGGCTCGGGCGCCGCCCGTGTGGCGGATTACGCGGCTAGGAGCTGGGCACAACGGATGCAGGCTCGCGTTGGGTGAGGCGCGGGGCGGGCCGGACAGGCGGCGTGCCCCGTTGCCGCGCGGCTGGTGTCGATTTATCGTCCCAGCACGATTCGCGAGCAAGATCACAATATGTGAAGGGGCCGCGGCCATGGTGGCGAAGAAGACCGCCGTGAAGAAGACGGCGTCAGCGAGGTCCACCGCCGCTGCGGGGGCGGCGGCCAAGGATGCGAACGGCAAGAAGAGCGCCGTCGCGAAGACCACGAGGAGGGTGACCAAGGCCGACGCATCCGCCACGGACGTGCGCGACGGGAGCGAGGTGAAGACCGCCGCGCCCGCCAGGAAGGCCACGGAGAAGACCACGGGCGGGAGCACGGCCACGGCCACGACCGCAGTCGCGAAGAAGACCACGGCCGCCAAGGCCACGGAGGCGAAGAAGAGCACCACGGCCAGGAAGACCGCTGCCGCGAAGAAGACCGCCGCGAGGAGGACCGCAGCCGGGAAGGAGGCGGCGGGGCGCTCGACGGCGTCCTCCACAGCGGCGGCCGCGAAGGCGCCGGGCAGGAAGGCGGCTGCGAAGGCAGGCGCCAGGAAGGCCGCCACGGCGGCCAAGGAGGCGGCCGAGGCCGCGGAGCAGACGGGAGCCAGGACGGTGGCAGCCAAGAAGAGCGCGGGCGGGACCAGTACGGCCACGAAGGACGCCGCGTCGGCGGTGCCCCCGGCCCGTGGCACCGCCGCACCGGGAGAGCTCGCGGTACGGCCGGGCGAGGACCCGTGGACCCCGGAAGAGGTCGCCGAGGCGCGCGCCGAGCTGGAGAGCGAGATGGCCCGTCTGCAGGCCGAGATCAGCCACTCCGAGGAGTCGCTGACCGGGCTGATGCGGGACTCCGGGGACGGCGCGGGCGACGACCAGGCCGACACCGGCACCAAGAACATCACGCGGGAGCACGAGATGGCGCTCGCCGCCAACGCCCGCGAGATGCTCGAACAGACCGAGCGGGCGCTGCACCGCCTGGACACCGGGACGTACGGCCTCTGCGAGATCTGCGGAGATCCGATCGGAAAGGCGCGGATGCAGGCGTTCCCGCGGGCGACCCTGTGCGTGGAGGACAAGCAGAAGCAGGAGCGGCGCGGCTGAATCCGCACACGGGTCCGTTCACGGGGCCGCACCCTGGTCCGTGCCACTGCGTGCCCCGGGCCGGCGCCCCCGGGCCGGAGCCCCGGTCCGTGGTCCGTACGGAGCCGTTCCGTGGTCCGTGCACGGATCGGACTCGGTGCCGTACTCGCAGCGGAGTCCGCACGTGTGTGCCGTACCCTCGTGATCAGTCAGGCACCTAGTTTGAGGGACTCACGTGGCAGAGGCGGAGCGCATCATCGGTACGCCGGATGTTGACGACGACGAGGCTGCGGCTTCTGCCGAGCAGCCCAAGGGCAGGCGCCGCATCTTCGCGCTGTTCGCGGTGGCCGTCGTGGCCTATCTGCTGGACCTCGGCAGCAAGATGATCGTGGTGGCGAAGCTGGAGCACCATGAGCCGATCAAGGTCGTCGGCGATCTGCTGAAGTTCGACGCGATCCGGAATCCCGGCGCCGCCTTCGGTTTCGGCGAGGCCTTCACCATCATCTTCACGATCATCGCGACGGCCGTGATCGTGGTGATCGCGCGGCTCGCCCGCAAGCTCTACAGCCTGCCGTGGGCCATCGCGCTCGGCCTGCTGCTCGGCGGCGCGCTCGGCAATCTCACCGACCGGATCTTCCGTTCGCCCGGCGTCTTCGAGGGCGCGGTGGTCGACTTCATCGCGCCCGCGCACTTCGCCGTCTTCAACCTGGCCGACTCGGCGATCGTGTGCGGCGGCTTCCTCATCGTGATCCTGTCCTTCAGGGGCCTCGACCCCGACGGGACCGTCCACAAGGACTGACCGCCGGGACCGGACTCACGGCCGGACAAGGCATACTCGACGGGTGAGTACCCTTCCCGACATCCGCACCCTGCCCGTACCCGACGGCCTGGAGGGCGAGCGCGTCGACGCCGCCATCTCCCGCATGTTCGGGTTTTCCCGCACGAAGGCGGCCGAGCTCGCTGCCGCGGGCAAGGTCCAGGTCGACGGCTCGGTGGTAGGAAAGTCCGAGCGGGTCAGTGGGGGCTCCTGGCTCGAGGTCGAGATGCCGCAGGCGCCGGCGCCGGTGCAGATCGTGGCCGAGCCGGTCGAAGGCATGGAGATCGTGCACGACGACGACGACATCGTCGTGATCGTGAAGCCCGTCGGCGTGGCCGCCCACCCGAGCCCCGGCTGGACCGGCACGACCGTGATCGGCGGGCTCGCGGCGGCCGGGTACCGGATCTCGACGTCGGGCGCCGCCGAGCGCCAGGGCATCGTGCACCGGCTGGACGTCGGCACCTCCGGGCTGATGGTGGTCGCCAAGTCGGAGCGGGCGTACACGCTGCTGAAGCAGCAGTTCCGGGACCGTACGGTCGACAAGCGCTACCACGCGCTGGTGCAGGGCCACCCGGACCCGCTGAGCGGCACGATCGACGCGCCCATCGGCCGCCACCCCCAGCACGACTACAAGTGGGCCGTGACCGCCGAGGGCAAGGCGTCCGTCACCCACTACGACCTGATGGAGGCGTTCCGGGCGGCCTCGCTGCTGGACATCAAGCTGGAGACGGGCCGTACGCACCAGATCCGGGTGCACATGGCCGCCCACCGCCACCCGTGCGTGGGCGATCTGACCTACGGCGCCGACCCGACGATGGCCCGGCGGCTCGGTCTGACCCGGCAGTGGCTGCACGCGGTGCGGCTCGGTTTCGAGCACCCGTCGGACGGCCGGTGGGTCGAGTTCGAGAGCCAGTACCCCGACGATCTTCAGGCGGCGCTCGACAGGATCGCGGCGGAGAGCGCGTGAGCGGCTTCGTCGTACGGGAAGCAGTGGACCCGGCGGACCTGGAGGCGTGCTTCGCGGTGCGCAAGGAGGTCTTCGTCGTCGAGCAGCGGGTGCCGCAGGAGATCGAGTACGACGCGTACGACGCGGCGGACGCGGACACGATCCACGTCCTCGCGGTCGGGCCCGACGGTCCGCTGGGAACGGGCCGGCTGCTGCACGGCCCGGCCGCCGCGGGCAAGACCGGCGGCGACGCGTCGGTCGGCTCCCTCGGCCGGCTCGCGGTGACCAAGGCCGCCCGCGGCCTCGGCGTCGGAGTGGCCCTGGTCCGCGCGATCGAGGACGCGGCGCGGGGGCGTGGGCTCGCCGCGGTGGATCTCCATGCGCAGACGCACGCGCTGGGCTTCTACGAGCGGCTCGGGTACGAGGCGTACGGCCCGGAATTCCCGGACGCGGGCATTCCGCACCGGGCGATGCGGCGCGCGCTCTAGCCCGCGCTTTCCGGAGCTCCGCCCCGCAGTCTCGGCCTTTCGGGGCTTGAAGGCCCGTCCGGCGCTTGGGGGCCCGTCCGGCGCTTGAGGACACGGCAGAAGGCCGTACAGGGCTGGGGGCTTGCCCCGGTCCGGGGAAGGGGCGGAGTCCCGATCACCACGCCGCCGGCCGCCCCCGCCCCGTCCACGCCCCCCGCGAGGGAACTTCGCGCGGGCCGCTGCCCGCACGGGCCCCCGCGGCCTGATCACCGTCGTGGCTCCGCACCGCAACTGGACGGCGACGCGGCCCGGCGTGCCGGTCTCGCGCCCCGGCAGACGCATCCGGGACGCGGCCCGGCAGACGCATCCGCCTCAGCGGTAGCGGAAGGCGTCTGACACCACAGACATCCGGTGCCTGGTTCAGAATCCTGCGTTCGACCGCTGAAAACAGAGGGGATTGGGCTGGTCAGGGGCGAATGCGTGGCAGGCTTGCAGGGCTGATCGTCGGTGATTCGACCGTCTGAAGGTGCGCCCGTGGACCAATTGGCCCTGCTGTTCGTGCTGTTGCTGGGGGCCGTGGTCACGGTGCCGCTCGGGGAGCGGCTGGGGCTGCCGGCGCCGGTGCTCATGACGATCGCCGGTGTGGTGCTCGCGCTGTTGCCGTTCGTGCCGGATGTCGGCGTACCGCCCGAATACATCCTTCCGCTGCTGCTGCCGCCCCTGCTGTACGCCGCCGTGCAGCGCACCTCCTGGCGGCAGTTCGCCGCGAACATCCGGCCCATCCTGCTGCTCGCGGTCGCCCTGGTGTTCGTCACCACGGTGGCGGTGGCGGCCGTGGCGAACGCCGTCGTGCCCGGACTGCCGCTCGCGGCGGCGGTCGCCCTCGGCGCGCTCGTCGCCCCGCCCGACCCCGTCGCCGCGACGGCCGTCGCCGGATCGCTCGGACTGCCCCGCAGGCTGGTGTCGATCCTGGAGGGCGAAGGACTCTTCAACGACGTCACCGCGATCGTGCTCTACCACGTGGCGATCGCGGCGGTCGTCAGCGGGACGTTCTCCTGGCCCCGGGCGGCGGGGGAGCTGGTGCTCTCCGCGGTGGTCGCCCTGGTGGTGGGCCTGGTGCTCGGCTGGCTCTCCAACCGGCTCATGGGGATGCTCGGCGACCCGACCCTGCAGATCGGGCTCACCCTGCTTGTGCCGTACGTGAGCTATGTGCTCGCGGAGGAGCTGCTGGGGTCCGGTGTGCTCGCCGTCCTGACCACCGCGCTCTATCTCGCCGAGAACGCCGCCGACGCGGACGACGTGATGGGGCGGCTCGCGGGGAACACCTTCTGGCACATCGTGGACACCCTCGTGACCGGCGTCGCCTTCGGTCTCATCGGTCTCGAACTCCAGCACGTCTTCGGCACGGCCGCAGGGCGGTGGGCCGAGATGACGGCATGGGGCGCGGCGGTCGTCGGCGTCGTCGTGGTCGTACGGTTCCTGTACCTGATGCCCGCCACCTGGCTCGCGAAGCGGCTCCACAAACTCAGGGACTACGACGAGGAGATCCCGGTCGGCTGGCGCGAGACCGTGGTCATGTGCTGGTCGGGCATGCGGGGCGTGGCCTCGGTCGCCCTCGCCCTCGCCATTCCGCTCAGAACCGGCGACGGGGCGCCCTTCCCCGCGCGCGACGAGATCATCTTCATCGCCTTCGCGGTGATCATGACCACCCTGGTCGCCCAGGGGCTCACCCTCCCATGGCTGGTCAAGCGGCTCGGCGTACGGGCCGACGCGGACGCCGCGCAGGCGCTGGAGCGGCAGCTCGCCGTGCGCGCGGCCAAGGCGGCGAAGCACCGGCTGAAGGAGATCGAGGCGGTCGAGGAGCTCGGAGGACACCGCCGAGCGGCTCCACCGCGCGGCGTACGACATCGGGGCGCGGATCAGCCCCGACATCGTCGACGAGGAGCGCCGCGAGTGGTTCGCGCAGCGGGTGGACCGGTTGCGCACGATCCAGCGCATCCAGCGCGAGATGATGTCGGCCGCCCGCCACGAGGTCCTCGCCGCCCGCAGCGAGCCGGGCACCGACCCGGAGGTGGTGGACCGGGTTCTGCACCACCTGGATGTGCGCAGCCTCCGCTGACGCCGCGTCCCGTACGACACCGGCAGGCGAGCGTGTGCCGCGCGGCGCCGGCCGGCGTCGTACGAACGCGGCCGACGGTGCGCCGATGGAAGCCCGGCGAAGCTCGGTGGCGGTCGTAGGATCAAGGTATGGCGCGCACCGTGGTGATCAGTGGCGGAGGTACCGGGATCGGGTTCGCGGCGGCGGAGGCGTTCGCCGCGGACGGGGAGCAGGTGGTGCTGCTCGGACGGCGCGAGGAGGTGCTCGCGCGGGCGGCCGCGCGGATCCCCGGCGCCCGCTACTGCGCGGCCGATCTCAGCGAGCCCCAAGGCGCCAGGCGCGCCGCGGAGTTCGCCGAGCGTGAGTACGGCACGGTCGACGTCCTGGTGCACAGCGCGGGCGGCAACGGAGGGCTGGAGGAGCGGCCCGGGTTCGAGGACCCGCTGGAGGCCGTCGCCCACGACTGGACCGTGAACTTCCGGCTCAACGTCCTCACGGCCGCGCTGCTCACCGAGGCCCTCAAGGACCATCTGGCGACGCCCGGCGGCCGTGTCCTGTTCCTCAGCTCGATCGCCGCCTACCGCGGCTCCGGCTCGGGCGCCTACGCCGCTTCCAAGGCCGCGCTGCACCCGTACGCGTACGAACTCGCGCGCCAACTCGGGCCGCGCGGCATCACCGTGAACCTGGTGGCGCCCGGGTTCGTCGAGGAGACCGGGTTCTTCGGCGGCGAACTCCCCGAGGAGCGCCGCAAGCGACTCATCGCGGAGACCTCCACCGGCCGCGCAGGACACCCCGGCGACGTGGCCCAGACCCTGCGCTGGCTGGCCTCACCGGCCGCCGGTCACATCACCGCCCAGGTCATCCAGGTCAACGGCGGCGCGGAGCGCGGTCACTAGCCGTCCCCAGCCGTCCCCGGTCACGGCCGTTCCGGGACCGGCCCGCCTGCCGTTCCGGGCGCTCGCCGGGCGGCTCCGGCGCCTGCGAGGTCGCGATGCGGGGCAGCGCGTGCGGCCGGTGGTCGCAGAGCCAGGCGATCAACTGCTCCCGCACCGCGCACCGCACCGTCCAGAGGTCGTCCGCGTCCTTCGCGGTGACCACAGCCCGCACCACCATCGTGCTCGCCGTGGTGTCCGTGACCGCGAGCGACCAGTCGCGGCCGTCCCACGCCGGGCACTCGCGCAGGACGTCGTGGAGCCGCTCGCGCATCTCGTGCACGGGCGCGGAGTGGTCCACATGGAAGAAGACCGTGCCGGTCATCTGGGCCCCGCCGCGCGACCAGTTCTCGAACGGCTTGCCGGTGAAGTACGAGACCGGCATCGTGATCCGGCGCTCGTCCCAGGTCCGCACCGCGAGGAAGGTGAGCGTGATCTCCTCGACCGTTCCCCACTCGCCGTCCACGACGACCGTGTCGCCGATCCGCACCATGTCGCCGAACGCGATCTGCAGCCCCGCGAAGAGATTGCCGAGTGTCGACTGGGCAGCGATACCGGCGACGATGCCGAGGACACCGGCCGAAGCGAGCATGGACGCGCCGACCGTCCGCATCGCGGGGAAGGTCAGCAGCATCGCCGCGACCGCCACCACCCCCACCACCGCGGTCACGACCCGCTGGATCAGCGTGACCTGCGTACGGACCCGGCGCACCCGGGCCGGATCGCGGGTCGAGGCGGCATAGCGGCTGTAGGAGGACTGGACGACGGCCGTCGCGATCCGCACCACCAGCCAGGCCGAGGCGCCGATGAGCACCAGCGTCAGCATTCGCCCGATGCCCGCCGCGTGCTCCTCGACGACCCCGATCCCCGTCTGTGGGAACGCCCCTCTGAGCAGCGCCGTACCGAGCGCCGCCTGGAGCGGAACGCGACAGCGGCGGAGCAGGCCCCACAGGGGGGTCTCGGTGTGCCGGGCGTCGGCCCGGCGGAGCATCAGATCGACCAGCCATCCCACCACCAGAGTGAGCACGACCGAGCCGCCGGCAACGATCAACGGGCGCAGCACGTTCTCCATGTCTTCGAACGTAACCTGGCCGCATGGACATCATGCTTTTTCACTCGACGTTCGGTCTGCGCCCCGCGGTACGGGACGCTGCCGAGCGGCTGCGGGCCGCCGGGCACGAGGTGTGGACGCCCGACCTCTTCGACGGCCGGACGTTCGAGACGCTCGAAGAGGCGAGGGCCTACAAGAACGGGATCGGCCTGGACGAGGTGCTGAAGCGGGCGATCGTGGCCGCCGCGCCCCACTCCGAGCGTGGACTCGTCTACGCGGGCTTCTCGCTGGGTGCGGCCGTCGCGCAGAACCTGGCGCTCGGCGACGAGAAGGCGCGCGGGCTGCTCCTGCTGCACGGCACGTCGGACATCGCGCCGGACACGAAGGTCGACGAGCTGCCCGTACAGCTGCATGTCGCCGATCCCGACCCGATGGAGCCGCACGACTGGCTGACCGCGTGGTACCTGCAGATGGGCAAGGCGGGGGCGGACGTCGAGGTCCACCGCTACCCGGGCGCCGGGCACCTCTACACGGATACGGACCTGCCCGACTACGACGAGGACGCCGCCGAGCAGACCTGGCGGGTGGCGCTCGCCTTCCTGGAGACGTTGTAGGCACGGCTGCGGACACAGAGGCTCGGATCCGGCCGCTTCGAGCGCCACTTCGCGGTGGAGCACGGTGTGGCGAGCCCGCCACACCGTGCCCATGCCTCCGCTGCCGGGCGGTTCGATCAGCTCGAACCGCCCGGTCGGTCACGTCCCCCCGGCGCATGCATGGCGCCGGCTGGACGAGACTGGTGTCAGCCCGCCCGGTAGGCGGTCCAGCTGTCCTTCATCCGCTGCACCTGGCCCGCGGTGAACTGGTACATGCAGGCGTCGTAGGTGTAGTCCATGAAGTTGTGGATCGGGTCGACGCCGGTCTTGTTGACGCAGGTGTCGCGACCGGTCGGGCAGGCGTAGGCGGCGCTCTTCTCGGCCGGGGTGTCGGCGACGTAGTCGCCGTTGCCGTTACAGCCGCCCTGGAAGGTGTGGTAGAGCCCCATCCAGTGGCCGACCTCATGGGTGGCGGTGTCGCCCTCGTCGTAGTTGGTGGCCGAGCCGCCGGGCAGTGACGTGTCGAGCAGCACCACACCGTCCATGGAAGGGCTGGAGTTGTAGGACGACGGGAAGGTCGCCCAGCCGAGCAGACCGCCGCCGAGGTTGGCGGTGTAGATGTTCAGCGCGCCGGCGCCGCCCTGGCGGAGGGTGGACTTCATGGTCTTCTCGGCGGTGGAACCGGAGCTCAGGTTGTACCAGGACGCGTTGTCCGTGTAGTCGGTTCCGGCCAGCGAGAACTGGAAGGTCGAATCGGTGTTGCCGGTGCCCTGGCCGCCGAAGGCCGCGTTGAGGACCGCCATCTGGTTGCTGATGTCGGTGGCGCTGAGCTTGCCGGTGGCGCCGTCGTGGACGACGTGGAAGTAGACCGGGATGGTGGTCGACGCGGCGACGGACAGGCCACGGGCGTTCGTCCTCGCCGCCTCGAGTCTCTTCTTCAGGTCCGCGTCCATGGCCTTGGCCTTGGCCTCGGTGACCTCGTTGGGCTCATTGGCGTGGCCGGAACCGGACGGCCGGGACTCGCGGGCGGCGGCGCTCGCACCGTCCTCCGCGCAGTCCTCGGCGGCGGACGAGGCGGCGGGAGTCTTGGCGGCGGCGATCCCAGTGGGGGCGGAGAGCGGAGCGATGGCCAGGGTTCCGGCCATGATTGCCGTACCGATTGCGCGGTTACGCAAACGTGGGGATATACGGACAAAGGCACGCATTGTGTCTCCTTGCGGGGGGTTACGAAGGGGCCTTCTTGGCCACCGCGGGGAGATTACGGGTGCATGCCAGATCTAGTTGAGGATTGATCAAGCCCAATCAATCTTTGAGCAATTAAGGGCATCAGGGAGAAAACCTTCAGCCCTGTCCGGGGTTTGAGATCTGCGTGTAACGAATGGGCATAGAGAAACGGGTGGTGTGTCCGCATTGGTGCCGCGGAACACACCACCCGTCGTGGCGATGTGATGAGGTGTTAACAGATCGCGGAGTGGCTGAAATTCGCCCCTCAGCGCACCGGCTGGTTCACGCGCTCGACCTTCTGCGTTCCACTGAGCGTCCGGTACGAGCGCGCCCAGGTGGCCGCCGCGTCCTGCCGCGTCTTGTCCGAGAGGACGTAGTAGTCCATCTGCGAGCGCTCGGCGGTCACGTCGAGCACGCCGTACCCGTGGCTGTCCATGTCGAGCCACTTCACATGGCGGTTGGCGGCCTTGAGGGCGGTGGACGCCACCAGCGAGAGCGTGCCCGGGGCGACATGCAGGGTGTCGTCGAGGTTGTCGGAGGTCACCGACGTCACCACGAACTCGGTCGCGGCCGACCGCGACAGAGGGTACGTCGCCGCCGTCACCGGTACGTCGTTGGCCCAGGCCATGTGGATGTCGCCGGTGAGGAAGACCGTGTTCTTGATACCGCGGTCGGTCAGATGCTTCAGCAGCTCCTTGCGGTCGTCCGTGTACCCGTCCCACTGGTCCACGTTGATCGCGAGCCCCTCCTTGGGCAGACCGAGCAGCTCGGCGATCGGCCCCAGCAGATGGGCCGGCAGGGAGCCGAAGGCGACCGGCGAGATCATGACCGACGTACCGACCAGCTTCCAGGCCGCGTCCGAGGACGCCAGGCCCGACTTCAGCCAGTCGAGCTGGGCGCGGCCGGTGATCGTGCGCTCCGGGTCGTCGACCTTGCCGCTGCCCACCGACGCCTGCTGCGAACGGAACGAGCGCAGGTCCAGCAGGTGCAGATCGGCCAGCTTGCCGAAGCGCAGCCGGCGGTAGACCGTGCCCTCCGTCGAGGCGCGTACGGGCATCCACTCGAAGTACGCCTGCCGAGCCGCCGCGGCGCGCACCGCGAAGTCGCCCTCGGTGCCCGGCGTGTGGTTCTCGGCGCCGCCGGACCAGCTGTCGTTGGCTATCTCGTGGTCGTCCCAGATCGCGATGACCGGGTGCGCGGCGTGCAGCGCCTGAAGGTCGGCGTCCGTCTTGTAGTTGCCGTGCCGGGTCCGGTAGTCGGCGAGGCTGACGATCTCGTGCCTGGGCTCGTGCCGCCGGACGACGTACTTGTCGTCCGGGTAGCCGCCGCTCTCGTACTCGTAGATGTAGTCGCCGAGATGCAGGATCGCGTCCAGGTCGGCGCGGGCCGCCAGGTGCCGGTACGCCGAGAAGTAGCCCGACTCCCAGTTGGCGCAGGAGACCACTCCGAAGCGCACTCCGGGCGCGGCGGCGTCGGCGGCCGGGGTGGTCCGCGTACGGCCGACGGGCGAGACCGCCGAGCCGGCGGTGAACCGGAAGTAGTGAACGGTCGCCTGGCGAAGCCCCCTCACATCCACCTTGACGGTGTGGTCGGAGGCGGCGGTCGCGGTCGTCCGCCCGCGGGCGACGACGTGCGAGAAGCCCTTGTCCTCCGCGACCTCCCAGCTCACCTCCGTGTCAGGGCCCTTGCCCGAGCCGGGCAGGGCGTCCGGTGCCGGGGTGACACGGGTCCACAGCAGTACGCCGTCGGGGAGCGGGTCGCCGGAGGCGATCCCATGAAGAAAGGCCGGGCCCTGCTCGACGGCAGAGGCGGCGGTGGCGCCCGCGAGAACGGGTGCGGCAACAGCCGTGGCGGCAGCGGCCTTGACGACCGTGCGGCGGCTCGGAGATGAAGGGAGTCTTCTGGTCACGGCCGATCAGACTACTGATCAGTAAGCCGAACGGGCAGGCGAATTCAGGAAAATTCGCCTGCCCGTTCGTAAAGCGCCGTGAGTTGGCTACCCCTTGAGCGCCTTGTCGATCGCGGCGTTGAACTGCTCCGCCGTCATGGGCGTGTTCTGGCTGCCCTCGGCGTTGATCTTCTTGCCGTCCATCTTGAGCGTCGGCGTGCCCTCGACACCGCTCTTCTGGAAGGTGTCGGACATCTTCAGCGCCCAGGCGTCGTACGTGCCGTCCTTGACGGCCTTCTGGAAGGCCGCGTTGTTCTTCAGCGCGGCCACCGAGTCGGCGATCTCGAGCAGGTAGTCGTCCTTGGCGAACTTGTCCTCGCTCTCCTGCGGGTGGAACTTCGCGGAGTAGAGAGCCGCCTTGTACTCCATGAAGGCCTCGGGGCTCACGTCGAGCGCCGCGCCCAGCGCGGAGAGCGCGTTCTTCGACCCCTCGCCGTTGGTGGCGTTGTCGATGAAGGTCGCGCCGATGTACTTGATCTTGTACTTGCCGGCGTCGACATCCTTCTTGACCGTCTCGCCGACCGCCTGCTCGAAGGTCGCGCAGATCGGGCAGCGCGAGTCCTCGTACAGCTCCAGGGTCTTCTTCGCGGCGGGCTTGCCGATGACGACCGTCGTGCCGTTCTCGCCCTCGGTGTTCTTGGGCTTGACGACCTTCGCGTCCTTGGCGGCCTCCCAGGCCGTGGGCTTGTTGGCCTGCATGACGGCGTAGCCGACGCCGCCCGCCACCGCCAGTACGGCGACGGTCGAGGCGACGACGACGAGCTGCCGCCTGATCTTGTCCTTCTTGGCCTGGCGCTCGCGCTCCGCGCGCAGTCGCTCGCGGGCGGCTGCCTTGTTGGCCTGGCTGTTGCGTGCACTCATGATCGTGTTCTCCGTGGGGATCCGTGGGAAGTGGTTCGGCCGGGGAGCGCCGGGCTCGGCTCGGAGCGAGACGTGTCCGCTCGGAGTGAGCGCCTCAGCCCGGCGCGGGAGCCGTGAGCGGCGGCCCTCTGCGTCCCACGGAGTGCACGAAGTGCAGGGTGCGGGCGAAGCGCGGTCGGCCGGCGATGCGCTCCGCATGGCGGGCGGTCCCGCCGCCCCCGTACACCACGGCGACGGCGATCAGCAGCGGACGGAAGGCCAACCCCGCCACCGCGCGCAGCAGACCCGCCAGCGCGGATTCACCGCGCCGCAGCCAGGCCGCGGTGAGCAGCCCGACCGACACGTGCGCCGCGAGCAGCAGCCAGGGCACGGCCGGGTCGGGGGAGTTGATCAGCGTGGCCATCCGGCCCTCGGCCGGGGCCACACCGGGCAGCGGGGCGCCGACGCTGCCGCCGCACAGCACATCCACCCCGACCGTGCGCAGCGAACCGGCGACCGGTCCGCCCGCCGCGCCGTAACAGACGTGCTGGCCGGTGGTGAAGACGGTGTCCGCGGCCAGCTCCAGCGGGACCAGCACGGCCGCGATCGGCCCGTACCCCCGCTCGCGTCCCGCCAGCGCGTACGTGAGCAGGAACACCCCGGCGGCGACGGCGACGACCGTCGTCAGCGGCAGCGGCACCTGGGACAGCAGCACGTGGGAGGCCACGGACAGCGTCACGACGAGTGCCGTGAAGATCGCTGCCCGCAGCCCCCTGAGCCGCGTGTCGCTTATGTACAAAGGGGCCTGCCTGCCGGGTGTCTTCTGCTGCTGGGGGCCGGGGCCGTTCCCCGGGAAGTGCTGCATCGCTGAAGGAGTGTGCCATGCGCCGCGATAAGCCGCTGCTAAGGATCCGGTCGCGAGGGCCGGCCCCCCGGACCGGCCCCCGGACACGGGACCCGGACACGGCTCCCGGACACGAGCCCCGGACCTGGCCTTCGACCGGCCCTACCGCAGGCCGGGGATCTTCCCGTTGCGGAACAGGTCCACGAAGATCTGGTGGTCGGCCCGCGCCCGGGCCCCGTAGCGGTGCGCGAAGTCCACCAGCAGTTCGCCGAAGCCGTCCTCGTCCGCCGCGATCGCCGCGTCGATGGCGCGCTCCGTGGAGAACGGCACGAGCGAGTGACCGCTCTCGTCGTCCGCCGCCGAGTGCATCGTGGCCGTCGCCCGGCCGAGGTCGGCGACCACCGCCGCGATCTCCTCCGGGTCGTCGATGTCCGACCAGTCCAGGTCCACCGCGTACGGCGAGACCTCCGCCACCAGCTGACCGACCCGGCGTCCTCCCTCTTCGAGCTCCGTCCAGCCCAGCCACGGGTCGGCGTGGTCCTGGAGCGCACGCTGCGAGATCACCGTGCGGTGGCCCTCGTGCTGGAAGTAGTCCCGGACCCGCTGGTCGGTGACGTGCCGGGACACCGCCGGGGTCTGGGCCTGCTTCATGTAGATCACGACATCGTTCTCGAGGGCGTCGCTGTTGCCCTCCAGCAGGATGTTGTACGACGGCAGACCGGCCGATCCGATACCGATGCCGCGCCTCCCGACCACGTCCTTCACCCGGTACGAGTCGGGGCGCGCGAGGCTCGACTCGGGCAGTGTCTCCAGATAGCCGTCGAACGCCGCCAGCACCTTGTACCGCGTCGCCGCGTCCAGCTCGATCGAGCCGCCGCCCTCCGCGAAGCGCCGCTCGTACTCACGGATCTCCGTCATCGAGTCGAGCAGCCCGAAGCGGGTCAGCGACCGGGCGCTGCGCAGCGCTTCCAGGAGCGGGCCCTGGGCGGTGTCCAGCGTGAAGGGCGGCACGTCGTCGTGCTTGGCGCCGGCCGCCAGGGCGTGGATGCGCTCGCGGTAGGCGGCGGCGTAGATCCGGACCAGCTCGGTGATCTGCTCGTCGCTGAGCGCCTTGGTGTAGCCGATCAGCGCCAGCGAGGCGGAGAGCCGCTTGACGTCCCAGGTGAAGGGGCCTACGTACGCCTCGTCGAAGTCGTTTACGTTGAAGATCAGCCGGCCGTTCGCGTCCATGTACGTGCCGAAGTTCTCGGCGTGGAGGTCGCCGTGGATCCAGACGCGGCTGGTGCGCTCGTCCAGATACGGGCCGCCGTGATCGTTCCCGCCGCCCAACCCTGCCTTGTTCCCGCCACCCCACCCTGCCTTGTTCCCGCCGCCCCACCCTGCGTGCTCCCGTTCCAGGTCGGCGTAGAAGAGGCTCGCCGTGCCCCGGTAGAAGGCGAAGGCGGAGGCCGCCATCTTGCGGAACTTCACCCGGAACGCGGCCGGGTCGGCGGCCAGGAGCTCGCCGAAGGCGGTGTCGACGACGGAGAGGATCTCCTCGCCTCGCTCGCCGGCCGAGGGCTGGTGGACCGACATCGCTGGGTGCCTCCTGGTACATGACAAAAGGGACGGGTGTTTCCGCCCCGCTCAACGCGCGACGGTACTCCGGAGTGCCCCGCCCCTGTCAGCGGGGAGGCATAGACTTCGACGCTGTCCACCCAGACTGTCCACAGCCTGTCGCCAGCCCCCAGAGCGGGGGTCCGGGGGTCGTCCCCCGGAAGATTTCAGCCCGGAGGCCTTCCGTCGTGACCAAGCCGCCCTTTACGCACCTCCACGTCCACACCCAGTACTCGCTGCTGGACGGTGCCGCGCGGCTCAAGGACATGTTCAGCGCCTGCAACGAGATGGGCATGACCCACATCGCCATGAGTGACCATGGCAACCTTCACGGCGCCTATGACTTCTTCCATTCCGCGAAGAAGGCCGGAGTCACCCCGATCATCGGTATCGAGGCCTACGTCGCCCCCGAGTCCCGGCGGAACAAGCGGAAGATCCAGTGGGGCCAGCCCCACCAGAAGCGGGACGACGTCTCGGGTTCCGGTGGTTACACCCACAAGACGATCTGGGCGGCGAACAGGACCGGACTGCACAACCTCTTCCGGCTGTCGTCGGACGCGTACGCGGAGGGCTGGCTGCAGAAGTGGCCGCGGATGGACAAGGAGACCATCGCCCAGTGGTCCGAGGGGCTCATCGCCTCCACCGGCTGCCCCTCGGGCGAGCTCCAGACCCGGCTGCGCCTCGGCCAGTTCGACGAGGCCCTGAAGTCCGCCTCCGAGTACCAGGACATCTTCGGCAAGGACCGGTACTTCCTGGAGCTGATGGACCACGGCATCGAGATCGAGCGCCGCGTCCGCGACGGTCTGCTCGAGATCGGCAAGAAGCTCGGCATCCCGCCGCTGGTCACCAATGACTCGCACTACACGTACGCGCACGAGGCGGGTGCCCACGACGCGCTGCTCTGCATCCAGACCGGCAAGAACCTGTCGGACCCGGACCGCTTCAAGTTCGACGGCACCGGCTACTACCTGAAGTCGACCGACGAGATGTACGCCATCGACTCGTCCGACGCCTGGCAGGAGGGCTGCCGCAACACGCTGCTGGTCGCCGAGCAGATCGACACCTCCGGGATGTTCGAAGCCCGGAACCTCATGCCGAAGTTCGACATCCCCGAGGGCTACACCGAGGTCACCTGGTTCCGCGAGGAGACCATGCGCGGCATGGAGCGCCGCTTCCCGGGCGGCATCCCCGAGGACCGCCTCAAGCAGGTCGAGTACGAGATGGACACCATCATCTCGATGGGCTTCCCCGGGTACTTCCTCGTCGTCGCCGACTTCATCATGTGGGCCAAGAAGCAGGGCATCGCGGTCGGCCCCGGCCGAGGCTCGGCGGCCGGTTCGATCGTCGCGTACGCCATGGGCATCACCGACCTGGACCCCATCCCGCACGGACTGATCTTCGAGCGCTTCCTCAACCCCGAGCGCATCTCGATGCCTGATGTCGACATCGACTTCGACGAGCGCAGGCGCGTCGAGGTGATCCGGTATGTGACCGAGAAGTACGGCGCCGACAAGGTCGCCATGATCGGCACGTACGGCACCATCAAGGCCAAGAACGCGATCAAGGACTCCGCGCGGGTGCTCGGCTACCCGTACGCGATGGGCGACCGGCTCACCAAGGCGATGCCCGCCGACGTCCTCGGCAAGGGCATCCCGCTCTCCGGCATCCTCGATCCCCAGCACCCGCGCTACAGCGAGGCCGGCGAGATCCGGGGGATGTACGAGAACGAGCCGGACGTGAAGAAGGTCATCGACACCGCACGGGGCGTCGAGGGCCTGGTCCGTCAGATGGGTGTGCACGCCGCCGGCGTGATCATGTCCAGCGAGACCATCACCGAACACGTCCCCGTGTGGGTCAGGCACACCGACGGCGTCACCATCACCCAGTGGGACTACCCGAGCTGTGAGTCGCTCGGCCTGCTGAAGATGGACTTCCTGGGCCTGCGCAACCTCACGATCATGGACGACGCCGTCAAGATGGTGAAGGCCAACAAGGGGATCGACATCGATCTCCTGGCCCTGCCGCTGGACGACCCCAAGACCTTCGAACTGCTCCAGCGCGGCGACACCCTCGGCGTCTTCCAGTTCGACGGCGGACCGATGCGCTCGCTGCTGCGGCTGATGAAGCCCGACAACTTCGAGGACATCTCCGCCGTCTCGGCCCTGTACCGGCCGGGCCCGATGGGCATGAACTCCCACACGAACTACGCCCTGCGCAAGAACGGCCAGCAGGAGATCACCCCGATCCACCCGGAGCTGGAGAAGCCGCTCGAAGAGGTGCTCGCGGTCACCTACGGCCTGATCGTCTACCAGGAGCAGGTGCAGAAGGCCGCGCAGATCATCGCCGGCTACTCGCTGGGTGAGGCCGACATCCTCCGCCGTGTGATGGGCAAGAAGAAGCCCGAGGAGCTGGCCAAGAACTTCACGATCTTCCAGGCGGGCGCGCGGAAGAACGACTACAGCGACGAGGCCATCCAGGCCCTGTGGGACGTGCTGGTCCCCTTCGCCGGCTACGCGTTCAACAAGGCGCACTCCGCCGCGTACGGCCTGGTCTCGTACTGGACCGCGTACCTCAAGGCGAACCACCCCGCCGAGTACATGGCGGGCCTGCTGACCTCGGTCAAGGACGACAAGGACAAGTCCGCCGTCTATCTGAACGAGTGCCGCCGCATGGGCATCAAGGTCCTGCCGCCCAATGTGAACGAGTCGGAGTCGAACTTCGCCGCGCAGGGCGACGACGTGATCCTCTTCGGCCTGACCGCCGTCCGGAACGTCGGACAGAACGTCGTCGAGTCGATCATCAAGTGCCGCAAGGCCAAGGGGAAGTACACGTCCTTCCCCGACTTCCTCGACAAGGTCGAGGCGGTCGTCTGCAACAAGCGGACCATCGAGTCGCTCATCAAGGCCGGCGCCTTCGACGAGATGGGACACACCCGCAAGGGGCTGGTCGCCCAGCACGAGCCCATGATCGACAACGTGGTGGCGGTCAAGCGCAAGGAGGCCGAGGGCCAGTTCGACCTCTTCGGCGGGATGGGCGACGAGGAGAGCAGCGAGCCGGGCTTCGGCCTCGACGTCGAGTTCTCCGACGTCGAGTGGGAGAAGTCCTATCTGCTCGCGCAGGAGCGCGAGATGCTCGGCCTCTATGTCTCGGACCACCCGCTCTTCGGCATCGAGCATGTGCTCAGTGACAAGACGGACGCGGCGATTTCCCAGCTCACGGGCGGGGAGCACGCGGACGGGGCGGTCGTCACCATCGGCGGCATCATCTCGGGCCTGCAGCGGAAGATGACCAAGCAGGGCAACGCGTGGGCGATCGCCACCGTGGAGGACCTGGCCGGTTCCATCGAGTGCATGTTCTTCCCGGCGACGTACCAGCTGGTGTCCACCCAGCTCGTCGAGGACACGGTCGTCTTCGTCAAGGGACGGCTCGACAAGCGGGAGGACGTGCCGCGGCTCGTCGCGATGGAGCTGATGGTCCCCGACCTCTCATCGGCCGGCACCAACGCTCCCGTGGTGATCACCATCCCCACGGTGAAGGTCACCCCGCCCATGGTCAGCCGGCTCGGCGAGATCCTCGGTCACCACAAGGGCAATACGGAGGTGCGGATCAAGCTCCAGGGCGCCCGCAAGACCACCGTGCTCCGCCTCGACCGGCACCGGGTGCAGCCCGATCCCGCGCTCTTCGGCGATCTGAAGGTCCTGCTCGGCCCGTCCTGCCTGGCGGGCTGAGGCCGCGGAGGCGAAACATCGGGTGCATCGGGTGCATTGAGTGCATCGCATGCACCGCGTGAGGGGCACGCCCGGCGCCGGGCGTGCCCCTCACGCGTATGTCCTCGGACAGCGCGTCAGTCGGCTCAGTTGTGGCCGAAGCGCTTCTGCCGGCCCTTGTGGGCCACATCGGTCGGAGTGACCTGCGTCGCCCGCTGCTCGGCCTGCGCCTCGATCGACGCGCTCTTCGCCTGCTGCGTGCCGCGCTCGGCACTCGATGCGGCCGCCTGTTTACGGTTCTGCTTGTTCTTGGCCATGGTGCTGCCTCCGTGTGGGATCCAGGGGCCGGGGCCGCCATCAGACGGGGGCCCGGGCCGCCATCAGACTCACATAGCCGTTCAAGCGTCGCATTTCGGATCATTGCGGTGAGTAACGGACCGCTGTTACGGTGCGGCTTCACGATCCGCCACGCCGATGATCGAGTTCCGGCCGTCAACCTTCCGGCGGTCGGGCAGACTCGAAGGAAACCCGAAGCAACTTCCGTTCCCGAGGTTCCCGAAAGAGGGTGGAACACGTGGACCGCTGCGTCGTCCTGGTGGACGCCGGCTATCTGCTGGGCGCCGCCGCGAGTCTCCTCGCCGGAGAGCCGGCCCGTTCCCGCATCACCGTCGACCACACCGCCCTCATCCAGGCCCTCCGCGAGCGTGCCGAGGCCGACACGGAACGTCCGCTGCTACGTATCTACTGGTTCGACGGCGCCCCCGACCGCGTCCCCCAGCCCGAACACCGCAGGCTCCGGGTCATGCCCCGGGTCACCGTCCGGCTCGGCGCCCTGACCCGCAGCGACGGCCGCTGGGCCCAGAAGGGCGTCGACGCCGCGATGCACGCCGAACTCACCGAACTGGCCAGAAATCGAGCCTGCTCCGATGTCGTGCTCGTCACCGGCGACGGCGATCTGCTGCCCGGACTGATGTCCGCCAAGGAACACGGCGTCGCCGTCCACCTCTGGGCCGTGCAGGCCGCCGACGGCGACTACAACCAGTCGGAGGACCTGGTCGCCGAGGCCGACGAGCGGCGCGTCCTCGACCGCGCCTGGATCACCCAGGCCGTACGGGCCAAGGAGTTCACCGGCGTCTGCGCCCCGCCGCCCGCGCCCCGCCCCGAGATCGCGGCCATCCTCTCCGCCCCTCTTCCCGAAGCGGCCCTCGCCGCGTCCGCGGAGCGCGCGGAGGAAGCCCGTGCCCAGGTGGCGCAGGTACGGAACGGAACGTCCGCCCCGGCCGCCGGTGGCGGTACGGAGAACGGAATGGGCACCCCCGGCGGCCCGCACGGCAAGGGCGTTCCCACCCCCAAGGACCTCGCGGGCCTGCGTGGCCCGGCCGTCGCGGCCGACCGGCAGCCGGCCGGGGCGACCCTGCGCTGGTCCTCCGACAAGGGCTGGATCGAGCGCCCGGGCAACGGCGCGCTCGGCGAGCCCCCGGAGACCGCGTCGCTGCCCACCCTCGCGCAGCTCACCAGCGCCGAGCAGCGCTGGGCCGACCGGGAGGAGGACATCACCACGGTCGGCGGCGACCCCTTCGAGGTCGGACAGGTCTTCGCGCGGCGCTGGATGGAGCGGCTGCCCGACCCGGCGCACGTACAGAAACTGTCCACCATGTACCCGCGCATCCCGCACCGCATCGACGGCGAACTGCTGCGGTACGCGGCCCGCTTCGGACTGCTCGCGCACAAGGATGACCAGATCGACGAGCACGACCGCTATGCGATCCGGGCCGGATTCTGGCGCGAGATCGACGTCCGTGCCGCTGCGGAACGCGCCCCCGCGGGGGAGTAGGTCCGCGGACCCCGTAGGCTCGTCCCTCGTGAGTACGGTGTGCGTGGTGCGGGATCTGGTCAAGACGTACCCCGCCGCGCGCGCCCGGCGAGGGACTCCCGCGACCCCCGAGGTGCGTGCCAACGACGGTATCGGCCTCGAAGTGCGGCGTGGCGAGATCTTCGGGCTGCTCGGTCCCAACGGCGCAGGCAAGTCCACGCTCGTCCGCCAGCTGACCGGTCTCATGCGGCCGGATTCCGGCAGCGTCGACGTGCTCGGCCACGATCTCGTACGCCACCCCGAGCGGGCGGCGCGCCTCATCGGCTACCTCGGCCAGGAATCCACCGCCCTCGACGAGCTGACCGTCGCGCTCGCCGCCGAGACCACCGGCCGGCTGCGCGGCCTCGGCGTACGAGAGGCGCGGGCCGAGCGGGACGCCGTGCTGGAGGAGCTCGGCCTGACCGGGCTGGCCGGCCGGCCCCTGAAGAAGCTCTCCGGGGGCCAGCGAAGGCTCGCGTGCTTCGCCGCCACCCTCGTCGGCGAGCGGCCGGTCCTGGTGCTGGACGAGCCCACCACCGGGATGGACCCGGTGGCCCGGCGCGCGGTCTGGGCCGCGGTGGACCGCCGCCGCGCCGAGCACGACGTGACCGTGGTGCTCGTCACCCACAACGTCATCGAGGCCGAGACCGTCCTCGACCGCGTCGCCGTGCTGGAACGCGGCAAGGTCATCGCCTGCGACACGCCCGCCGGGCTCAAGGAGCGCATCGCGGGCGAGGTCCGCGTCGAGCTGGTCTGGCGCGAGCGGGCCCCGCTCGACGTCCCCGAGGTCGCGGCACTGCGCCTCTCCGCCCAGGAGTCCGGACGCCGCTGGGTCCTCCGCCTCGCCCCGGAAGAGGCCCGCGCGGCCGTGGCCGCGGTGACCGGCGGCGCCGCCTTCGCCGCTCTCGACGACTTCACGCTGGCCACGCCGAGCCTGGAGGACGTGTACCTGGCGCTCGGCGGTCATGCGACGAAGGGACTGGTGAAGGCGTGAGCTGTGAGCCCTCGCACGTCCTGAACACGCGCATATCGAACTCGCACGTAGCGATCTCGTACGCACCGATCTTGCACGCACCGAACTTGCACGCACCGATCTTGCACGCACCGATCTTGCACGCACCGAACTTGCACGCACCGAACTTGCACGCACCGAACTTGCACGTACCGGTCTTGTACGTACCGAACTTGCACGTAGGGAACAGGAGCAGCGCCAGGTGAGCATCGTGCCTGCGGAGGCCGTGTCCGCGAGTGTGCGGGAGGCGTCCGGCGCACCGTCCGGGGCGGCGGCCGCGCCGCTCGCGCCCCGGGCCCGGCTCATGCCCGCGCTCGCCGCGGTGTACCGTGCCCAGCTGTCCCGGGCACGGGTCGCGAGGATCCCGCTGCTCTTCGTCGCGACGTTCCAGTCCGTCGGGATCATGGTGCTCATGCGCGGTGTGGTCGACGGCGGGGCCGAGGCGCGCGCCGTCGTCGCCGGGTCGGCGGTCCTTGTCGTCGCGTTCGTCGCGCTCAATCTTCTTGCCCAGTACTTCGGGCAGCTCAGGGCCGGCGGCGGCCTCGACCACTACGCGACGCTGCCCGTGCCGCCCGCCGCGGTCGTTCTCGGCGCGGCCGGGGCGTACGCCTCCTTCACCGTGCCCGGGACGGTGGTGACCGCGGTCATCGGCTCGGTGCTCTTCGGGCTGCCGCTGACGCATCTGTGGGTGCTGGCCGCCGTGATCCCGCTCGCGGGCGCCGCTCTCGCCGGGCTCGGCGCCGCTCTCGGACTGCTCGCCCCGCGCCAGGAACTCGCCACTCTGCTCGGGCAGTTGGGCATGTCCGCGGCGCTGCTCCTGGGCGTACTGCCGGCCGGCCGCCTCCCGGAGCCGATCACGTACGCGCGCGATCTTCTGCCGTCCACGTACGGCGTCGAGGCTCTCGCCCGCAGCTTCGACGCGCAGCCGCAGTGGCCGGCCGTCGCACTGGACCTCGCCGTCTGCGCAGCCGTCGGCGTGGTCTCGCTGGCCGTCGCGACCTGGGCGTACCGGCGGGCCGCGGTCCGGTGAGGCGTCCCACGGGGACGTTTGGCACGATGTCATGGTGACCGCACCCCTGACCCCGCCTCACCAGCCGCCGTCGCACGACGCGACCCGGTACCACCCGTATCCCGTCCCCCACCCGGACGGAGAAGGGCAGGACATGAAGAAGGAGGCCCGGCAAGCCGCTGTCGTGCTGCTGGCCGTGGCGCTCGCGGGGATCGTGCTCGGCCTGCTCTGGCTGTGGCTGGCGCCGCGGGTACAGCTGATCGCGACCGACAAGGCGGTCTTCGTCGCGGACACGGAGGGCGAGGAGGCCGCGGGCGCGGACGGCACGTTCGCCCTGCTGGCGCTCGGTCTCGGCGTGCTCAGCGCCGCCGTCGTCTTCTGGTTCCACCGCCGCGGAGGCATCGCGCTGGTCGCCGCGCTCGCCGTGGGCGGCCTGCTCGGCTCGGCCCTGGGCTGGGGCATCGGCTACTGGTTCGGCCCGGCCCACGACATCGTCGCCCATGCCCGGGCGGTCGGCCCGGGTGTCCCCTTCGACGCCCCGCTCCAGCTCCGGGCGAAGGCCGCGCTGCTGGCGTGGCCGGTCGCCGCGATGGTCGTGCACCTCGGCCTGACGGCGCTCTTCGGCCCCCGCGACCCGGAGCCGGACTGGGCGCCCCCGCTGCCCTACGACAACCGGGGCTGACGCGCGGGCCCGGCCGGTCCGGGTCCGCCCAGACCGGCCCGGCCGTGCGGTCCGGGTCAGCCGCTGCGCCTGGTCCGGGCTCCGCCCCGTCCCGCTGTGTCGAGGTGCGGCTCGGCCGTGTGGGGGCCGGCCCCTAACCCCCGCGCCTCAGTCGCCGGACGGGCTCCACCGGAGGGGGCCGGCCCCTCTCCTCGCTACGCCGGCCGACGGCCGTGGTTCGCGCGGCGCTTCCGGAGCCGCCACTTGCGTTTACGCGTGCGCTTCGACATACGGCGCCCCCTCGGATCGGGATGTCCTTCGGTCGTAGCCGAGGACGGGACCGCCGTCGAGGTCCCGCGCACGCCCTGTTACGCGCGACCGATCGGCGCCAGCACCGCGCCCGTGAGCGCCGCCAGGTCCGCGGGGGACAGCTCGACCTCCAGTCCACGGCGGCCGGCCGAGACGCAGATCGTCGGGTGGGCCGAGGCCGAGGCGTCCAGGACCGTCCGCAGGCGCTTGCGCTGCCCGAGCGGGGAGATCCCCCCGCGCACGTAGCCGGTGGTGCGCTCGGCGGCCGCCGGGTCGGCCATCGCGGCACGCTTGCCGCCGACCGCCGCGGCCAGGGCCTTCAGATCGAGCTGTCCGGCGACCGGGACGACCGCCACCGTCAGTTCGCCGTCCACGTCCGCCACGAGGGTCTTGAAGACCCGATCGGGGGCGACGCCGAGGGCCTCCGCGGCCTCCTCCCCGTACGAGGGAGTCGCCGGGTCGTGCTCGTACGCGTGGACGGTGAACGCCGTTCCCGCGGCCGTCAGCGCCACCGTCGCCGGGGTGCCGCCCTGCTGCTTCCTGGACTTCTTCGCCAAGGTCTCGGTCCTCGAACTGGTCGGTGTGCGCCGGACTCGTCGAAGCGCTTCGGATTCAGCGATGCGCTTCGGACTGGTCGGACGGGTCCCACTGGTTGCGGCTGATTGGAGCTGATCGGAGCTGATCGGGGCTAGTTGGGGCTCGTCGGAGCGCGCGTCAGATCGACTGCGGGCAGCGACGGAAGATGCCGTATCACCGCGGTCTCGGAGCGCAGCAGCTTCAGCTCCTCGCGCAGCCGGGTCGCGGTGTCCGGGGCCTGCAGCAGTCGCTGCTTCGACGGGGTGTCCAGCACCGCCGCGGCGGCCACCAGGTACGACACCACGGACGGCTCGTCCGGCAGCTCCGCGCCCGTGGACAGCGAACGCTCACGCGCGCCCGCCAGCCGCTTCTGGTAGTTGCGGAAAGCCCGCAGCACGCCTTCGGCGAGTGCGCCGGCGCCGTCCCCCGACTCCTCCGGGATCTCTTCGAGTTCGGCCGTGAGGAAGGGACCGCTCGCGTCGACGGAAAGCAGTTTGACCCGGCTCGTGCCGGTGGCCAGCACCTCGTAGCTGCCGTCCGGGCGTTCGCGGATCGTCGCGGCATCCGCGATGCACCCGACCCGGTGGAACGCCTGGATCGGGTCGGTGCCGAAGCCGGCGGCGGGGCCCTTCTCGGGCAGCGCGGTCTGGTCGGGCAGCCCGGGAGCGGTCGGCGCGACCTCGCGGCCATCGCGGATGGCGACCACGGCGAAGCGGCGCGGCTCGGACTCGTCGGTCTTCAGCAGCTCGCGCATCATGGCGCGATACCGCTCCTCGAAGACGTTCAGCGGCAGGACGAGGCCCGGGAACAGCACCGCGTTGAGCGGGAAGAGGGGCAGGCGAGCGGTGGTCACAGCGGTTAAGCGTAATGGCCGCCGGAGGGGCTGCGTCCGGCCGCCTGCCCGTGACCCGTACGGAACTGTCCGATCCGGCTCCCGCGGCGGATCGGTACCGAGGACGCCACCTCGATCCGGACGCCGTCACGGGCCTCCAGGAACTGGCCCAGCGGATCGTCCGTCAGACAGTTCCACGGGAACGACGTCGCACACGGGCCGATCGTCCGGAACTGCTCCAGGGCCTCGGCCCAGCGGCCGCGTGCGATCAGCACGTACACGAGCAGATTGCGGACTTCCGCCGGCCAGGGGTCGGCCTCCGGGTAGCGCTCGGACAGCGCGATCGCCCGGTCCGCGGCGGCGTCGATGCGGTCGGCCTGTACGGAGCTGAAGGCGCCGGCCAGCAGCAGCGTGAACGCGGCCCGCACCGGCAGGGCCTGCACGAGCGAGCCGGGGAGGGAGTCCTCGGCCGCCCGCTCGGCGAAGTCGAAGCACTCGCGGTGCGAGCCGTACCAGTGGGCGGAGAGGTACTGGAGCGCCGCGACATGGCAGCCGTAGTGGTGCGAGGAGCGGCGCACGGCCTGCTCCCACAGCGACTCGAAGGCGGTGTGGGTGGCGTGGGTGCCGCGCGCGTGGTCGAGTGCGACCCGCCAGGGCACGGGGTCGCGCGGATCGCCCTCGGCCGCGGCGTCGATGAGCGGGCCGACCTCGCGCAGCCGCTCGGTGCGCGCGGGCGACTCCCAGGCTCTGCGGACCGCGAGTTCAGCCTTCACGAGCAGGGCGTCGGGATCACGGGGCGAGGCCGCGAGCCACCCGGCCAGCCAGTCGTCCCGGCCGTGGGCGAACGCCGCGAGCCGCATCACATAGCGGTCCCGGTTCTCCCACTCGGCCGCGTCGCGCGAAGTGGCGAGCAGCTTGGCGGCGGGCTCGTGGTCGCCGACCGCGGCCGCGACGAGTGCGGGCCCGAGCCGCTCGTCGGGGGCGTCGAGCAGTACCGCGTCGTCCGGGGACAGCCCGTCGCCGAGCCGCGGGGTGTGCCGGACCATGCGGGCGGTGCTGATCAGAGCACGGAGCAGAGACATGGTGCGGACCATTGAAAGCCGCAGGTCGAGGGCGCGCCAGAGGGCATCTGTGAAGTTTTGGTAGCAGGTGGAATGGTTGTCCTGAGTCAGGTCAAGAAACCGCAAAGGAGCGCGTAATCGGAAGCGCGCGGGGGCGCACACCGAGCCCGCCGGGCGGTTGTCCGCCCGACCGCCGTGCGCCCCGGCCACCGGCGCGAGCGACCGGCGCGGACGATCGTGCAAGGGACGCCGGTGCGACCGCCGTGACCGTGGCGCCGTGGGCCACCGATCCCCGGTGCGGCGGCGGACGCCGGAACGACGGCCGTGACCGCGGCGCCGGGGGTCGCCGATCCCCGTCCGGCGGGCCTCCGGCGCGAACCGGCCCACCTACGGGACGCCCTTGCGCGCGCCCGCCCGAGGGCCTGTCTTCGGATCTTGCCGGGCTGATCCGAAGACAGGCCCCAGGGCGTGTTGCGAAAGTCCCGCCTGGCCCGCGACGCCTGGCGCGCACCCTCGCTGCGTTGTCGGACTCATCCAAGTACGTCCAGTACGAGGACGATCTCCCCCAGCTACCGCTGGGAGGTGCCCCCACCGCCTTGCGGTCGCACGCACCAGACGCCGCGGGCCCCCCGCCCTCCGGGCGGACGGCGCTACTTTCGCAACACGCCCTAGCCGCGGCGCAGCAGCCGTGACGCACCCGCCGCGACCGTCGTCGCGAGGATCCAGCCGAGCAGGATCAGCGCGGCCGCGGCCCACTGCCAGCGGCCCTCCAGGCGCCAGTAGCCGTCCTGGCCGAGATTGATCACTGGGAGGAGCAGGTCCAGGGCGAACAAGGACGGGTTCCACTCCGGGTGTTCGTCGGGCTTGATCGCCGAGGGGTCGTAGCGCGAGAACGCCACCGCGCCCGCCGCCCAGAGCACCGCCATCCACAGTGCGGCCCGGCCCGGCCGGTAGCCGTACGCCACCGTCCAGTCCTGGAGATAGCCCCAGAGCTTCGCCGCGAGCGGCAGGGTCTCGCGGCGCCGGCGCTGCTTGGCGAGCAGCACCTCGCGCGCGTCCGCGTCCTCGCCGCTGTTGCGCAGGACGGTCGCCAGCCGCTCGTACGGCTCCGGGGCGTACTCGGGGGTCGCGGCCGCGATCCACTCCAGCCGCCGGGCCAGCGGGAAGCGGCTGTACGGGACGAGGTTCTCGTACACGAAACCGCCCATCGCCAGCCCGCCGGGACCCGGCCAGCTCGTCGACAGATCGATCAGCGTGACGATCTTCGCGCCGTTCAGCACGACACGTCCCTGCTCCGGCCGCTCTCCGTTGAAGCGCAGCTCGGGTGTGACGATCCTGCGCAGCGACAGCTCCTCGCGCCGGGCGTCGGACAGCACGAAGCGGGCCTTGTGGAAGTCGACCGCGTCGCCGAAGCGCCCGTCGTCCAGCCGTACCCCGCCATGGCATTCGAAGCGCCGCTCCTGCGCGCCGGGCGCCCGCCCGCCGGCGGCGTTGGTGATGCCGAACGGGGGAGTGGTCCCCTGGTCGCCCGCCACATTCACCCACGCCCGCGTCATGTAGAGCGTGCGCTCCACCGTCAGCTGCGGAGCGTTCAGCGCGCGGCGCCCCTCCACCGCGCGCAGCCGGCTGCCGCGCAGGCTCAGCGACACGCCGACCTTCGCGCCGCGCAGGCTGACTTCGCCGTACGTGTCGATCAGCTCGGCCTGGAGGTCCTGGGCCACCGACAGTCCGTCCGCGGCGATCGCCCGGCCCCGCCGGTCCGGCCGCACCTGGATCTGGTTGATCAGCAGATCCGTGCCGATCTGCGCGTCCGTGAGCCGCATCCCGCGTTCGATCCGGCAGCGCGGCAGATGCAGATCACCCTCCGTGTGCAGCCGGGCGGCCTCCAGCCGCGGTATCGCGCAGCCGACCATGCGCAGTGTCGTGAACCGCGCCTCGGGTAACGCCAGCTCGCTCTCGAAGCGGCAGCCGGTCAGCTCGACGTACGGCCCGATCGTTCCGCCGCCGAGGGTGAGCTTCCCGGTGATGTACGCGCCGCGCAGCTTCAGCGCGCAGACCCGCCCGGGGCGCGCGGCCGGACCGCTGAGCAGCAGCATCGCGATCACATCGGCGCGCACGCTGCGGTCCGGGCCCCACTCACGGCCCGAGAAGGGATCGTTCAGCAGCGGATTGCCGTCACGCAGGTCGCAGGTCCTCCCGTGCTCGAACGCGGTCCACATGGTCTGCTCTGCGGTGGTGAGATCGTCGGGCACGTCGATGCCCTGCGGCTCGGTCAATGCCGCCCCCTCGCTTTCCCGGTTGCCCCCGGTTCGTACAGCCGTTCTTCCCGCTGCGTAACGGACTGAACGCTAGTGGTCATGAACGACTTCTGAAACCAGAGGGGCGGCGCGAGAGCGCCTCAGTGAGAAGTGGTGGTCGGGAGACGGGTGGGAGTGATCTGACGCGTATCAGTCAGTGATACGAGAGACCGGCTGTCGGTGACCGTCTGCGAGAATTGACCCGTGCTGCAATCAATTTCTCTGGCTCGTATCGACCTGCGCGGCGCCGCCCTCCCCCAGGGCGGGGCCCTGCGCGATCTGCTGCCCCGTGCCGACTTCGACGTGGAAGCCGCCCTGGAGAAGGTGCGGCCGATCTGCGAGGACGTGCATCATCGCGGCACAGCGGCGCTGATCGAGTACGCGGAGAAGTTCGACGGTGTGACGCTGGAGCGGGTGCGGGTGCCCGCGAAGGCTCTCACGGAGGCGCTCGAGCAGCTGGACCCCCAGGTCAGGGCGGCACTCGAGGAGTCGATCCGGCGCGCCAGGATCGTCCACCGCGAGCAGCGCCGGCAGACGCACACCACCCAGGTCGTACCGGGCGGCACGGTGACCGAGAAGTGGGTTCCGGTCGAGCGCGTTGGGCTGTACGCGCCGGGCGGGCGTTCTGTTTATCCCTCGTCCGTGATCATGAACGCCGTACCGGCGCAGGAGGCCGGCGTCGAATCCATCGCGCTCGCGTCACCGCCGCAGAGGCCCCGTTTCGAAGGAGATGCAGCCGGCGGACTGCCGCACCCGACGATCCTCGCCGCCTGCGCGCTGCTCGGCGTCGACGAGGTGTACGCGGCGGGAGGCGCCCAGGCCGTCGCGATGTTCGCGTACGGGACCTCCGGACCCGACGGGTGTGCTCCGGCGAACATGGTGACCGGCCCCGGCAATGTCTGGGTCGCCGCCGCCAAGCGCTACTTCACCGGCCGGATCGGCATCGACACCGAGGCCGGCCCGACCGAGATCGCGGTCCTCGCCGACGCCACCGCCGACCCGGCCCACGTCGCCGCCGACCTGATCAGCCAGGCCGAGCACGACCCGCTTGCCGCCGCCGTCCTGGTCACCGACTCGCCCGAGCTGGCGGACGCGGTCGAGCGCGAGCTGGAGCCGCAGATCGCCGCGACCAAGCACGTCGAGGACCGGATCGTCCCGGCCCTCTCCGGCAAGCAGTCCGCGATCGTGCTGGTCGACGGCATCGAGGACGGCCTGCGCGTCGTCGACGCGTACGGCGCCGAGCACCTGGAGATCCACACGGCCGACGCGGCGGCCGTCGCGAACCGGGTCCGCAACGCGGGCGCGATCTTCGTCGGCCCGTGGGCACCGGTCTCCCTCGGCGACTACTGCGCCGGCTCCAACCACGTACTGCCCACCGGCGGCTGCGCCTGCCACTCCTCCGGTCTGTCCGTCCAGTCCTTCCTGCGCGGCATCCACATCGTGGACTACACGCGCGAGGCCCTGGCCGAGGTCACCCACCACGTGGTGACGCTGGCGGAGGCGGAGGACCTCCCGGCGCACGGCGCCGCGCTGAAGGCAAGGTTCGGCTGGAAGGTACCCGAGAGCAAGTGAGCACGAAGCAAGTGAGCACGAAGCAAGTGGGCACGGAGCAAGTGGGCACGGAGCACGTGGACGCGGAGCACGTCGGCACCGGCGACGTCGACATCGACGATCTCCCCATCAGGGACGAGCTGCGCGGCAAGTCCCCCTATGGCGCGCCCCAGCTCGACGTCCCCGTACAGCTGAACACCAACGAGAACCCGTACCCGTTGCCCGAGCCGCTGGTGGAGCGGATCGCCGAGCGGGTGCGGGAGGCCGCGCGCGGCCTCAACCGCTACCCCGACCGGGACGCGGTCGAGCTGCGTACCGAGCTCGCGAAGTACCTCACCCGCACCGGCAAGCACCCCCTCGCCGTCGAGAACGTCTGGGCGGCCAACGGCTCCAACGAGGTCATCCAGCAGCTGCTGCAGACCTTCGGCGGGCCCGGCCGTACCGCCATCGGCTTCGAGCCCTCGTACTCGATGCACGGACTGATCTCCCGCGGCACCGGCACCGGCTGGATCTCCGGACCGCGGCGTGACGACTTCACCCTGGACGCCGATGCCGCCGCTCATGCCATCGCCGAGCACCGGCCCGACGTCGTCTTCATCACCTCGCCCAACAACCCCACCGGCACCGCCGTCGACGCCGAGACGGTCCTCGCGCTCTACGAGGCCGCGCAGGAGGCCAAGGCTGCGACTGCCGGGGCGATAGTGGTGGTCGACGAGGCGTACGTCGAATTCAGCCACCGCCCCTCGCTGCTGCCGCTGATCGAGGGCCGGCCGAACCTCGTCGTGTCGCGGACCATGTCCAAGGCCTTCGGCGCCGCCGGCCTGCGCCTCGGCTATCTCGCCGCGCACCGGGCCGTCGTGGACGCCGTCCAGCTCGTGCGGCTGCCCTACCACCTCTCCGCCGTCACCCAGGCCACGGCCCTCGCCGCCCTGGAGCACACCGATACGCTGCTGAAGTACGTCGAGCAGCTCAAGGTGGAGCGGGACCGGCTGGTCACCGAGCTGCGCGCCATCGGTTACGAAGTGACCGAGTCCGACGCCAACTTCGTCCAGTTCGGACGGTTCGACGGCGAGGGCGGCGCCCACGCCATGTGGCAGAAGATCCTCGACCGGGGCGTCCTGGTCCGCGACAACGGCGTACCGGGCCGGCTGCGGGTCACCGCCGGCACCCCCGAAGAGAACGACGCGTTCCTCGATGCGGTTCGCGCACTGAAGAAGGAGCAGAGCTCGTGACTCGCGTTGAGCGTTTTGGAAGAATTGAGCGCACCACCAAGGAGACGTCCGTCGTCGTCGAGATCAACCTCGACGGCACCGGAAAGGTCGATGTGTCGACCGGGGTCGGCTTCTATGACCACATGCTCGACCAGCTCGGCCGCCACGGTCTGTTCGACCTCACGGTCAAGACCGACGGCGATCTGCACATCGACAGCCACCACACCATAGAGGACACCGCCCTCGCGCTCGGCGCCGCCTTCAAGCAGGCCCTGGGCGACAAGGTGGGGATCTATCGATTCGGCAACTGCACCGTCCCGCTGGACGAGTCGCTCGCCCAGGTGACCGTGGACCTCTCCGGCCGCCCGTACCTCGTGCACACCGAGCCGGAGAACATGGCGCCGATGATCGGCGCGTACGACACGACGATGACCCGGCACATCCTGGAGTCCTTCGTCGCCCAGGCGCAGATCGCTCTGCACGTCCACGTCCCGTACGGGCGCAACGCGCACCACATCGTGGAGTGCCAGTTCAAGGCGCTGGCGCGAGCCCTGCGCTATGCCTCGGAGCGCGACCCGCGCGCCGCCGGAATTCTTCCCTCCACGAAGGGCGCCCTGTAGCCGTGACCGGTCTTTCCACGATTCTGATCGTCCTCGGGCTCTTCCTGCTCGGCGGCGTGTACTCCTTCGCCAAGCAGCAGATGCCCAAGGGCCTGATCGTGCTGCTCTCCGTCGGCGCCGGCATGTGCCTCGTCGCGGGCGTCCTGCGACTGGACGTGTGGTCATGAGCGAGCGGAAGAAGGTCGTCGTCTTCGACTACGGCTTCGGCAACGTCCGCTCCGCCGAGCGCGCCCTCGCCCGCGTCGGCGCCGATGTCGAGATCACCCGTGATTTCGACAAGGCCATGAACGCCGACGGACTGCTCGTCCCCGGCGTCGGCGCCTTCTCCGCCTGCATGACCGGACTCCAGGAGGCCCGCGGGCACTGGGTCATCGACCGCAGGCTCTCCGGCGGCCGGCCCGTCATGGGCATCTGCGTCGGCATGCAGATCCTCTTCGAGCGCGGCATCGAGCACGGCGTGGAGACCGAAGGCCTGGACGAGTGGCCCGGCGTCGTCGGGCCGTTGAAGGCCCCGATCGTCCCCCACATGGGCTGGAACACCGTCAAGGCCCCCGAGGACTCCGAGCTGTTCGCCGGCCTCGACGCCGACGCCCGCTTCTACTTCGTGCACTCGTACGCCGTGCACGAATGGGGCCTGGAGATCACCAACCCGGCCATGCGCGCCCCGAAGGTCACCTGGGCGACACACGGCGAGCCCTTCGTCGCGGCCGTCGAGAACGGCGCGCTGTGGGCCACCCAGTTCCACCCCGAGAAGTCCGGCGACGCCGGTGCCCAGCTCCTCACCAACTGGATCGAGACCCTCTGATCATGGCTCAGAAGCTTGAACTCCTCCCCGCCGTCGACGTCCGCGACGGCCAGGCCGTCCGCCTCGTGCACGGCGAGTCCGGTACGGAGACCTCCTACGGGTCCCCGCTGGAGGCCGCCCTCACCTGGCAGCGGGCGGGCGCCGAGTGGCTGCATCTGGTCGACCTGGACGCGGCCTTCGGCACCGGCGACAACCGGAAGCTGATCGCCGAGGTGGCCGGGGCCATGGACCTCAAGGTCGAGCTGTCCGGCGGCATCCGCGACGACGCCTCGCTCGCCGCCGCCCTCGCCACCGGCTGCACCCGGGTCAACCTCGGCACCGCCGCGCTGGAGACCCCCGAGTGGGTCGCCAAGGTCATCGCCGAGCACGGCGACAAGATCGCGGTCGGTCTCGACGTACGTGGCACGACCCTGCGCGGCCGCGGCTGGACCCGCGACGGCGGAGACCTCTACGAGACCCTGGCACGCCTCGACTCCGAAGGCTGCGCGCGGTACGTCGTCACCGACATCGCCAAGGACGGCACCCTCCAGGGCCCCAACCTGGCGCTGCTGCGCAACGTCTGCGCCGCCACCGACAAGCCGGTCGTCGCCTCGGGCGGCGTCTCGTCGCTCGACGACCTGCGCGCGATCGCCGAGCTGGTCCCCCAGGGCGTGGAGGGCGCGATCGTCGGCAAGGCGCTCTACGCCAAGGCGTTCACCCTGGAAGAGGCGCTCGCGGTGGTGTCACGATGAGCGGTGCCGTCCGCCGCGTCGCCGGCAGCAGCCCCTGGGAGGAGGCTTTCGGCTACTCCCGCGCGGTCGAGCTGCCGAACGGCATGGTGCTGGTCTCCGGCTGTACGTCGGTGATCGACGGCGCGATCGTCGACGGCGGCCCGTACGACCAGGCGGTCAACTCCTTCAACGTAGCCCTCGGCGCGCTGAAGGAACTCGGCCTCGGCGCCGCGGACGTGGTCCGCACCCGGATGTACATCACGCACGCCCGGGACGTCGACGAGGTCGGCCGCGCCCACAAGGAGCTGTTCGACGCCGTCCGCCCGGCAGCCTCGATGATCATCGTCTCCGGCTTCGTCGACCCCCGACTGGTCGTGGAGGTCGAGGTCGAGGCGGTCCGGTCCGCCGGAGAATCCGCCGGAGAGAACGGAGCTTCGGAGTCATGACCCTCGCTGTCCGAGTCATCCCCTGCCTGGACGTCGACAACGGCCGGGTCGTCAAGGGAGTCAACTTCCAGAACCTGCGGGACGCCGGCGACCCGGTCGAGATGGCCAAGCTGTACGACGCCGAGGGCGCCGACGAGCTGACCTTCCTCGACATCACGGCGTCGTCCGGCAACCGCGAGACGACGTACGACGTGGTGCGCCGCACCGCCGAGCAGGTCTTCATCCCGCTCACGGTGGGCGGCGGCGTCCGCTCGGCGGACGACGTCGACAAGCTGCTGCGCGCCGGGGCGGACAAGGCCGGCGTCAACACGGCGGCCATCGCCCGGCCCGAGCTGATCCGCGAGATCGCCGAGCGCTTCGGCCGGCAGGTGCTGGTGCTCTCCGTGGACGCCCGCCGCACCCCGGAAGGCACCACCACGCCGTCCGGCTACGAGGTGACCACGCACGGCGGCCGCCGCGGCACCGGCATCGACGCCGTCGAATGGGCCCACCGGGCCGCCGAGCTGGGCGCGGGCGAGATCCTGCTCAACTCGATGGACGCGGACGGCACGAAGGACGGCTACGACACCGAGATGATCGCGGCCGTCCGCAAGCACGTCACGGTCCCGGTGATCGCCTCCGGCGGCGCGGGCAAGCTCGCCGACTTCCCGCCCGCCGTCGCCGCCGGCGCGGACGCGGTGCTCGCCGCCTCCGTCTTCCACTTCGGCGACCTGCGGATCGGCCAGGTCAAGGAGACGCTGCGCGAGGCGGGACATCCCGTCAGGTAGCTTCGCCGCATCCACCCTTCGGGCACACCGCCCGAAGGGTGGACGCGAGCCCGGTCCCGCGAGGCGCTTCACGGCGATCGCGCGCATAGTGCGGGTATGAGACCCACCAGGTCGGCGGCGTTGCTCGCCGTCGCGACACTCATCGCCGCGAGCACCCAGGCCACGGCCGCTGCCACGGCCGTCCGGGCCCCGGGCGGGAGCGACGGCTCCTGCGTCAGCTCCCCGCCGCCCAGGGGCGGACCGGCCCGCCAGGTCCTGCGCATCGCCCAGCAGGCCAAGAGCGAACTGAAGCTCAATTCGGTGGTGCTGCGTGTCTCCAAGGGCGGCAAGGAAGTCTTCACGACCGCTCTGGGCGAGTCGATGACAGGCGTACCGGCCCGACCGGACATGCACTTCCGCGCCGGATCGGTGGCGATCGTCTACATGGGCGCGGTCCTGCTGCAGCTGGTCGACGAGAAGAAGGCCGGCCTCGACGACCCCGTCTCCCGATGGCTGCCCGACGCGCCGCACGCCGACCGGATCACCCTGCGCATGCTCGGCGACTCCACCTCGGGGCTCCATGACTACGTCACCGACCCGAAGTTCATCGCCGCGGTGGAGGCGGCGCCGTTCCGCCACTGGACGCCCGAGGAACTGGTGGGCTACTCGGCCGCCCACCCCCTCTGGTACGAGCCGGGCACGAGCTGGAACTACTCCCACGCCAACTTCGTGCTTCTCGGCGCCGCCCTGGAGAAGATCACCGGAACCCCGCTCGACGTGCTGCTGAAACAGCGCGTCATGGATCCCCTGGGACTGCGCGACACCCGTAACGCCTTCACCCCCGAGATTCCGCAGCCCGTGCTGCACGCCTTCACCTCGGAACGGGGGCGCTACGAGGAATCCACCTTCTGGAACCCCTCGTGGACCACCGCCCCCGGCGCGGTCCTGACCACACACATCTGCGACCTGGCCCGCTCGGCGGAGGCCATCGGCTCGGGCGAGCTGCTCTCCGAGTCCGGGTTCAAGACGCAGCTCGACCCCGGCACGGTCGGACTCGGCGGCGCCACGAAGACCTGCCCCGCGACGGTCTGCCTCGCCATGACCGAGGCCAAGCACTTCGGCGTCGGCGTGATCGTGGTGAACGACTGGATCATGACGAACCCGTCGTTCTCCGGATACGCCGCCGTCCAGGCCTATCTGCCCGCCGAGAAGCTGGCCATCGCGGTCTCCACGACCAAGGGCGCGAAAACCCCGGAGGGCAACGCGGCGGAGACGATCATGAACCGGATCGCCGCGGCTCTCGCCCCCGGCCACCCGGCCCCATCGGCCCAGGCGACCCCAACGGCCACGCCGGCCTCCCCGAGTGCCTGACAACGCTCGTGATCAATGCGCCCAGGAGCGCCGGCCGGTGCCGCGCCGCACGTCCATGTGGCCTACCGCACGGCCGGGAGGGGCTCGACGCTCGCTCCCTCCAGGACACGTGCCCGCTCTCCCTGACCGAGCACGACCAAGCCCCCAAGGACCGGATCGTCGCGCAGTGGGTGGCCAACGCCCTCGGACGCAAGGGTCCCGCCGACCCGGGCTTCCAGCCGGACCGCGTGTGACCGGAGCCGGGCGGCATGGCCGGCTCCCCTGAGCTCCCCTGAGGGCCGCCCTCAGGTCCCACCCATCCCCAGCTGGGCCCTTCCCACCCTGTCGATCGCTTCCTTGTCACCCTCCAGCTCCACCTTGGCCGCGTCCTGCCGGCCGAAGGCGAACATCGTCAGCTCACCCGGCTCCCCGGTCACCGTCACGACCGGGGTGCCGCGGTGCGCGACCGCCGTCTGCCCGTCCGGGCGGCGCAGCACCACACCCACCGGCGACTTGCGGCCCAGCACCCTGGCCGACTTCTCCAGCCTGGACCAGAGCGAGTCGGCGAAGACCGGGTCCAGCTCCCGGGGCGTCCAGTCCGGCTGCGCCCGGCGGACATCCTCGGCGTGCACATAGAACTCGACCGTGTTCGCCCCCTCGTCCACCGGCTTGATCGCATACGGCGACAATGTCGGCGGGCCGGTACGGATCAGCTGGATCAGCTCCTCGTACGGCTTCGCCGCGAACTCGGCCTGTACCCGGTCGAGCCGGCTCTTCAGAAGACTCAGCAGAATTCCCGCGGCCGCGTCCGGGCGGCGCTCACGCACCACCACATGGGCCGCCAGATCCCGGGTGGTCCAGCCCTCGCACAGCGTCGGAGCATCCGGGCCCGCCGCCTCCAGAAGATCGGCGAGCAGAAGTCGTTCACGCTTCGCATGTGTCGACATGCCGGTCAGCCTACGACCGCCGCGCCACGTCCGCCCAGTGGACGCATCGCCGTTCCCGTCCCGCGGGCGCGGCACAATGACCTCATGACAGGCACGCCCTCTACGCCCAGCGCACTCGACCCCGCCATCGCCGCCCGCCTCAAGCGCAGCGCCGACGGCCTGGTCCCGGCCATCGCCCAGCAGTACGACACCGGCGAGGTCCTGATGCTCGGCTGGATGGACGACGAGGCGCTGCACCGCACCCTCACCACCGGCCGCGCCACCTACTGGTCCCGCAGCCGCCAGGAGTACTGGGTCAAGGGCGACACCTCGGGCCATGTCCAGCACGTCAAGTCGGTCGCCCTCGACTGCGACGCCGACACCGTCCTCGTCCAGGTCGACCAGACCGGCGCCGCCTGCCACACCGGCGCCCGCACCTGCTTCGACGCCGACGTGCTCAGCCTGGGCCAGTAGGGTCGGACGCCATGGACCTCGAGACCTTCCGCAAGCTGGCGGCCGACCGCCGCGTCATCCCCGTCAGCCGCCGTCTCCTCGCGGACGGCGACACCCCGGTCGGCCTCTACCGCAAGCTCGCGGCGGAGCGGCCCGGCACCTTCCTCCTCGAATCCGCCGAGAACGGCCGCTCCTGGTCCCGCTACTCCTTCGTCGGCGTACGGTCGGCCGCCACCCTCACCGTCCGCGACGGACAGGCCCACTGGCTCGGCACCCCGCCGGTCGGCGTCCCCACGGACGGCGACCCGCTCAAGGCCCTGAGTGCCACCGTCGAGGCCCTGCACACCCCTCGCGACCTCGCCGCGCTGCTCGGTGACGGCATGCCGCCCTTCACCGGCGGCATGGTCGGCTACCTCGGCTACGACATCGTCCGCCGGCTGGAGAAGATCGGCGAGCACGGCCGGGACGACCTGAAGCTGCCCGAGCTGACCATGCTGCTCACCTCGGACCTCGCCGTCCTCGACCACTGGGACGGCTCCGTCCTGCTGATCGCCAACGCGATCAACCACAACGACCTCGACACGGGCGTCGACGAGGCGTACGCGGACGCGGTGGCCCGTCTCGACGCCATGGAGGCCGATCTGGCCCGGCCCGTCGACTACCAGCCGCACGCCCTGCCGCCGTCCGAGCTGCCCCCGTACACCGGGCCCATGTGGAGCGGCGAGCAGTTCCAGGAGGCCGTCGACGACATCAAGGAGCGCATCCGCGCGGGCGAGGCCTTCCAGGTCGTGCCCTCGCAGCGCTTCCAGACCCCGTGCGCGGCGAGTGCCCTCGACGTCTACCGGGTGCTGCGGGCCACCAACCCGAGCCCGTACATGTACCTGCTGCGCTTCCCCCACGAGGACGGCGGCTTCGACGTCGTCGGCTCCAGCCCCGAGGCGCTGGTCAAGGTCGAGGACGGGCGCGCCATGGTGCACCCGATCGCCGGCACCCGCCCGCGCGGCGCCACCCCGCAGGAGGACAACGACCTCGCCGAGGAGCTGCTGGCGGACCCCAAGGAGCGCGCCGAGCACCTCATGCTCGTCGACCTCGGCCGCAACGACCTGGGACGGGTCTGCGAGCCCGGCTCGGTCGAGGTGGTCGACTTCATGTCGATCGAGCGGTACTCGCACGTCATGCACATCGTCTCCACCGTGACCGGCACGGTCGCCGAGGGCCGTACCGCCTTCGACGTACTGACCGCGTGCTTCCCCGCGGGGACGCTGTCCGGGGCCCCCAAGCCCCGCGCCATGCAGATCATCGAGGAGCTGGAGCCCTCGCGGCGAGGACTGTACGGCGGCTGCGTCGGCTATCTCGACTTCGCCGGCGACTCCGACACCGCGATCGCCATCCGAACCGCCCTGCTGCGTGACGGCACCGCGTACGTGCAGGCCGGCGCGGGCATCGTCGCCGACTCCGACCCGGTCGGCGAGGACACCGAATGCCGCAACAAGGCGGCCGCGGTGCTGCGCGCCGTGCACACGGCCAACCGGCTGAACGGCAACGGAACACGTAAGGGATAGTGGGGTACGTGAGCGCTGCATCCGTACCCCAGCCCCGTACCGAGACCGCACCCTCCGCCGCGGCTGCCGGCAGCGGCCGGCGCAGCCTCGCCGCGGCCCTGTTCCTCGGCGCCGTCGGCGCCGCCGTGGTGCTGCTCGCCTCAGGGCAGACCTGGGCCGAGGGCACGGCCGCGGCCGGCGGCGGCAGCGTGCCCCTCGACGCCGACGGCCGCGATGTCACCGGCGTCCCCGCCGCCCTTGCCGTCGTCGGTCTCGCCGCTCTCGTCGCCGTCTTCGCGGTCCGCCGTGCGGGCCGGATGCTGGTCTCCGCGCTGCTCGCCCTGAGCGGCGCGGGCGCGGCTCTCTCCGCTTTCCTCGGCGCCTCCGACAGTGCGGCCCTCGACGAGCGGGCCCGGCGGACGACGGGCGACTCGGCCGCCACGATCGACACCCTCACGCACACCGCCTGGCCCTATGTGACGGCCGCCGCAGGGCTGCTGATCCTGCTCGCCGGACTGCTCGCCCTGCGGTACGGGACGACCTGGCCCGCGATGTCCGGCCGCTACGAACGGGAGGGCGGAGGCCCTCGCAAGGCCCGCCCGGTGACCGACCCGGACCGGCCCGAGGAGCTGTGGAAGGCCCTCGACCGCGGCGAGGACCCCACTCGCGATCAGTGACGACCCCCACGTCCCGGCACCCCCAGGCGTACGGGACAATGGGACAGGAGCCTCCGGCTCACCCCACAGCGCAACACCAACGAGGAGCAACTCATGGCGGGCAGCAGCCACGGACACACCCCGGCCGCCTGGACCGGCGTCACCATCAGCTTCATCGGCTTCTGCATCGCGGGAGTCTTCATGGTGGCGGCCAACCCGCTCGGCTTCTGGGCCGGAATGGCCGTGACCCTGCTCGGTGGCGTCGTCGGCGCCGCGATGAAGGCCGCCGGTCTCGGCATGCCGGAGCAGAAGTCCGTCCGGGTCCAGGCCCCCGCCCAGGCCGCGCAGCCCGTGCCGGCCGAGGCCACGGCGGCCTCCTGACCCGTAGGGCCTGATCCACCGGACAGGCCCTGGACGCTCCGAACGAGGCGCGGCCCGAGCCCGGGCTGCGCCTCTCGGCATGACCGGGGGACAATCACGACGTGGATGCCATGTCTGCCGCCACCCCTGCCCCGGGGCCGTCCCCGGCACCAGGGCCCGCACCCGCGCCGCTCGTGCGCAGGCTCGCCCCGCCGCTGGCCGTCCTGGCCGGTGTCGCCGCGGCCTTCGCCTACGTCGGCGCTGTCGACCCGAACGAGCCGGGCCACTACCCCGTCTGCCCGCTGCTGCGGTTCACCGGGATCTACTGCCCGGGCTGCGGCGGGCTGCGCAGCGCGCACGCCTTCATCCACGGCGATCTCGGCGCTGCCTTCGGCTCCAACGCCCTCGCGGTCCTCGGGTACGGAGTCTTCGCCGTCCTGTGGACCGTCTGGCTGGTCCGCGCGGCCAGAGCCCTGCCGGTGCGGATCGGCCTCGGGGCCGCCTGGTGGTGGGCGCTCGGCGGGGTTCTGATGGTCTTCACCGTCGTACGGAACCTGCCCTTCGGCTCGGTGCTCGCGCCATGACACCCGGGGCGAAGTTCCAGGTAGTGGGACGGCCGTCAACCGGATGCGGGCCCTTCGCCCTCCTCCGGATACCATCGAGATAGCTGACAGTGATCCACGATCAACCACCCGGAAGGGGGCCGCTCGCGTGAGTGTGCTCGACGAGATCATCGAAGGCGTGCGCGCCGACCTCGCAGAGCGGCAGGCGCGGGTCAGCCTCGACGAGCTCAAGGAGCGTGCCGCCAAGGCGCCCCAGGCCAAGGACGGCGTGGCCGCGTTGCGCGGAGAAGGCGTCAAGGTCATCTGCGAGGTGAAGCGCTCCAGCCCCTCCAAGGGAGCGCTCGCCGCGATCGCCGACCCGGCGGGACTCGCCGCCGACTACGAGGCAGGCGGCGCTGCCGTCATCTCCGTCCTCACCGAGCAGCGCCGCTTCGGCGGCTCGCTCGCGGACCTGGAAGCCGTGCGGGCCCGGGTGGACATCCCGGTGCTCCGCAAGGACTTCATCGTCACGTCCTACCAGCTGTGGGAGGCCCGGGCGTACGGCGCGGACCTCGCCCTGCTGATCGTCGCCGCCCTCGACCAGGAGGCTCTGGTCTCGCTGATCGAGCGCGCCGAGTCGATCGGCCTCACCCCGCTCGTCGAGGTCCATGACGAGGAGGAGGTCGAGCGGGCCGTGGACGCCGGTGCCAAGATCATCGGTGTCAACGCGCGCGACCTCAAGACCCTCAAGGTCGACCGTTCCACCTTCGAACGCGTCGCCCCCGAGATCCCCGCGGGCATCGTCAAGATCGCCGAGTCCGGCGTCCGCGGCCCGCACGACCTGATCGCGTACGCCAACGCCGGCGCCGACGCGGTCCTGGTCGGCGAGTCCCTGGTCACCGGCCGCGACCCGAAGGCCGCAGTCGCCGACCTGGTCGCCGCCGGCGCCCACCCGGCCCTGCGGCACGGGAGGGACTGACCCTCCCATGACCGCCGTCGTCCGCCGCATACCGTCCGCCCACCGGCCCGGGGCCTGTCTTCCGGCCGGTGCGGCTGCGACGGCATGTGTGCCGCATGCGCCGCTGGCGCGCGGCTGCCGCCCGCGCGGCTGCCGCGCCCCGGCCCGGCGGGTGCACGGACGCCGCGTCCGGTACGTCATCGGGGACGAACCCGGCCAGGTCAACGGCATGCGATGGCGTCGCTGAGCGACTAGGTCCTGTCCGGGCGATCTTCGAGGATCAGGCCGCGGCGTCAGATGCGGTGCATCGCAAGGCGGAGGGTCGCCCTCGTACTGGGCACTTGGGCGACTCCGACAACGCAGCGAGGTGCCGTAGCTGTCGTCGCGGGCCCGACAAGATCGCCCGGACAGGTCCTGGCTCAGCGATCCGAACGTCATCACATTCATTTCTCTTCGGCTTTCACGCCCACGAGGAGTTCTGGCATGCCCAGCGATTACTTCATTCCCGACCTCGAAGGCCAGGTGCCGAACGCGGCCGGCTACTTCGGCGACTTCGGCGGCAAGTTCATCCCCGAGGCGCTCGTCGCCGCGGTCGACGAGGTGGCTGTCGAGTACGACAAGGCCAAGTCCGACCCCGCCTTCGCCGCCGAGCTCGACGCGCTGCTCGTCCACTACACCGGCCGGCCCAGCGCCCTCACCGAGGTGCCCCGGTTCGCCGAACACGCCGGCGGCGCGCGGGTCTTCCTCAAGCGCGAGGACCTCAACCACACCGGCTCCCACAAGATCAACAACGTGCTGGGCCAGGCCCTGCTCACCAGGCGCATGGGCAAGACCCGCGTCATCGCCGAGACCGGCGCCGGCCAGCACGGCGTCGCCACCGCGACCGCCTGCGCGCTCTTCGGCCTCGACTGCACCATCTACATGGGCGAGATCGACACTCAGCGCCAGGCGCTGAACGTCGCCCGGATGCGCATGCTCGGCGCCGAGGTCGTCCCGGTGAAGTCCGGCAGCCGCACCCTGAAGGACGCCATCAACGAGGCGTTCCGCGACTGGGTCGCCAACGTCGACCACACGCACTACCTCTTCGGTACGGTCGCGGGCCCGCACCCCTTCCCGGCCATGGTCCGCGACTTCCACCGGGTCATCGGCGTCGAGGCCCGCCGCCAGATCCTGGAGCGCGCGGGCCGCCTCCCGGACGCGGCCGTGGCGTGTGTCGGCGGCGGATCCAACGCCATCGGTCTGTTCCACGCGTTCATCCCCGACTCCGGCGTACGGCTGGTGGGCTGCGAGCCCGCGGGCCACGGCATCGAGACCGGCGAGCACGCGGCCACGCTGACCGCCGGCGAGCCGGGCATCCTGCACGGCTCCCGCTCGTACGTCCTCCAGGACGACGAGGGCCAGATCACCGAGCCGTACTCGATCTCGGCCGGGCTCGACTACCCGGGCATCGGCCCGGAGCACTCGTATCTGAAGGACAGCGGGCGTGGCGAGTACCGGGCCGTGACCGACGACGCCGCGATGCAGGCGCTGCGGCTGCTGTCCCGTACGGAAGGCATCATTCCGGCGATCGAGTCCGCGCACGCGCTGGCCGGTGCGCTGGAGATCGGCAAGGAGCTGGGCAAGGACGGACTGATCCTGGTCAATCTGTCCGGCCGCGGCGACAAGGACATGGACACGGCTGCCCGCTACTTCGGGCTGTACGAGGAGAACGGCACCGCCGCGACGGACGCGGTCGTCGAGGCGGACGCGGCGGGCGAGGTCGCGGAGATCGAGGGGGACGCCAAGTGAGCGGGAACATTCAGCTGCTGAGCGACACCCTGGCGGCCGCCAAGTCCGAGAACCGGTCCGCGCTCATCGCATACCTCCCGGCCGGCTTCCCGACCGTCGACGGCGGGATCGAGGCGGTCAAGGCCGTGTTCGACGGCGGCGCGGACGTCGTGGAGGTGGGCCTGCCGCACTCCGACCCCGTCCTGGACGGACCGGTCATCCAGACCGCCGACGACATCGCACTGCGCGGCGGCGTCAGGATCGCCGACGTGATGCGCACGGTCCGCGAGGCCCACGCGGCCACGGGCAAGCCGGTGCTCGTGATGACGTACTGGAACCCGATCGACCGGTACGGCATCGCGCGCTTCACCGCCGAGCTCGCCGAGGCGGGCGGCGCGGGCTGCATCCTGCCCGATCTGCCGGTCGAGGAGTCCGCCGTATGGCGCGAGCACGCCGAGAAGCACGGGCTCGCCACGGTCTTCGTGGTCGCACCGAGCAGCAAGGACGAGCGGCTCGCCACGATCACGGCGGCGGGTTCCGGCTTCGTCTACGCGGCCTCGCTGATGGGTGTCACGGGCACCCGTGAATCGGTCGGCGAGCAGGCCCAGGATCTGGTCCGGCGCACCCGTGCCACCGCTGCTTCCCGCAGTGGGCTCCCTGTCTGTGTGGGCCTGGGTGTCTCCAACGCCGAGCAGGCCGCGGAGGTCGCCGGCTTCGCCGACGGCGTCATCGTCGGCTCGGCCTTCGTCAAGCGGCTGCTCGACGCGGACGACCACGCGGCCGGGATCGCGGCGGTGCGGGCGCTGGCGAGCGAACTCGCCGAGGGCGTACGCAAGCGCTGACGGATCGGCTGACGGACCCGTTGAGGGATCACGCTCAGGGATCGGGCTGAGGGTTCACCCCCGACCGATCCGGCGACCGGCCGGCTGGCGGACCCGGTCGTATCGGGTCACCCGTCCGGGTGGACCTCGGACCGGGGAGGCGCATGCGCGCCTCCCCGGTTCGTTGCTGTGGGCGTGAGTGAGAAGAACCGAGACGGAAAGCGGGCCGCGCGAGAGCGGCTCCTGCAGGATCGCGAGCTGCAGAGGGCGCGCGAGAAGCGACGGCGCCTGTTGATCGTGTCCGCGGCGGTGGTGGGCGTGCTCGGCCTGGCCGCGGTGGTCGGCGTGATCGCGGCGAACACCGGAGGCAAGGACGAAACCTCCACCTCCACGGCCGGCCCGGTCACCGCTCCCAGCGGCGCCCAGGGCGCGGGGGCGCTCGCGATCCCGGCGGGCGCGAGCGACGCACCGTCCACGCTCACGATCTGGGAGGACTTCCGCTGCCCCGCCTGCGCCGCGTTCGAGAACGTGATGAGGGACACGATCCATGAGCTGACGGACTCCGGCCAGCTGAAGGTCGAGTACCACCTCGCCACGATCATCGACGGCGGGATGGGAGGCACTGGCTCCCAACGTGCGGCGAACGCGGCGGCGTGCGCGCAGAACGCCGGGAAGTTCGTCGAGTACCACGACGTGCTGTACCAGAACCAGCCCCCGGAGACGGACGACGCCTTCGCGCAGAACAGCAGACTGATCGAGCTGGCGGCCAAGGTCCCGGGCCTCGACACGCCCGAGTTCCGCAGCTGCGTGGAGGACGGCAAGCACGACAGCTGGGTCGACAAGTCCAACGAGGCCTTCCGCAACGGCGGATTCAAGGGCACGCCCACGGTGCTGCTGAACGGGCAGTCGGCCTTCCCGCGGAAGGGCAGCGAGGAGATCTCCCCGGCGAACCTGAAGAAGTGGGTCGCCGAGGCGAACGCGGGCAAGAAGCCGGGGACGGCACAGCCGAGCCCCGCGGGTTCCTGACGAACGGACCGGTTCCGGGGCGGCCGGCCGACGGATCCGCGGCGGCGCCCCGGGGCGCCGCCGCGGCGGCGGCGCGTGGCTCCGAGCGGCGCGCCGACGTGTTCCCCGGACGGCGTCCCGTGCCCGCGCGCGGTGTCGGCCGGATGACGCGGCTCGTTACCCAGACGTTGCCCGGTCGGTTGCCGTGGTGCGGGCCCGGCAAGGTAGCGTCGGGTCTGCCATGGACCTTGCCTACATTCCCAGCCCGTCGACCGGTGTGCTCCACCTCGGACCGCTCCCGCTGCGCGGCTACGCCTTCTGCATCATCATCGGTGTCTTCGTGGCCGTCTGGTACGGCAACAAGCGCTGGATCGCCCGCGGCGGCAAAGCCGGCACGGTGGCCGACATCGCCGTCTGGGCGGTGCCGTTCGGCCTCGTCGGCGGCCGTCTGTACCACGTGATCACCGACTATCAGCTGTACTTCAGCGAGGGTGAGAACTGGGTCGACGCGTTCAAGATCTGGGAGGGCGGCCTCGGCATCTGGGGCGCGATCGCGCTCGGCGCGGTCGGCGCCTGGATCGGCTGCCGCCGCCGCGGAATCCCGCTCCCCGCGTACGCCGATGCCATCGCTCCCGCAATCGCCTTCGCGCAGGCGATCGGCCGCTGGGGCAACTGGTTCAACCAGGAGCTGTACGGGAAGCCGACCGACCTGCCGTGGGCCCTCAAGATCACCGAGGGCGCGAACCGCGAGGCGGGCCTGTACCACCCGACGTTCCTGTACGAGTCGCTCTGGTGCATCGGCGTCGCGCTGCTGGTCATCTGGGCCGACCGGCGCTTCAGGCTCGGCCACGGGCGGGCGTTCGCGCTGTACGTCGCCGCTTACTGCGCCGGCCGCGGCTGGATCGAGTACATGCGGGTCGACGAGGCCCACCACGTCCTGGGCCTCCGCCTGAACGTCTGGACCGCGATCGTCGTCTTCGTCCTGGCCGTCGTGTACATCGTGGTCTCCGCCCGGCTCCGCCCGGGCCGCGAGGAGGTCGTCGAGCCCTCGGCCGTGGAGTCGCAGAAGAGCGACGCCTCCGATGCCGATGCCGATGCCGATGCCGGTTCCGGGTCGCCGGACGCGGCGAGCGGCGAGTCCGGCACCGGCGCCGATGCTGACGCTGACGCCGAGCTCACGCCTGCGGACGTCGCGCCTGCGGACGTCACGCCCGCGGACAAGGACCGCGACGGGGACCACGCGGACTCGGAGTCCGCGAACAAGAGCTGATCCCGCAGCACCCGCAGCACCCGCTCCCGCAGGGCCGCTCGACTGTCGCAGTCGGGCGGCCCTGCGGCGTTTCCGGAGCGTGCCGGGACCAGGGCCGTGCGCCCCCTGCGGTGCGCCCCGGTCCGCCGCTGTCCGCGGTGGCGGCCGGGCGCTCCCGGCACCGGCCGCGCCCGGCCGTAGGGGGACACGTCCGGGTTCATGGCACGCCGCGGCCCGCGAGGGACAGGGTGCGGTGGGCGGCCGCCACCACGGCCGCGTCGACGAAGCGGCCGTCCGGGAGGGCCAGCGCACCCGCGTCGGTCGTCGCCGCTTTGATGATCTCCTCGGCCTCCTCCACCTCTTCCGGGCTGGGCAGATACGCCCGCTCGATGACCTGGAGCTGCCGGGGGTGGATGGCTGCCCGGCCCATGAAGCCGAGCGCACGGCCATGGGCGCAGGAGGCCGCGAGGCCGTCCAGGTCACGGATGTCGGGGTAGACCGACTGCGTCGGCGGGGCGAGTCCGGCCGCGCGGGCCGCGACCACGATGCGGCTGCGCGGCCAGTCGAGCCCGGTGTCGTTACGTACCCCCAAGTCCGCGCGGAGATCCGCCTCGCCGAGCGCGATCCCGCGTACGGCGGGATCTGCGGTTGCGATGGCGTAGGCGTGCTCGACGCCCCCCGCCGATTCGAGCAGCGCGTACAGCTCCGTCCCCGGTGCCAGCTTCGCCGGACCCCGGATGTCAGTGGCGTGTGCCACCTTGGGGATACGCAGAGCCGACAGGCCGGGCAGGGGGGCCAGCGCGGTGATGTCCCGCTCTGCGTGGATGCGGACATGGACCGGTACGGGCTGGGGGGAGGTGAGCAGTTCGGCGGTCGCTTCGAGGGCGTACGCCTTGCGGTGCGGTGCGACCGCGTCCTCGAGGTCGACGATCACGATGTCGGCCCCGGAGGACAGCGCCTTCTGGACGACTTCGGGCCGGTCTCCGGGGGCGTACAGCCAGGTGAGCGGAAGGCCTCGGGGGTGGATGACCCGGGGGGTGACAGCCAGCGGGGTCATAGCGCGCCTTCGCTGCGCAGGGCGGCGATGCGGGCAGTCGTGAGCCCGAGTTCGGTGAGGACGGCTTCCGTGTCCGCGCCGTGCGGCCGGCCGGCCCAGCGGATGCCACCAGGAGTCTCGGAGAGGCGGAAGAGGATGTTCTGCATACGGATCGGACCGAGTTCCGCGTCGGGGACCTCGGTGACGCTGCCCAGCGCGCGGTACTGGGGATCGTCCATGACGTCGCGGATGTCGTAGACGGGGGCGACCGCGGCCTCCGCCTTGTCGAACGCGGCGAGCACTTCGTCACGGTTGTGGCGGGCGATCCAGTCGCCCACCGCCTCGTCGAGTACGTCGGCGTGCTCCGCCCGGCCGCTGCCGGACCTGAACCACGGCTCGCGGGCCAGCTCGGGCCGGCCGACCAGCCGCACGACGCGTTCGGCGACGGACTGCGCGGAGGTGGAGACGGCGAGCCAGGTGCCGTCGGCCGCGCGATAGGTGTTGCGCGGGGCGTTGTTGCCGGAGCGGTTGCCGGTGCGCGGCTGGACGTAGCCGAGCTGGTCGTACCAGATGGGCTGCGGGCCGAGGACGGTTAGGATGGGTTCGATGATGGCCATGTCGACGACCTGGCCGCGGTCGGTGGCGGCGCGGGCGGTCAGCGCGGTCATGACGGCGTAGGAGGTGGCGAGTGCGGCGATCGAGTCGGCGAGGCCGAAGGGAGGGAGTGTGGGCGGACCGTCGGGTTCGCCGGTGATGGCGGCGAATCCGCTCATCGCCTCGGCGAGGGTGCCGAAGCCGGGACGGTGGCAGTACGGGCCGAACTGACCGAAGCCGGTGACCCTGGCCAGGACGAGACGGGGGTTGGCCGAGGAGAGCTCCTCCCAGCCGAGCTGCCACTTCTCCAGCGTGCCCGGGCGGAAGTTCTCGATGACGACATCGGCGGTGGCGGCGAGCCGGAGCAGGGTCTCGCGGCCGCCCGGCGTGGACAGATCGAGCGTGATGGTGCGTTTGTTGCGGCCGAGCAGCTTCCACCACAGGCCGACACCGTCCTTGTCGGGACCGTGACCGCGTGACGGGTCCGGCTTACGGGGGTGTTCGACCTTGATGACGTCGGCGCCGAAGTCACCGAGCATCGTCGCGGCGAGCGGACCGGCGAAGAGAGTGGCGAGATCGAGGACGCGTAGTCCGGCGAGCGGACCGTCTCCGGCGTGCTGGCGGGCGGCGACACCGTCGGCGTCGGGGTCGTGCATGGGGGCTCCTTGCGAGGCTCCTGCGGGGCTTTGCGTGGGCTCGGGGCTCGGGGCTCGTTGCTCTTTGCTCGTGATTCGTACGGGGACAGCGGTACGGCGACAGCGGTAAGGGGACAGCGGTACGGCGACAGCGGCTACCGGCCGGTCGTCACGCCCTCCGTTCCCGCGTCGATCTCGGTGCGGTACGGCATGGAGGACGAGGCGCCCGGGCGCTGGACGGAGAGCGCGGCGGCCGCGGAGGCCCAGGCCATCGCGGCGGGCATCGGCCTGCCCTCGACGATGGCCACCGCGAGGGCTCCGACGAAGGTGTCGCCCGCGGCGGTCGTGTCGACGGCTCGGACGCGCGGGGCCGGGACCGTGACGGGTTCAGCGCCGCGGGAGGCGTAGAGGCTGCCCGCGGCACCGAGGGTGATCACCACCTCGGGCACCTGGCGGAGCAGTGCATCGGCGGCGGCGTGCGGGTCGGCGGTGCCGGCGAGAGCGGCGGCCTCGTGCTCGTTCGGCACCAACAGGTCGGTGGCGGCGAGCAGTTCGGGCGGCAAGGGCTGCGCGGGCGCCGGGGTGAGGATGGTCCGCACCCCGTGGCGGCGGGCGGCCTCGGTACCCGCGATCACGCCGCTGAGCGGGAGTTCGAGCTGGAGGAGGAGGGCGTCGGCGCCGGCGATGAGGGTCTCGTCGCCGGGGCCCAGACGGGTGACGGTGCCATTGGCGCCGGGGACGACGACGATCGCGTTGCCGCCCTCGTCGTCCACGACGATGTGCGCGGTTCCGGAAGGGCCTTCGGCGGTGCGCAGCAGATCGGTGTCGACTCCGGAGTGCTGGAGCGTGTCCCGCAGACGGGCGCCGAAGTCGTCCGAGCCGACGGCGCCGATCATCGACACGTCGCCGCCGGCCCGGGCGGCTGCAACGGCCTGGTTGGCGCCCTTGCCGCCGGGGACCGTACGGAACTCGCGCCCCGTGACGGTCTCTCCGCGCTGCGGGGCCTTCGCGACGTACGCGACGAGGTCCATGTTGGTACTGCCGAGCACGACGATGCCGCTCATGGGCGCGAGTCCTCCCGCAAGGTGGTGTGGGCGAGGGTGAGGTGGGCGAGCGAGTCGAAGCCGATGCCGTCGAAGCCGCCGACGGTGCTGGCGAGACGGTTCTTGAGCGGGGCGGTCCAGCGCTCGGGCAGCCGGTCCGGGTGGCCGGCGAGCAGCCCGGCGAGGGAGCCGGCGGTGGCGCCGTTGGAGTCGGTGTCCCAGCCGCCGGACACGGCACGGCAGATGGAGCCGGCGAAGTCGCCGTCGGCATGGGTGAGGGCGGCGCAGAGGAGGGCGGTGTTGGGGACGGTGTGCACCCAGTGGTACGAGCCGTAGGCGGAGTGCAGACGGTCCACGACGGTGTCGAAGCCGGCGTGTGCGGTGGCCGTCTCGATGCCCGAACGGATGGCCGCGGCCAGACGGGAGCGGGGCGGTACGACGCGGAGGCCGCTGCGCAGGCACTCGTGGACGTCCGCGGTGCCCGTCGCCGCCTCGGCGAGCGCCGCCGCGATGAACATGGCCCCGTACACGCCGTTCGCGGTGTGTGTGAGCACCGCGTCCCGATGGGCCTGCTCGGCGGCGGCGGCCGGGTCGCCGGGGTGGGTCCAGCCGTGGACATCGGCCCGGATCGCGGCCCCGATCCATTCACGGAAGGGGTTGTGGCGGCGGGCGGTGAGCGGGGGCTCAAGACCGGCCAGGAGGTTGCGGTAGGCGATGCGCTCGGCGGTGAAGGTGCGGCCGGCGGGGAGTTCGTCCAGCCAGAGCCGTGCGACGTCGGCGGTGCGGAAGCTCCGTCCGTACCGCTTGAGGAGCAGCAGGTTGAGGAGGGGGTAGTTGAGGTCGTCGTCCTCGGGCATGCCGTCGATGTTCTCGGCAAGAGAGGTGTTTGCGGAACGGCGGTTCCAGGGATGCGCCCGCAGGAGTTCGGGCGGGACGCCCTTCGCGGTGAACCAGGTGCTGAGGGGCCAGTTGCCGGCGGCGCGGGCGAGTGCACGGAGGGCGTGGAGGGGGAGCTTCTCGACGGGCTTGCCCAGGAGACACCCGGCGGCCCGGCCGAGCCAGGCGGCGTGGAGCCGGTGGAGGAGAGCTTCGCCGCCCACGTCTCGCGGCGAGGAGCCGCCGGGCCCCGGACGGGGCCAGTCGGTGCACGTCGCCTTGACGGCCCGGAGGTCCGTCGGCTCGCAGTCCGACAAAGGGCTGGGCAGCTCGGCCAGTTCGTCCAGCAGAAGGGTCGCCAGGGTGCGCAGCCGCGGGGACGCGCAGGCGGGGGAGGCGCCCGCCGACGGCGGGGCGGGAGCACCGCCCGCCCTCCGCCAGCGGCGGGCGATCTGCGAGGCCTCGCGTCCGTCCTCCTCGGCCTGGCGGAGTTCATGGCCGACCAGGTCCTCGGGCTGGACCCAGGTGAGGCGGAGGTTCATCGGGCGTCCGTCAGCCGGGCGAAGGCCGACTCGTGTGCCCGGCGGCGTTCCTTGTCCCGGGCGAAGACCTCGTACGTGACGTCCGTGAGTGCCCGTGCCGGGGCGTGCAGATCGAGCCGGCTGGCCTCCGCGACCGTCTTCACCCAGTCGGGCGGGATCGGCTCCTCGCCGTACAGCGCGCCTGCGATCGCTCCGGACATCGTGGCGATCGAGTCGCAGTCACGGCCGTAGTTGACGGAGCCGAGGACCGCACGGCGGTAGTCGCCCTCGCCGATGAGCAGCATGCCGAGGGCGACGGGCAGTTCCTCGATGGCGTGCAGCCGGGAGGGGCGGCGGGCGCCCAGGGAAGGGGCGCGGTAGTCGGGGCCGACGGTGTCGAAGGGGGCGACGGCCTCGCGCAGCGGGCGCAGGGCGGGCTCGAAGTCGGTGTACCGGGAGGCGACTTCGGTGACCGCCTCGATCGCCGAGTGCGTACCGTCCTTCGCAGCGGCGAGGCAGGCGTCGACGACGGTGGCGGGGGTCGCGCCGGGGGTGCAGGCCGTGGCGACCGCCACGGCGAGCACGCCCGCCGCCTCGCGGCCGTACGAGGACTGGTGGGCGCCCGCGACGTCGAGGGCCTCGGCATACGCGGCGGCCGGGTTCGCGGCGTTGACCAGGCCGACGGGCGCCATGTACATCGCGGCGCCGCAGTTGACGATGTTTCCGGTGCCCGCCTCGCGCGGGTCGACATGACCGTAGTGGAGGCGTGCGGCGAGCCACTTCTCGGCGAGGAAGACCCGCTGGAGCGGGAGCGCCTCGGCCTCCAGCTCCGGGATCCAGCGGGGGTTGGCGATCAGGTCCGGGACGAGGTGGTCGGCGACGGCGTACGCGTCGAGGTGGTCGCGCACGGTCTCGTAGACGCGGACGAGGGCGTGGGTCATCAGGGTGTCGTCGGTGACGTGTCCGTCGCCCTTGTGGTACGGGGCGATGGGACGGGCGGTGCGCCAGTCGTCGCCGTGCCACGGGCCGACGATGCCGTGGACGCGGCCGCCGTGCCGTTCCACGATCTGCTCCGGGGTGTACCCCTCGACCGGGCCGCCGAGGGCGTCGCCGACCGCCGCGCCGACGAGGCACCCCGTGATCCGGTCGCCGAGTGTCGTGACCGTCGGGAGCGCTGAGAGTGTCATGTCGGAATTGTCCACCCGGGGTGGGTGCGGGCGGGGAAGGCTCAGTCGGGGATTCGTGTCCGGATTCGCAGGGGCTCCGCGTCGGGATCCGTGTCGTGTGCGTGTCGTGTCGCGTGCCGTGTTTCGTGTCAGGACCTGCGTCTCGATCCGGGTCCGACGGGGGCGAGTTACGGGCGCACGGTGCGGGCGAGGAGACCGGCGAGTTCCACGAGATCGGTGCCGGCGAGGCGGGGGAGGGCGCAGCCGGCGAGGGTGCGGCAGGCGTCGCGCCAGGCGGCGGGTACGGCCGCGCCACCGCCGAGCGCGCCGGTCAGCGCCCCGGCGAGGGCGGGTGCGGAGTCGGCGACGCGGGACAGGCACGCGGCGGCGGGGATCGCGCCGGATACCTCGCCGCGGGCGGCGGTGGCGAGGGCGAGGGCGACGGGAACGGTCTCGGCGGCGGCGATGCCGTAGCTGTAGACGTGGTCGACGATCTGATGCTCCAGGAGGGGAACGAGGGAGAAGGCGTCGGCTCTGCTGTGGACGCAGTCCCTGGCGAGCTTGACGGCGTGCCGGGCGTTGCGGCCGATCTCGGTGGCGTCCGGGAGCTGGGCGAGGGCGGCGTCGACGGCGGTGTCGACCTGCGCGCCGCCGAGGGCGGCGGCGATGGCCGCCGCCATGGCACGGGCGCCGTGCACGCCGTCGCCGTCCTGGGTGTAGCGGGCGTCGAACTCGGCGAGGTCGGCGGCGGCCTGTGGATGCCCGGGGTGGACGACGGCGAGTACGGCGGCGCGGACGCAGGCGGCGTCGTCGAAGTAGTGCGGGTTGTCGTGACCGGTGGCGGGTGGGCGCAGGCCGGTGGCGAGGTTGCCGAGGCCGGCGCGTACGGAGATACGGGCGCGGAGGGGGAGTACGGCGGACTCGACCTCGGGGGCGCGGGCGGCGGCTGCGGCGACCTTGCCGGCGAGGGAGTTCCAGGCGAGGTCGACCGCGGCGCGCATGCGGCGGCCGAGGTCGAGGCCGTCGAAGTGCTCACCGGCGCCGGTGAGCACGGTCTCGGCGGCGAAGGCGGCCCACTCGGCGTCGTCGGAGGGACCGAGGCGGAGGGGTTCGGGGGGCTGGTTGAGGGCGATGGGGACGGGGAGGGTGGTCGTCGCGTTCTGCTCGGCGAACGTGTCGAGCTCGCGTGTGAGCCGCCGCGTCCACTCGGGCATCCGCGCGGCCCGGTGCCGCGCGGCGGGCCACCCCGCGGCGTCTCCGGCGGCGAGCCCGAGAAGCAGCCCCTCGATCCGGGCACCGGCACCGGCGCCGGCGCGGGTGCCGGCGCGGGTGCGGGTGCCGGCGCGGGTGCGGTGGGGGCGCGGCGTCTTGCGGGCGGTGGCCGTGGGTTGTTTCGCCGCCCCTCCCCCTGCGCCCTCGGGCGTGGGGGGACCCCCACTTCCAGCAACCGAGGTCGGGCCGCCGGCTCCCCGGACCCGGCCCGGCGCTTCGCGCGGGCCGGTGGGGGCCGCCGGTGCGGCTTCGCGTCCCGGGGCATCGTGCGGGTGGGCGGTGGGCCGTGCGGTGTCGTTCGGCACTGCGTGGGGGTGGGTGGGGGCCGCGGGCCGGCCCGCCGCTCCCCGGACCTGGCCCGGCGCTTCGCGCGGGCCGGCGAGGGCCCCGGCGACGTCCGGGGCCTCGGGCGCCACCGGGCTCCCGGGGGCCGCGGTGTCGGCACGAGCCTCGTCCGGGTCGCACGGCGTCCCCGGAGTGAGGTCCGGTGGGGAGTCCGGGGGTGTGTCGGTGGTGAGGTCCGGTGGGGAGCTCGGGGGTGTGTCGGTGGTGAGGTCCGGTGGGGAGTCCGGGGGGTCCGGGGTGGGCTGGGGGGTGGGGTCGAGGGGGCGGGGGGTCATGAGGGGGCCTCGGTGTCGTCGTACGGGGTGAGGAGGTCCGCGATGTCGAGGACGTGGTAGCCGCGCATCGAGGGCAGGCAGCTGCCGCGGACGGGGCCGATCGCCGCTGCCCAGTCCGGGGGGATGGCGGAGGCGCCGGACATCGCGCCGGCGAGGGCGCCCGCGACCGCCGCCGTGGTGTCGGCGTCGCGGCCCATGTTGACTGCGGTGAGGACGGACGTACGGAAGTCGCCGCGGGCCGCTGCGAAGGCGCCGAAGGCGAGTCCGACCGCCTCGGGCGCGAGGTCCGTCCAGGGGTAGCCGCCGATGACGACGGCGGAGCGGACCGTGCGTTCGCGGCCGAGGGGGTCGGGCTCCGCCCGTTCCGCGGCGACGACCGCGCGCCGCATGGAACGCGCGGTCCACGAGTCCATCGGGACGACGGACAGCGCCGCGCCGATGACCCCGGCGGGCCCGGCACCCGCCATCGCCGCGGCCACCCCCGCCGCCACGGCCTGGCCACCGTAGATGCCCTCGCCGTCGTGGCTGACGCAGCCGTCGATGGCGACCAGCCGCGCGGCCTCGTCGGGGCGGCCCGCCGCGAAGACGCCGAAGGGAGCCGCCCGCATGGCGAGCCCGTCGCTCCAGGCGTGCCGGTGCTGGGCAGTGATGGGGGCCGCCAGACCGCGGCGGAGGTTCTCCAGCGTCCCCCGCTCGCTGAAGCCCGCCCCCCTGAACGGTCCCTCGTCGAGGTCGGCGATCCAGTGGTGCCAGGCCTTCTCGACATGCGCGACGGTCAGGGCGGACCCGTGCCGGGCGAGCAGCAGCCCGGAGAAGATCGCGTACTCCGTGTCGTCCGTACCGGCCGGACTCTCGGTCACGAAGCCCTCGATCCGGCCCCACCGGCGGCGGATCTCGGACGGCCGCATGTTCTCCGCGGGCGCCCCGAGCGCATCTCCCACCGCCAGTCCGAGAAGCGCGCCGCGGGCCCGATCGCATGCAATCCACTCCAACGCGTCACCCCTTTATGAGGCTTCATGCGGCACTGGGCCTGTTCCTGGATCTCTGCCACGCGGGGCGCCGGGTGCGGCGCGGTGAACCTCCGTGTCACCCGCCTGCCACCAGGTAAGTAAAGCCTGCCTTGCTGGCGCGCCCCTTACATCGCGCGTACTTTCGAGGTGTTGAGGGGGAGCGGGGCGTATGTACGAACCCGCCCTGGGAGCAAGGGGAGAGCTGTGTCCATCATCGAGACCGAGGCGACACTTCACGCGGCCCACCGCGACAACCACACGCACCGCGACGTGAACGGCGGCTGGCTGCGCCCCGCGGTGTTCGGCGCGATGGACGGTCTCGTCTCCAACCTCGCCCTGATGACCGGTGTCGCGGGCGGCGCCGTGTCCCAGCAGGCCATCGTCATCACCGGGCTCGCCGGTCTGGCGGCCGGAGCCTTTTCCATGGCGGCCGGCGAGTACACCTCAGTGGCCTCGCAGCGCGAGCTCGTCCAGGCCGAACTGGACGTCGAACGTCGCGAATTGCGCAAGCACCCGATCGACGAGATGGAGGAGCTGGCCGCGCTGTACGTGGCCCGTGGCGTCGAGCCCCCGCTCGCCCGCGAGGTGGCCATGCAGTTGTCCCGGGACCCCGAGCAGGCGCTCGAGATCCACGCCCGCGAGGAGCTCGGCATCGACCCGGACGACCTGCCGTCGCCGGCCGTCGCCGCCGTCTCGTCCTTCGCCTCGTTCGCGCTGGGCGCGCTGGTGCCCGTGCTGCCGTATCTGCTCGGCGCCACCGCGCTGTGGCCCGCGGTCCTGCTGGCGCTCCTCGGGCTCTTCGCCTGCGGTGCGCTGGTCGCCAGGGTGACCGTCCGCGGCTGGTGGTTCAGCGGGCTGCGGCAGCTCGCGCTGGGCGGGGCCGCGGCCGCCGTGACGTACGGAATCGGGTCGCTCATCGGCGCGGCGGTCTGACCCCGGCGGGACCTGCGGTGACCTGCGGGGATTCCGATCCTGACGGTTCGGGCCCGGGCCCGGTACCCTGTGAGGTACGTCCCGGTGCCAAACCCCGGCACTCGGTGGGACACTATGCGTGGCACCACATAAGTAGCCGTTACCTGGCGGTTTCGAGTCCCTAACAACCGGGCATGAGCCGTAAGCGCCGTGGGCAATGAAGCCTGCTCTGCATCCGGGATCGCGGACACCGATCTGACGTCGACCTGTCCGTCCCGCCCAATCTGCGCCGCTACCAGACCCAAGATCGCGGTGTCCGCATGCTGGAATGGGCTATCCGGTACCCGAGATTCACTCCATCATGTAACCTGCACGAAATTTCAGCGGAGGGCCAACGTCGTCCCTCGGCACCACCACATGCCACGACGACGACGGGAGAGCCGATGCGTTCCTACGCCTGGTCGCCCATGGACGGTCGCCCCGCCCCGCAGGGGATGTACGACCCCCGTAACGAACACGACGCCTGCGGTGTCGGGTTCGTGGCCACCCTCACCGGTGTTGCCAGCCATGAGCTGGTCGAGCAGGCGTTGACCGTTCTGCGCAACCTGGAGCACCGAGGCGCCACCGGCTCCGAGCCCGACTCGGGCGACGGGGCCGGCATCCTTCTCCAGGTCCCGGACGCGTTCCTGCGCGAGGTCACCGCATTCGAGCTTCCCGAGGCCGGTTCGTACGCCGTCGGTATCGCCTTCATCCCCGAGGGCGCCCAGGACGAGGCCGTCTCACAGATCGAGACGATCGCCGCGGAGGAGGGCCTGGACGTCCTCGGCTGGCGCGAGGTCCCCATCGCCCCCGAGCTCCTCGGCGCCACCGCCCGCTCGACGATGCCGGTCTTCCGCCAGCTCTTCGTTTCAGGCAAGCACAGCGTCGCGGACGGCACGGCCACGGGCATCGTCCTCGACCGCAAGGCGTTCGTGCTGCGCAAGCGCGCCGAGCGCGAGGCCGGGGTGTACTTCCCGTCGCTCTCCGCCCGCACCATCGTCTACAAGGGCATGCTGACCACCGGACAGCTGGAGCCCTTCTTTCCGGACCTGTCCGACCGCCGCTTCGCCACCGCCGTCGCGCTCGTCCACTCCCGGTTCTCCACGAACACCTTCCCGAGCTGGCCGCTGGCCCACCCGTACCGCTTCGTCGCGCACAACGGCGAGATCAACACGGTCAAGGGCAACCGCAACTGGATGCGTGCCCGTGAGTCGCAGCTGGTCAGCGACGCGTTCGGCTCTGCCGACAAGGGACAGAGCGCAGCGGAGAAGCTGGAGCGGATCTTCCCGGTCTGTACGCCGGACGCCTCCGACTCCGCCTCCTTCGACGAGGTCCTGGAGCTGCTCCACCTCGGCGGCCGCTCCCTGCCCCACAGCGTCCTGATGATGGTCCCCGAGGCGTGGGAGAACCACGACTCCATGGACCCGGCCCGGCGCGCCTTCTACCAGTACCACTCCACGATGATGGAGCCCTGGGACGGCCCGGCCTGCGTCACCTTCACCGACGGCACCCAGGTCGGCGCGGTCCTCGACCGCAACGGTCTGCGCCCCGGCCGCTACTGGGTCACCGACGACGGCCTCGTCGTCCTCTCCTCCGAGGTCGGTGTCCTGGACATCGACCCCGCCAAGGTCGTCCGCAAGGGCCGCCTCCAGCCCGGCAAGATGTTCCTCGTCGACACCGCCGAGCACCGCATCATCGAGGACGACGAGATCAAGGCCACCCTGGCCGCCGAGCAGCCGTACCAGGACTGGCTGGAGGCCGGGATCATCGAGCTCGGTGATCTGCCCGAGCGCGAGCACATCGTGCACACCCACGCCTCGGTCACCCGCCGCCAGCAGACCTTCGGCTACACCGAGGAGGAGCTGCGCGTCCTCCTCGCGCCGATGGCCCGCGCCGGCGCCGAGCCGATCGGCTCCATGGGCACGGACTCGCCGATCGCGGCGCTGTCCGAGCGCCCGCGGCTGCTCTTCGACTACTTCACCCAGCTGTTCGCGCAGGTCACCAACCCGCCGCTGGACGCCATCCGCGAGGAGCTCGTCACCTCGCTGCACTCGTCCCTCGGCCCGCAGGGCAACCTCCTGGAGCCGACCGCCGCCTCGTGCCGCAGCGTCACCCTGCCCTTCCCGGTGATCGACAACGACGAGCTGGCCAAGCTCATCCACATCAACGCCGACGGCGACATGCCCGGCATGACGGCCGTGACGCTTTCCGGCCTCTACCGGGTCTCCGGCGGCGGCGACACGCTGGCCGCCCGGATCGAGGAGATCTGCGCCGAGGCCGACGCCGCCATCGAGGACGGCGCCCGGCTGATCGTGCTCTCCGACCGGCACTCCGACGCCGAGCACGCCCCGATCCCGTCGCTGCTGCTCACCGCCGCCGTGCACCACCACCTCATCCGCACCAAGCAGCGCACCCACGTGGGCCTGCTGGTCGAGGCCGGTGACGTCCGCGAGGTGCACCACGTCGCGCTGCTCATCGGCTACGGCGCCGCCGCCGTCAACCCGTACCTCGCGATGGAGTCCGTCGAGGACCTGCTGCGCGCCGGTACGTTCATCGAGGGCATCGAGCCCGAGAAGGCCATCCGCAACCTGATCTACGCCCTCGGCAAGGGCGTCCTCAAGGTCATGTCGAAGATGGGCATCTCGACCGTCGCCTCCTACCGCGGCGCGCAGGTCTTCGAGGCCGTGGGTCTCGACGAGGCCTTCGTCGACAAGTACTTCAACGGCACCGCCACCAAGATCGGCGGCGCGGGCCTCGACGTCATCGCCAAGGAGGTCGCCGCCCGGCACGCCAAGGCGTACCCGGCCAGCGGCATCGCCCCGGCGCACCGCGCGCTGGAGATCGGCGGCGAGTACCAGTGGCGCCGCGAGGGCGAGCCGCACCTCTTCGACCCGGAGACGGTCTTCCGTCTGCAGCACGCCACGCGCAGCAAGCGGTACGACATCTTCAAGAAGTACACGGACCGGGTGAACGAGCAGGCCGAGCGGCTCATGACGCTCCGCGGCCTGTTCAGCCTCGACAGCGGGCGCGAGCCGGTCTCCATCGACGAGGTCGAGCCCGTCAGCGAGATCGTCAAGCGCTTCTCCACCGGCGCCATGTCGTACGGCTCCATCTCCAGGGAGGCGCACGAGACCCTCGCCATCGCCATGAACCAGCTGGGCGGCAAGTCCAACACCGGTGAGGGCGGCGAGGACCCGGAGCGCCTGTACGACCCGGCGCGGCGTTCGTCGATCAAGCAGGTCGCCTCCGGCCGCTTCGGCGTCACGTCCGAGTACCTGGTCAACGCCGACGACATCCAGATCAAGATGGCCCAGGGCGCCAAGCCCGGTGAGGGCGGCCAGCTGCCCGGCCAGAAGGTCTACCCGTGGATCGCCAAGACCCGGCACAGCACGCCCGGTGTCGGTCTGATCTCCCCGCCGCCGCACCACGACATCTACTCCATCGAGGACCTGGCTCAGCTGATCCACGACCTCAAGAACGCCAACCCGGCCGCCCGCATCCACGTGAAGCTGGTGTCGGAGGTCGGTGTCGGTACGGTCGCCGCGGGTGTCTCCAAGGCCCACGCGGACGTCGTCCTCATCTCCGGCCACGACGGCGGCACCGGCGCCTCGCCGCTGACCTCGCTGAAGCACGCGGGCGGTCCCTGGGAGCTCGGCCTCGCCGAGACCCAGCAGACGCTGCTGCTCAACGGCCTGCGCGACCGCATCGTCGTGCAGACCGACGGCCAGCTGAAGACCGGCCGTGACGTCGTCATCGCCGCGCTGCTCGGCGCCGAGGAGTTCGGTTTCGCGACCGCGCCGCTCGTCGTCTCCGGCTGCGTGATGATGCGCGTCTGCCACCTGGACACCTGCCCGGTCGGCATCGCCACCCAGAACCCGGTCCTGCGGGAACGCTTCTCCGGCAAGGCCGAATTCGTCGTGAACTTCTTCGAGTTCATCGCCGAAGAGGTCCGCGAGCTCCTCGCCGAGCTGGGCTTCCGCACGCTGCAGGAGGCCGTCGGCCACGCCGAGATGCTCGACACCACCCGGGCCGTGAACCACTGGAAGGCACAGGGCCTCGACCTCGAGCCCCTCTTCCACGTTCCCGAGCTGCCCGACGGCGCCGTACGCCACCAGCTCGTCGAGCAGGACCACGGCCTGACGAAGGCCCTGGACAACGAGCTGATCGAGCTGGCCGCCGACGCGCTGGCCGCTTCCTCCGCCGAGGAGGCCCAGCCGGTCCGCGCCCAGGTCGCGATCCGGAACATCAACCGGACCGTGGGCACGATGCTCGGCCATGAGGTGACCAAGAAGTTCGGCGGTGCGGGCCTGCCCGACGACACCATCGACATCACCCTCACCGGCTCGGCCGGCCAGTCCTTCGGCGCGTTCCTGCCGCGCGGCGTCACGCTGCGCCTGGAGGGCGACGCCAACGACTACGTCGGCAAGGGCCTCTCCGGTGGCCGCGTAGTCGTCCGCCCGGACCGCGGTGCCGACCACCTCGCCGAGTACTCGACGATCGCGGGCAACACCATCGCGTACGGTGCGACCGGCGGCGAGCTGTTCCTGCGCGGCCGCACCGGCGAACGCTTCTGCGTCCGCAACTCCGGCGCGCTGGTGGTCTCCGAGGGCGTGGGCGACCACGGCTGCGAGTACATGACCGGCGGCCACGCCGTCGTCCTCGGCGAGACGGGCCGTAACTTCGCGGCCGGTATGTCCGGCGGTATCGCGTACGTCATCGACCTCGACCGCGACAACGTCAACGTCGGCAACGTGAACGCCGTCGAGACGCTGGGCGACACCGACAAGCAGTGGCTGCACGACGTCGTGCGCCGCCACCACGAGGAGACGGGCTCCACCGTCGCCGAGAAGCTGCTTGCCGACTGGTCCGCGGCCGCGGACCGGTTCAGCAAGATCATCCCGACCACGTACAAGGCAGTGCTCGCCGCCAAGGACGCCGCTGAGCTCGCCGGTCTCTCCGAGCAGGAGACCACCGAGAAGATGATGGAGGCGGCGACCAATGGCTGACCCCAAGGGCTTCCTGACCACCGGACGCGAGGTCGCCAGGACCCGTCCGGTGGGCGAGCGAGTCAAGGACTGGAACGAGGTCTACGTTCCCGGCTCCCTGCTGCCGATCATCAGCAAGCAGGCCGGGCGCTGCATGGACTGCGGCATCCCGTTCTGCCACAACGGCTGTCCGCTCGGGAACCTGATCCCCGAGTGGAACGACTACGCGTACCGCGAGGACTGGCAGGCCGCCAGCGAGCGGCTGCACGCCACCAACAACTTCCCGGAGTTCACGGGCCGGCTCTGCCCCGCCCCGTGCGAGGCGGCCTGCGTCCTCGGCATCAACCAGCCGGCCGTCACCATCAAGAACGTCGAAGTCTCCATCATCGACAAGGCGTGGGACGCCAACGACGTCAAGCCGCAGCCGCCCGAGCGGCTGTCCGGCAAGACGGTCGCGGTCATCGGCTCGGGCCCCGCGGGCCTGGCCGCCGCCCAGCAGCTGACCCGGGCGGGCCACACCGTCGCCGTGTACGAGCGCGCCGACCGCATCGGCGGACTGCTCCGCTACGGCATCCCCGAGTTCAAGATGGAGAAGCGGCACATCAACCGCCGTATCGAGCAGATGCGCGCGGAGGGCACCAAGTTCCGCACGGGCGTGGAGATCGGCCGTGACATCGACGCGGCGAAGCTGCGCCGCCGGTACGACGCCGTCGTCATCGCCGCCGGTGCCACGACCGCCCGCGATCTGCCGGTGCCGGGCCGTGAGCTGAACGGCATCCACCAGGCGATGGAGTACCTGCCGCTCGCCAACAAGGTCGTCGAGGGCGACTTCGTGGCCCCGCCCATCACCGCCGAGGGCAAGCACGTCGTGGTCATCGGCGGCGGCGACACCGGCGCCGACTGCGTCGGCACGGCCCACCGCCAGGGCGCGGCCTCCGTCACCCAGCTGGAGATCATGCCGCGTCCGGGCGACGACCGTCCGGGCCACCAGCCCTGGCCGACGTTCCCGATGCTCTACAAGGTCACGTCGGCGCACGAGGAGGGCGGCGAGCGGGTCTACTCCGTCTCCACCACCCATTTCGAGGGCGATGAGGACGGCAACGTCCAGTCCCTGCACCTCGTCGAGGTCGAGTTCATCGACGGCAAGCTCACCCAGAAGCCGGGCACGGAGCGGAAGATCCCGGCCCAGCTGGTCACCCTGGCCATGGGCTTCACCGGCACGGACGTCCAGAACGGTCTGGTCTCGCAGTTCGGCCTGGATCTGGACGAGCGCGGCAACGTCGCGCGCGACGCGGACTTCGCCACCAACGTGGACGGCGTCTTCGTCGCCGGCGACGCGGGCCGTGGCCAGTCGCTCATCGTCTGGGCGATCGCCGAGGGCCGCTCGGCGGCGCGCGGTGTGGACCGCTTCCTGACGGGTGCGAGCGAGCTGCCCGCGCCGATCCGCCCGACGGACCGCGCGCTGATGGTCTGAGCCCCACCCCCGAATACTGCCCGTACAACGGCGTACGGAACAGACGCGGGGGGGGCCCCCCCCCCCCCCCCCCCCCGAGCAGGGGCCCGGCGTGTTGGTGTGGGTTCTTTTTGTTTCGGCCCCCCGGCTC
>NZ_JBWKDT010000003.1:0-63715 GCF_056435785.1 Streptomyces sp. NPDC043870
TTTCTTGGGTTTAGTGGGAAGGGCTCTCCTTCCTGCGGGGGGGAAGGGAGACCCCTCCTGGGGCGCGGGCGCTCTGGGGGTGGAGGGAACCAGGGGTTTCCCCGCCCCCCCCCCCCCTCCCCCGTGCTGGTGTCCGGCCGCCGTCAGTGCGCGGCCGGGTTGACCACGTTGATGGTCAGGTCGTCGCCGGCGTCGCCGGTCACGGTCACCTTCACGCCGTGGCCCGCGACCTTGACGCTGGCCTGCGGGGCCGCGGTGCTGTAGTACGCGTTCGGGTCGGTGTCGTCGAAGACCGGGATGCCCGGGACGGCCGGCGCGCAGGCCGCCTTGGTCACGACGGTCTGGTTGCCGCCCTTGCCGGACAGGACCTCCTTGTGAAGGCAGGTCGCGTCCGTGGCCTCCAGGCCGAAGGTCGCGTCGAAGGGCTGACGGCGGTTGCTCGGCGCGGTCCCGTCGTCGTACGTGAACGGGGCCGGGCGGGCGTCGACGGCCATGGCCGAGCCGCCGCCGGGGTGCGCGCTGACGTTGTTGTCGTCGTACGACCGGTCGACGTACCAGACGAGCATGCCGTTCTGGTAGCGGAAGAACTCCACCCAGTCGGGTGCCGTGATGCCCTTGCTGAACTGGTACGGGCCCTCGGCCAGGAGCGCGTCGCTGCCGACGTACTCACGGTTCTCGACCAGGTAGTAGCGCGGGTACGTGGCCGTCTCCGTGCCGGTCGAGATCTTCCACTTGCCGGTCGCCGTCCAGCTGCCCGCGCCCTGCTCGACGTCGTCGGTCGCCAGCGTGGTGCCGCCGGACGCGAACGTGATGTCGTCCAGGAACGCGCCGGCGAAGTGCACGCCGCCGTCGGTCTGGTAGCGGAAGCGGAACAGGGAGGGCTTGCCCTGGGAGTCGTACGCGTATCGCAGGGTCGTCCACTTGCCGAGGGAGGAGCCGTCGACGGCCGTACCCGCCCGGAGCCAGTTCGCCCCGCCGTCGAGGGAGTACTCGGCGAAGAGGTAGTCGAAGTCCGCCTCGATCTCGTACCAGGCGCTCGCCTTGACGGTGACCCGCGAGGCGGCCGGCACGGACCGGGTGAGGGATTCGTTGAGGCCGTCGGCCGATCCGGTCCACCAGGCGTGCGTGCCCGAGGTGGGGGTGGTGTAGACGGTGCTGCTCGTTTTGTCGGGCAGCGCGATGCGGACGGCCTGTTCCTTTCCGGTGACTTGGAGCTGCGCCGGGTTCAGGGTGTAGGTCCCGGAGGTGCCGACCTCGGCGTTCGCGTGGTCCAGCCAGCCGAGGAAGAGCTTCTCCTCGGCGCCCATCAGGCCCGGGTGGGTGCCGATGCCCGCGTTGGCGGCGGCGCCGTGGCTCAGCCAGGAGCCGGAGCTCATCAGGGTCCAGAAGGCGGTGGAGTTCTCGCCGCCGTCGGTGTCGTAGTAGTCCGGCAGGCCGAGGTCGTGGCCGAACTCGTGGCAGAAAACGCCGAGTCCGCCGTTCTCGCCCTCGGTCGTGTAGTCGCCGAGCCAGTACTTCGACGCGCCGATCCGGGCGCCGCCGGCCTTGTTCTGGGTGCCGGCCACGTCCGGGCCGGTCAGGCCGTAGTCGTCGCCGTTGACGTACCAGCGGTGCGACCAGATGGCGTCCTCGCCCTGCGCGCCGCCGCCCGCGTCCTCGCCCATGCCGGCGTGCACGGCCTGGAAGTGGTCGATGTATCCGTCGGCCTCGTCGAAGTTGCCGTCGTGGTCCCAGTCGTTGCGGTCCCAGACGTCGAACTGGGCGAGGTACGCGTCGATCTCGGCCGGCGACTTGCCGGCCGCGATCTGGGCGTCCCACCAGGCGTTGCCGGTGTCCTGGATGTAGTTCCACGAACCGCCGTTGTCCTCGACGGCGTTGTCGCCGTACCAGGAGGCGTTGTGGGGGACCTTGACCCAGTCCTCCACCCTGTTGGTCACCGAGTAGCGGCCGTTGGACAGCTTCTCGTAGTACGTGCGCATCGACTCGCCGGAGCCGTTGAACAGGTTCTCGTAGTACGCCTTGCTGAAATCGGCCGTCCAGGCGTTGGAGTTGTCCACGCTCCGGTCGGGCTGGGCGATCTGGTTGTGCAGGGGGCCGGGGACGGTGCCGTACTTCCCGGCGCTCTGGTCGCCGAACTCGGAGAGGACGGTGAAGATCTTCTCCGAGCGGACGGTCGTGGTCTCCACGAACTTTCCGGGCGCGAGCTCGACGACACCCCGCGCGTCGGCCTTCGCTTTGCCTTTGGCGATCTTGTCGATCGCCTTTCGGCGCATGTCGGTGCGCTGCTTCGTCACCGGCCCCGGGCGGTTGTCCGCCCGCGGCGTCGTGGCCCGTGGCGTGTCCTGGGTCTCAGGCACGGCCACGGCGGGCTGCAGCCCGACGGCCAACAGGGCTGTGAGCGCGGACCCGAGGGCCATGCTCACGGCGAGTCTCTTCACTGGCGGTCCCTTCGAAGGGTTCGTATGTTCCGTCGTCGGATTCCGGACACGGATCGACCTCGAACGAGCGCGGCAGAGTCTGGCATGGAGGTGTCACCCTCGGGGAGCCCTCGGGAGCGACTTCTGTCGCCGCATGCCACCACCTCCCCACGCGGCACTGCTCGACAGGGGACCTGGCGGTGGGAAATCCGGTGTCGGAAGCCCATGGACGACGGATAACTTCGCGTTCATGGACGAACTGGCCCTGCTCAAGCGCGTCAACGGCCCTGTCACCCGCAGTCGGCTCATCCGTGACCTGACCGCGCTCGGCCTCACCGACGGCGATGTCGTGATGTTCCACACGCGGATGTCCGCCATCGGATACGTGGCAGGCGGCCCTCAGACGATCATCGGCGCCCTCTGCGACGTCGTGGGCGAGCAGGGAACCCTGATGGTGACCTGCGGCTGGAACGACGCCCTGCCCTATGACTTCACCGACTGGCCGCAAGCCTGGCAGGACGCCCTGCGCGCGGAGCACCCCGCATACCATCCCGAGCTCAGCGAGGCGGACCACAACAACGGCCGCCTCGCAGAGGCGCTGCGCCGCTGGCCGGGCGCAGTCCGCAGCCGCCATCCCGACGCCGGCTTCGCCGCACTCGGGGCGGCGGCCACCGCGCTGATGGCCGACCATCCCTGGGACGACCCGCACGGCCCGGACAGCCCGCTGGCGCGGCTGGTCGGCATGGACGGCCGGGTGCTTCTCCTGGGTGCCCCGCTGGACACCCTCACGGTCCTGCACCACGCCGAGGCACTCGCCGAAGCACCCGGTAAGCGGTTCGTGGACTACGAGCAGCCGATCCATGTCGACGGGGAGCGGGTCTGGCGGCGGTTCCACGACATCGACTCGGAGAACGGGGCCTTCGACTATTCCTCCGTCGTGCCCGAGGGGCAGGATCCGTTCGAGACCATCGCCCAGGACATGCTCGCCGCCGGAATCGGCAGCCAGGGCATGGTCGGCGCAGCCGACAGCTACCTGTTCGAAGCCGGCGAAGTCGTGAACTTCGGTCGCCATTGGATCGAGGAGAAATTGGGCGAATTGAGCAAGGCTCAGTAGCCCGGCCTCCGACGGACTGCCCCCTCGATTCCGTGCACAGGGGCTCCCTGAAAGATGAACATTGCTCTACTCTCCGCGTATGGCGAGCATCCGCACAGCCCTGGCCGCGCTGGCCGCCTGCATGGTCGTCCTGGCCGGCGCCGCGCCCGCCATGGCACATGAGGAGCGACCAGTCGACTTCCCCGACGGCTCGGGGAGTGTGCCGCAGTACCGGGACGGGGAGCCCGACCTGCTCGTGTGCAAGACCGACCGGGCGGACTTCGGCAAGCGCATCGCGCGCTTCCCCGAGGAGCTGAAGCAGCGCAACCTGGAACTGTTCGCGCGCTGCCAGGACGGCGGTTACCGGCATGTGCAGGAGGCCGTCGACGCCGTCGACAAGCCCGGGATGAACATCGCCGTCCTCCCGGGCCTCTATCTGGAGGAGCCCACTCAGCCCGGCCCGAAGGGCGCGTGCGCCAAGCTGAAGGCGCCCAATTCCTCGTTCGGCTACCAGATCCTGTCGTACGAGCAGCAGAAGCAGTGCCCCGCCAACCAGAACCTCATCGCCGTCCTCGGCAAGAAGGACCTGCAGATCGAGGGCACCGGCGCCGGCCGCAACGACGTCATCATCGACGGCCAGTACAAGAAGCTCAACGTCATCCGGGCGGACAAGTCCGACGGCGTCTACTTCAAGAACTTCACCGCCCAGCGCTCCACCTTCAACTCCCTCTACATCCTGGCGGGTGACGGCTTCGTCATCGACGACGTACTGACGCGCTGGAACGACGAATACGGGTTCCTGACGTTCGCCGGCGACCACGGCCTGTACAAGGACTGCGAGTCGTACGGCAACGGCGACTCCGGCATCTACCCGGGCAGCGCCTCCGACATCAACACCGGCCGGGGTTACGCAGTCCCCCGCTACTCCATCGAGATCAAGGACTGCCGAAGCCACCACAACATGGTCGGCTACTCCGGCACCGCCGGTAACTCCGTCTGGGCCCACGACAACGAGTTCGACCACAACATGGCCGGCGCCACCATGGACAGCGCGTTCCCCGGCCATCCCGGACTGCCGCAGGACCATGCCAAGTTCGAGCGCAACCTGATCCACGACAACAACGCCGGCTACTACCGCTACGTCAAGGACGGCACCTGCGCCAAGCCAACCGCGGAACGCGGCTATGAGAAGGGCGTGGTCTGCCCTCAGATCTCCGTGCCGGTCGGCTCCGGCTTCATCACTTCGGGCGGCAACTACAACGTCTTCCAGGACAACTGGATCTACGGCCAGCAGCGCGCGGCCTTCGTCCTGCATGCCGTACCCGGGTTCATACGCGGCGAGAGCTCCTGGGGCAAGCAGTACGACACCTCGCACCACAACCGGTACGTGAACAACCACCTGGGCGTGGACAAGCAGGGCCGTGCCCGGCCGAACAAGGCCTCCGTGTGGTGGGACGGCCAGGGCGAGGGGAACTGCTGGTCCGGCCTCGAAGGCAGCAGCAACCCGCTCGCGCTGCCCTCCTGCGGCGACGAACCCGGCGAGGTGTCCGGGGGCAGCGACCGGATCGTCGGCGAACCGGTGAAGCTGGCGCAGTTGATGGTCTGTGCGGACTACGACGTGAAGGCGCGCAAGCTGCCCGCCGGCTGCGACTGGTACGGGGCGCGCGGTATGGCGCGCGTCGAGGTGCAGATCTCCCTGGCCGTGGCGGCGGTGCTCGCGATCGTGGGTGGCGCGCTGTGGTGGCGAACACTGCGCCGCGATCGTTGGGCCACGATCGCCGCCGGGTTCGGGTTCGCAGGTCTGGTGCTGGACGTGATCGGCTCGGCAAGCTCGTACGCGCACACCGCCGTCCCGGCCACCGCCCTGCTGCTGCTCGGCATCTGGTGGACGGCGAGCGGGCTGCTGCTGCGCGGGCAGCGGCCGGTGTTCGGCTGGGTGACGATCGCCTTCGGCTTCCTCACGCTGCTCGACGCCTTCGACAAGAGCATCGTGATGATCCCCTGGACGCCGCTCAGCCCTGCCTGGCTGCGCACGCTGCTCGGACTGGTCTGGGTGGTCTGGGCGGTGATCGCAGTGGCCCGCGAGCGGCTGCGGGCGGACGCCGCGGAGCGGGAAAGCAGCCTGGGTCCGGCAGGGCCCGAACCGCAGGCGGCCACGGCATGACCCAGCGTCAGTCCCTCGAAGGACCGGTCACGATGCTGCGCCGACGCCCGGCCGCGAGACGCCACCGCATCACACCGCACTGCCCCTCCACCGTCGGTGGCCGCTTGCCCGCCCGGTGCGTCCGCCTCGCCGCGGCGGCCCTTCTGGCCCTCGCCCTGGCGGCGGGCGGTTGCTCCCGGCCCACCACCCACCACAAGCCGGGCACGAGCCACGACACCGCGACCGCACCGGTCGCCCCGGCCACGGAACCGCCCGACGACTCGGGCAGCGACATGCACGATCACGGTGACGGTGACGGTGACGGGGCAGGGGACGGGGACGGGCAGGACGGCGATCAGGCCGTCGACGGCAAGCCCGGCGTGACGGTGAAGATCAGCATCGCCGGAGGCAAGGTCACCCCCTCCCCCGGCCGGATCGGGCTGCGCAAGGGGGAGCGCGTCGCCTTGGTCGTCACCAGCGACAAGGCCGACGAGCTGCACGTCCACGGCCTCGACCGCACGACCCGGCTGCCCGCCGGCCGGGCCGCCACACTCTCGTTCACCGTCGACCGCACCGGTCTCTTCGAGGTCGAGACGCACGAGTCGGGCCTCGTCCTGACCCAGCTCCTGGTCCGCTGATGCTCGCCCTGCGGCCGGGCACCGGTGCAATGCATCCCGCCCTGCCCGCAACCGCACCCCCCTCCGACCTGTCCCCCGCCGAGCTCCAGCCCGTCCTTCAGCTGGCCCACGGCATCGGTGCCCGCCAGGACCTGCCCATCTCCGCCTTCTACGCCTATGCCGGCGCCTTCACCGCCCTCTTCGTCTCCTTCCTGGCCCTCGGACTCCTCTGGCCCAGCTCCCGGTTCGCCGGGGCGACGGCCGGCCGGCCGCTGCCCGACACGCTGCAGCGCCTCGCCGACGCCCCGGCGCTCCGCCGCGCCGTGCAGGGCCTCGGGCTGGCCGCGGCCGTCTTCGTCCTGGCCCATCTGCTGCTCGGCCCCGACGACCCCGACCGCAACCCCGCCCCCGGCGCCGTGTACGTCCTGCTCTGGGTCGGCCTCGTCCCCGCATCCCTGCTGCTCGGCCCTGTCTGGCGCCTGCTCAACCCCCTGCGCACGCTGCACGCCCTGTCCTGCCGGGCGCTCGGCCGCGACCCGCGCCGAGGGCGCGCCCTGGCCGCAGGCCTCGGCTACTGGCCCGCCGCCCTCGGTCTGTTCGCCTTCACCTGGCTCGAGCTGGCCTCACCCGAACCGGCCTCCCGCCTCAGCCTGCTCGCTTTCCTCACCCTCTACGCCGCGGCCCAGTTCACGGCGGCCGCCGCATACGGCAGCTCCTGGTTCGACCGCGGCGACGCCTTCGAGTCGTACTCCGTCCTGCTCGCCCATCTCTCCTTCCTCGGCCGCCGTCACAGCGACCGCCGCCTGGTCCTGCGCAACCCCTTCCACAGTCTCGACGCCGTCCCCGGCGCGCCCGGTCTCGCCGCCACCGTCTGCGTCATGCTGGGCAGCACCGCCTACGACGGTTTCTCCAAGGCACCCTGGTGGATCAACATCCTGCAGACGTCCTCCCTCGGCCGTACCGGCGCCGCCACGCTCGGCCTCGCTTGCGCCTGCCTGCTTGTCGCCTCCCTGTACGCCTCGTGTGCCGGCGCCGCCCGGTTGATCTCCGGCCGGATCGAACGCCCCGTCACCGCCTTCGCGCACTCCCTTCTCCCCATCGCCACCGGCTACTTGATCGCCCACTACTTCTCACTCTTCGCCACCGAAGCCCCACGCATGGTCACCCTCGCACAAGGCACTGACAATCCCGCCGCACCAGCGGATCTCCTCTCCCCGGGAAGCCTTGCCACGCTCCAGGTGAGCGCGATCGTCCTCGGTCACGTCGTCGGCGTGATCGCCGCCCATGACCGCTCCGTACGTCTCTTCCCGCCCGCCCGTGCCGTCGCCGGACAGATCCCCCTGCTCGTCCTGATGATCTGCTACACCATCGGCGGCCTGACCCTTCTGCTCCAGGCCTGAGGCCTGTCCTGCGCACCGCATGGCCCGGGGTCGGGAGAAACCTGAGGTCAGACGGCACTTCCCGGCTTTTCGAGCGACTTCTCGCGCACTGACGTGCGCCCGTGTCGACGGCGCCCGACCCTGGATACAGGGGCCCTGCTGAGCGGTACCCGCTCACACCCCTGGCCTGGCGCATGACGTCGGACGGAACGGGAAGGTGAACGTCACAATGAAGACACCCCCCATCGTTGCACCGCGAGAGTGGGAGGCTGCGCGCCAGCAGCTGCTTGTGGAAGAGAAGGCGTTGACCCGCGCCCGTGACGCCCTGGCCGCCAAGCGTCGGCGGATGCCGTGGCTGGCGGTGGAGAAGGAGTACGAGTTCGACGGACCCGAGGGCCGGGTGAGTCTGCTCGACCTGTTCGCGGGTCGTCGTCAGCTGGTCGTCTACCGCGCCTTCTTCGAGCCCGGTGTGTTCGGCTGGCCCGACCACGCTTGCCGCGGCTGCTCCATGGTGGCCGACCATGTGGGCCACCTTGCCCATATGAACGCCCGCGACACCACTCTCGTCTTCGTCTCCCGCGCACCGCAGCCGGAGATCGAGCGTGTGAAGGCGCGGATGGGCTGGACGATGCCCTGGTACACGATCACCGACGAGTTCGACACCGACTTCGGTGTCGACGAGTGGCACGGCACGAACGCATTCGTCCGCGACGGCGACAGCGTGTTCCGCACTTATTTCATCAACGCCCGCGGTGACGAGGCTTTGGGGAGCACCTGGAGCTACCTCGACATGACTGCGCTCGGGCGGCAGGAAGAATGGGAGGACTCGCCTGAGGGCTATCCCCAGACCCCGCCGTACGAATGGTGGAACTGGCACGACGAATACGGCGATGCCGAGACTGCGCCGGAGTGGCTGGAACAGACTCGCCGAGGCACCCGGGATCAGCAGGACTGAGCCCTTCTTGAGGCCTTCCCCTTGAGCCCTTTCCCTCCTCACGTCGGGGACAGGTGGAGGGTGAAGGCAGCCGGGTCCGAAGAGACCGCAATCAATGTTTCCGCAGGTCACAGCGCGTTCCCAGAGCTCTCGCCCAGGTAGCCCCGAAGGTGGTCGGACCCTGGCTCAGTAGCGTGGAGGCATGAACGGAACGGGCGGCTCAGGCTCGGCACCGGCCGCCGACGACGCGGCGTTCGCGGCTCATCACGCGCCCCGCTGCACGCGCCTGGACGAGGTGGACAGGCTCGTGACCGGGTGCCGGGCGTGCCCGAGGCTCGTGGGCTGGCGTGAGGAGGTCGCCAGCGTCAAGCGTGCGGCATTCCAGGACTGTGAGTACTGGGGACGGCCGGTTGCCGGGTTCGGGCCGGCGGATGCCGCTGTGGCGGTGGTCGGGCTCGCGCCTGCCGCGCACGGTGGCAACAGGACCGGGCGGATGTTCACCGGGGACGCGGCCGGTGACTTCCTCTTCGCCGCCCTGCACGCGGTCGGTCTCGCCTCACAGCCGGTGTCCGCGCATGCTGGGGACGGGCTCACTCTGCAGGGTGTGCGGCTGACCGCGCCGGTGCACTGCGCGCCTCCGCAGAACAGGCCCACTGCCGGCGAAAGGGACACCTGCCGGCCCTGGTTGTCGGCGGAGCTGAGGCTGTTGAGCCCACATCTGCGTGCTGTGGTCCCGCTCGGCGGGTTCGCCTGGCAGGCGGTGCTGCCCGCGCTCGCCGAGGCCGGCTGGCGGACGCCCCGGCCCCGTCCCGCCTTCGGGCACGGTGCTCATGTCGTCCTGCCGGCCACGGGCCGTCGGCCCCCGCTCCATCTCCTCGGCAGCTACCACCCGAGTCAGCACAACACATTCACCGGGCGGCTCACCGCCACCATGCTCGCCGACGTGTTCCGCCATGCCGTCGACCTCGCCGGACTGGAGGCGCGGCCGGGAGCCACTCCTGGCTGAGCGCGCCGAGCCGACGGCGTACCGCAGCCCGGCGGCCCGTTCGCCTGGCTGACTGCATTCTCGCTACGGCGGGGTCGAGGGAGAGCCCGGTGGTGCGCAGTCCGTTGGACCGGTCCCCGGTCCCCGGTCTCCCGGCTGGGGCGGGGCGCTGTTCGGGGCACCGGTTATGGTTCTCCTCGGTGCGTTCGGGCGTGCCGGTGCACGAGCGGGAAAGGCTGGGGTCTCACGGTGTCCGATCTTGGGCGGCTTGTGGCCGACCGGTACCGGCTGGTGGAGCGCATCGGGCGCGGTGGCATGGGCACGGTGTGGCGTGCGGAGGATGAGCTCCTCGGGCGGCATGTCGCCGTGAAGAAGCTGCACGTTCCCCCACATCTGGAGGACGACGAGCTTCGGCGGCTCTACGAGCGGACCCGGCGGGAGGCGCGCAGTGCAGCGCGGGTGGCGCATCCCCATGTGATCGTGGTGCATGACGTCGTCGACGACGAGGGCCTGCCCTGCATCGTCATGGAGTACATCCCTTCGGTCACCTTGAGCGACGTGCTGAAGGAGGGCGTGCTGCCGCCCGACGAGGCGGCGCGCATCGGCTGCGTGGTGGCCGGCGCCTTGAGCGCCGCGCATGGGGCCGGGGTGCTGCACCGGGATGTGAAGCCCGCAAATGTGCTGCTCGGGAACGACGGGCGGGTCGTGCTCACCGACTTCGGGATCGCGCTCGAGTCCGGAACGCCCTCGCTGACCAGGACGGGCGAGTTGGTCGGGTCGCTCGACTACCTCGCGCCCGAACGTCTCAAGGGCAGCGCCAAGGCCGGTTTCGCCTCGGACCTGTGGTCGCTCGGGGCGATGCTGTACCAGGCGGTCGAAGGGCGGCCGCCGTTCCGCCGGGACACCCCGATCGAGACGGCGTACGCCATCGCCGCGTACCCGTACGAGCCGCTCACCAGGGCCGGGGAGCTGGCCCCGGTGATCGAGGGCCTGCTCGTGAAGGAGCCGGGAGAGCGCATGGGCGTGCGCCAGGCCGAGCGCCTTCTGGCCCATGCGGCCGGGGCGCAGACCGCCCGCCTCGACCACCCCACGCGGCCGGCCCATGGTGAACTGTCCCCGGCCCCCGCGCAACACAGCACCCGCCGCCGCACCGTGTCGCGGTTCGTCGCAGGGCTGGCCGTCGCTGCCGCCGTGGCGGGCGGCGCCGTCCTGTTGTGGCCGCACGAGCCGGCCGGCGACGGCAAGGACCCGGCGGCGACGGGCTCCGTGTCGGCCCAGTCTCCGAGCACCAGCCCTTCCCCGGCTCCGGCGATCCCCTCCGGCTACCACCGCGAGACGGAGAAGATGGGCCTCTCGGTGCCGGTGCCGGACGGCTGGACACGCAAGGAACGGCCCGACGGTGAAGTCGCCTATCTCGACCCCACCGGACTGGTGGGACTGAGGGTCAACGCGGTTCAGTTCGCGGGATCCGATCCGGTGCGGCACTGGAGTGAGGTCGAGGAGGACCAGACACGCAGGGACAATCCGGGCTATGAGCGGGTCAGGATGAGCACCACGACGTTCCGGGGACGGCAGGCCGGATACTGGGAGTTCACCTTCAAGGGCCGGGTACGGGACTTCCGCGCGGTCGAGTTGGCCTTCGCCAACGCCGACGGGACCCAGTACGTGATCTACCTGTCGGCGCCGAGCGAGGAATGGAAGGAATACCGGCCGGTGTTCGACAACGCCGTCAAGGGGATCCACCCGAGCGCATAGACGGGTGCCGGATCCGGGGGACGGCGACCGCGAGGGTCTGGAACGTGTTGGGCCGTGAACGTCCGGCCCAGGCCCGGCCGGGCATGCGGGCGCCGCGCTCACGACATCCGGATGCGCCGACGGGCACACCGCCCGGTCGGCCGCGCGGGAAGTTCATTCACGAGTCGTCCGGCCGTCGCCCTCATCCCATAGTGATCGACGCATCTCGCAGGGTAACCATGACGGGTTCAACCCGCCCCCCACCACGCATCGTTGGTCAGGAGCCCGATCATGGATCATCATCGCCGCCGGTCGCGCCGGCCGAGCAACGCTCGCCCCGTGGTGCTCTTCCTGCTTCCCACCGCCCTGGTGGGCGCGGTCGCCGGGGCACTCGCGCCCCCGGCGTTCCCCGCCTCGCCGGATGTGGTGATCAGCGAGGTGTACGGGGGTGGCGGAAACAGCGGCGCCCCCTACCGCAACGACTATGTCGAGCTGTACAACCGGGGCGGCAGCGCGGTCAGCCTCTCCGGCTGGTCCACGCAGTACGCCTCCGCATCCGGCACCACGTACGCCGTCACCACGCTGTCCGGCACGATCCAGCCCGGTTCGAGATACCTGGTGCGGCTCGGCTCCGGCGGCAGCCAGGGCGCGTTGCTGCCCGCCCCGGACGCGAGCGGCACCACCAACATGTCGGCAACTTCCGGCAAGGTCGCACTGGTCACCTCGACCACCGCCCTGACATGCGGCGGCAACTGTGACACCGCCCCGGGCGTGAGGGACTTCCTCGGCTACGGCGCGGCGAACGACTACGAGACATCCCCCGCGCCGACGCTCTCCAACACCTCCTCGGCGACCCGGTCGAACCCGGCCGCCGACACCGACAACAACGGGAACGACTTCGCCGAGGTCGCCCCGACTCCGCAGAATTCACAGGGCGGTGGGAGCGGCGACTGCGCCGGCTACACCACTCGGATACGTGACATCCAAGGCAGTGGCCATCTGTCCCCGCGCAGCGGCCAGTCGGTCTCCGACGTACGGGGCGTGGTCACCGCGGTGAAGAGCAACGGCTTCTGGTTCCAGGACCCCTGCCCGGACAGCGATGCCGCAACGTCCGAGGGCGTGTTCGTGTTCACCTCCAGTGCCCCCTCGGTCGGTGTCGGCCAGGAGATCTCGGTCGGCGGTGGTGTCACCGAGTTCCGGCCCGGCGGAGCGAGCACCACCAACCTGACCACCACCGAGATCACGTCCCCCTCGGTCAGCGTCCTGGGCATCAGGCCGGTGCCGCCGGCCGGAGTGATCGGCACCGGCGGCCGGGTGCCGCCCGCCTCGGTGACCGACAACGACGCCACCGGCAGTGTCGAGACCTCCGGCACCTTCGACGCCACCACCGACGGCATCGACTTCTACGAGTCGCTCGAGGGGATGCGGGTCCAGCTCAACAACCCCGTGGCCGTGGGTGCGGGCAACTCCTTCAACGAGATCCCGGTGCTCGCCGACAACGGCGCCAACGCCGCGGTGCGCACCGCACGGGGCGGCATCGTCCTGCGCCAGACCGATGCCAATCCCGAACGGGTGCACCTCGATGACGCCGCCCTGGCCGGATCCGTGCCCAGCGGTGTGAACGTGGGTGATCACTTCTCCGGCCCGGCGGTCGGCGTGCTCGACTACTCCTTCGGCAACTTCAAGCTTCTGCTCACCAGCGCCATCAGCCGGGTGAGCAGCGGGCTCGCACCCGAGACGGCCGGCGGGCCGGGCGCGGGCCAGATCTCGGTGGCCACCTTCAACGTCGAGAACCTTGACCCGGGCGACGCGCAGAGCAAGTTCGACGGGCTCGCCCAGCAGGTCGTGACCCATCTGGCCTCGCCGGGGATCATCGCCGTCGAGGAGATCCAGGACAACGACGGTGCGACGAACAGCCCGGTGGTGGCCGCCGACCAGACCTGGAGCCGGCTGATCAGCGCGATCAGCGCAGCCGGCGGGCCCACGTACACCTACCGGCAGATCAACCCGGTGGACGACCAGGACGGCGGAGAGCCGGGCGGCAACATCCGGGTGGGCTTCCTGTTCCGCACCGACATCGGGCTCACCTTCGCCTCCGGGACGCCGGGCGGCTCCACCACCGCGGTGAGCGTCTCCGACAGCGGCAACCCGGCGGACCGGGTCGGCCTCAGCCACAATCCCGGCCGTATCGACCCGGCCGACTCCGCCTTCAGCTCAAGCCGCAAGCCGCTGGTCGGCAAGTTCTACGTCAACACCAAGCCGCTGTTCGTCATCGCGAATCACTGGAACTCCAAGGGCGGCGACGACCCGCTGTTCGGCCGCTACCAGCCGCCGACGCTGTCCAGCGAGACCCAGCGGAACCAGCAGGCCACGGTGGTACGGAACTTCGTCGAATCGGTTCTCGCGATCGACCCCCAGGCACGGGTCGTGGCGGCCGGCGACCTGAACGACTTCCCGTACTCCCCGCCCGTGCAGACGCTGGTCGGCGCCGGTCTGACGGACCTGCCCGTCACCCTGCCGGAGGCCGAGCGCTACACCTACGTCTACGAGGGCAACGCGCAGGTACTCGACCACATCCTGCTGTCCTCCTCACTGGCCGGCGCCTCGCACAGCTACGACATCGTGCATGTGAACGCCGAGTTCGCCACCCAGCAGAGCGACCACGATCCGCAGGTCGCCCGGATCACCCTTCCCTGAAACCGACGCGGGGAGGGCCGGAGCACGACCACGGCCCTCCCCCTCGGGATGCCGCCTCGGTCGGCGGCCTACTGGCCGAGGTAGGTGCCTGGCGAGAGCCATGCCGACGGGGCAGGCCGAAGTGCTCCTCGAGCGCAGCGGCAGGTCGGTCACCGAGCGGCCGGCGTTCAGGCCGAGGTCCTCCCACCACGGCCGGTCGTAGCCGAGGAAGAGTTTGGAGGCCGGCCTCGGGGTGATCGACGGCGCGGGCAGAGCGAGGGTCCGGGCAGCTACTTCGTGCCGTCCTGTCGCGTTCCCGCGTGCATCAACCCTGGCGGGGAGGATTCCGGCTGAGGGCCCTTCCTCGCCCGAGCCCGGTCGCGGGACCACGCGCCCACACCTACCAGCACGGCTGCCCCGGCTCCGTACAGGGGCAGCCACTGGGTCGTCGTGGCCGCCAGGCAGTCGGCAACGGCGCCACGGCTCTGGGCCTCTTGCGCGTAGGCCAGAGCGGCGCTGTCGCGGTCAGCCAGGTTCGCCAGCGCCGCCCTCGACCGGATGGCCTCGTAGGTGCCCAGCTCGTGGCACCCGCCGCGAGTGCCTGACATCGGGAACAGCCAAGCCCAGCGCTGCAGCATCGGGGCCAGTGCGATGGCTACGCACAGGCCGATGACCAGCGAATACGCGACCAGACTGCGCAGGTATGCAGATCGGATGCCGGGCCTCCATGCCGGCAGTCGGTAGAAGGCGAAGATCACCGCGAGAAGCGTCATTCCGATGTACGTGGCGAACCACTGCCAGGAACCCTCCGCGAGTGCGAACGTCAGCACGGCGGCAAGGCCGATGCCGATGACCCCGGCCTGACCGCCGGCGTCCTGGCCCGCGCCGATGGATGCCGATTTCCGGGGCCCTTGAGGGCTGGGGTTGTTCACGGGCCTCTCCTGCAGGGTCAGAGGCCTCTCAGCATCTGTGGCGTGGCGCCGCGGGCCCTGGTGCCATGCCGGACGTGTTCGGCACCCCGCTCGGATGGAGGAGCCGCAGGGCGGACGCTGTCGCCGAGGGACCCCGGAGCCGCAACTGCGTGCTTCCCCCACGCGGGCCCAGCCTCGTTCGAGCGTCCGCGGACGCGGATCCGTGGTCGTCACCGGTGCGCCCGGATGGCCCGTACGGGGGTGAGCAAGGCAGCCGTTACGCCCGTCCGGCGGAATGCTTCGCCGGACGGGCGCCCCTTACGTAGCCCGTCGAGGCACGTCAAAACTGGTGAACGCGCTCCGCTTCGGCAGCCGGTAGGTCTCCCGGCCGGTGATGGAGTTGAGGATCGCGGCGTTGCGCACGGCGCCGATGTCCAAGTTCGGCGACGACACACCGTGGGAGTGAACCTCAGCGTTGGCCACGAAGATCCGGCCTGTCACGCCGTCGGCGAGTTCGACGGAGTGGTCGATACGTACCCGGGGACGGCCGCGGCCGTCTCGCAGGACCAGGTCCTCGACGGGCTTCAGGAACGCCGGCGTCCTGTTGCGGTAGCCGGTGGCCACCACGACCAGGTCGGTGGTGTGCTCGAAGGTCTCGCCCGTATCGCGGTGCCGGCAGGTGAGTACCGCCTGCCCTGCTTCGTCCATGGTCGCCGATTCGACGGTGATGCCGAAGCGGAGTTCCACCTCGGCCAGTCCGTGCTCCAGCTGGCGCCGGTAGAGCAGCTCGTGGATCTCCTCGAGCGTCTCGGTGGAGATGCCCTTGTAGAACTGCCACTGTTCGCCGACCAGTTTGTCGCGTACGTCCTCCGGCAGGGAATGGAAGTACTGCATGTATGCAGGAGTGGTCATCTCCAGCACCATTTTGGTGTAGTCCAGCGGCGCGAACGATGAAGTGCGGGTCAGCCAGCTCACCGCGGGGCCGCCGTCGAGGTTGCGGGCGAGGAGGTCCACGGTGACTTCGGCCCCCGACTGGCCGGAGCCGACGACCGTGACCTTGCTCGCGGCGGCCACGTCGGCCTCCCGGTACAGGTAGTCGCCGGTGTGCAGCAGGTTCTCCGGGGGCAGGCCCGCCAGGGCATCCGGGACGTACGGGGCGGTGCCGATGCCGAGGACGAGGTTGCGGGCGTGCAACCGCAGCCGGGTGCCGTCGCCGCGCACGGCGTGCACGGTGAAGCGTTCTGCGGTGGCGTCCCAGTGGATCTCCTCGGCGCGGTGGGAGAAGTGGACCGAGGGGAGTTTCGCCGCCGCCCAGCGCAGGTAGTCCTCGTACTCGCGGCGCGAGGGAAAGAAGTTCTCCCGGACGGTGAACGTGTAGAGCCGGTCCATGTCGTGGAGGTATTCCAGGAACGACAGGGGGTGGCGTGGTGAGACGAGTGTGACGAGGTCGGCGAGGAAGTTCACCTGCATCGAGGCGTCGCCGAACATCATGCCCCGGTGCCAGGTCAGCTCGGGCTGTTCCTCCAGGACGACCAGGTCGAGGTCGTCCACGGTCGATGCCAGGGCGGCCAGGCCCAGGTTGAAGGGCCCGCAGCCCACGGCCACGACGTCGTGCTCGGCAGTGGTCCCGTTCATCGGGGCAGGTCCTCCTCCGAACGCGGGTGGATCATCAGGGCTGCGGTCTTGTCGGGGAAGGTGACTTCACCGACGTGACGGAATCCGGCGGCGGCGAACGCCTTGAGCGAGGCGGCGTTGGTCACGTCGGGCTCGGCGGCCACTCGCGGGCATTCGGGGTCGGCGGCCAGCAGGCCCTCGGCGAGGGCGCGCAGCAGGGTGCGGCCCAGGCCCTTCCCCGTGCGGCCGGCTTCGCCGATGGCGATGTGCAGGCCGAGGTCGTGGGAGTGGTGCGGGTAGTACTCGGCGAGGCGGTCGCGCATCACCCGGTACACCTCGATGTACGCCAGCGGCCGCCCGTCCAGGTCGATCAGGACGGGAAGGATCGCATCGCCCGCGAGGTGTCCGGCGATCTCCTCGTACCAGCGCTCGCGCGGCCATGCCTGATGCCAGAAGGCATCGATGTGCGGCGACTGCATCCAGCCGTGCACCAGGTCCAGATCGGCTCCTTCGGCCTGTGCGACCCGGGCCGACCAGGAGCCGCTCAGAAGAGGAAGCGGCGGGCCGGGAACGGCGGCGGCTAAGGCGTGCTCGTCCTGGTGTACCGACGTCATGCTGTGGCCTCCTGCAGGGGGTTGGGGGCGTCGAGGTAGACGGACTGGGCGTCGAGGGGTGCGAGGACTTCGTCGATCCCGTGCAGCCGGGTGAGCAGGTTGCCCTTGCACGGCAGGGTGTGGGCCTCCAGCCAGCGGCGTGCCAGCCGGTCGCCGTCCGGCCCGGCTTCGGCGAGGGCGGGCAGTGCCGCCCGCAGCCGGTCGGCGAGGACGGCGAGCAGATCACGCTCGTCCGCCAGTCCGTCGACGGCGAGGCAGCCGACGACCGACAGGGCCTGGTTGCGCAGCAGGTAGTACGACAGCCGGTCGTCGACGAGGGCGTCCTGGACCACGGCCAGCGTGGAGGAGTCGGCGCCGAGCCGCTTCAGCAGACCGGGCAGGTACGACGTGGCGAGGTAGTAGCCCTGGTTGTCGCGGAACGTGCTGCCGGTCACCCGGCCCTGCGCATCCAGCCGTACGAGGGTGTTCTGCTGGTGGGCCTCCAGGCCGATGCCGGTGGCGGCGTACAGGTGCAGCATGGGGACCAGCACCTTGTCGGTGTAGTCGGCCGTCCACTGTTCGGCGGCGCCGGAGCCGAGGCCGGCGACCAGTTGACCGAGCGCGCTGCGGCCCAAGCCGGGGCGGGGTGCCACCAGGCCCACCAGGCAACGCAGGTTCTCGATGCCCTCGGGCACTTCGCGTACGGCGACGTCGAGGCCGGTCACGGCCGGACCCTCAGGGCGTCCCGGTACGTCGACGGCGAGCCAGGCGGGGTCGCGGGTGATGGCGAAGCCCGGGTGGGCCCTGAAGGTGTCCTCCGCGTAGCCGGCGTCGAGGAGCCGGTTGATCTCCAGGCCTCGGCGCAGTTCGGTGCGGGTGGACTCTCGGCGGGAGTTGGTCAGCCGCAGCCCGAGAGAGAGTTTCAGCATCACGTCGACGTCCGGCCGGTACACCGTGCGAACGCTGGAGGTCGGCCACCACTCAGGGCCCAGTTCGCCGAGCGGGTGCAGGGCGCCGGAGGCGACCAAGGCCTTGATGCGGGGGCGGTGCAGCAGGTCGCGGGCCTGCCAGGGGTGGGCGGGGACCAGCACCCGGCCGTCGTGCAGGCGGCGTTCGGCCAGGTCGGCGAGGAGCGCGATCGTGTCCCGGCCGGCCAGTGAGGGAGCTCCGTCGACCGCGTCGTGCGAGATCACCGATTCGTCGGCGGCGAACCAGTGCAGCCGGAAGGAGCCTCGGAGCTCGGGCGAGAAGGCTGCGGCGTCGTTGTCCGAGATGCCGTCTCGGCTCTTGGGCGCGGGGTGGTGCAAGTGGCCGAGGATCAGGGCCTGTTCCGCGTCGAGAAAGGCGTCGACCTCGGCAGGTGGCTTCGGGTGCGCACGCCGGTCGGAGATGAACGTGGTGACGCGGCGTACGGACTCGGCGGTGCGTTCCACCAGGTCGGCGACCTCTCCCGCCGGGACGCCTCCGGGGCGGCTGCCGCCGCGCACGGCCGCCTCGGTGGACAGCAGCGCGACGGCCGTCACCGGGTCGGCGGTCTCACCCAGCGGCCCCCCGGGTCCCTCCAGGCGGGCGGGGGCGAACCGGTGCCAGCCGGTGGGCGAGCAGTGCGTCACCTCGGTGACCAGGGCCAGTCCGGCGGTCGGCAGCTCGACCCGGAGCGGGCCGGGAGTGACCGGGGCGCCGGTCTCGCGGAGCCAGCATCGCAGCAGTGCCTCGACGTGGGCGTGTTCGGCGGCGCCCCGGGCGTCCAGTTCGTGCAGGGGGTCGGCGGTGGCGGGGGTCGTAGCCGCGGTGGCGATGCTCATGCGGCGCCCTCCTCGATGAGTCGTTCACAGGTACGGCCGGTGTCGAGGACGGTGTCCACGAGACCGTCGATGTCGTCGGGGGTCGCGGTGGGGTTGAGCAGGGTGAACTTCAGGCACACCTGCTTGGGTGAGCCGGGTCCGGCGGTCTCGGCCTCGGTGCGCCCGATGAGTGCGCTGCCGGATTCCAGCAGCCGGCGGCGCAGGGCGCCGTTGATGTCGTCGGCGGCGGAGGGGTCCGAGCCGCGGTAGCGGAACACCACCGTGGTCAGCTCGGCCGGGGCGACAAGTTCCAGTTCGGGCTCGTCGAGGATACGGCGCTCGGCGTGCCGGGCCAGGTCGTGGCAGGCGTCCACCATGCGGCCCATGCCCGTGCGTCCGTACGTGAGCAGGGTGGCGGCGGCCTTGACGGCGTCGGGGCGGCGGGTGGTCTGCAGGCTGCGTCCGAGCAGTCCGTCGTAGCCGGCTTCGGAGTCGTCGGTCGGGTTGAGGTAGGCCACTTCGCGGTCGAGGGCGGTGAAGGCGATGGTGTCGGACACCAGCAGCACGCTGGTGGCGGCAGGCTGCCAGCCGATCTTGTGCAGGTCGAGGGCTATGGAGTCGGCGAGCTCCAGGCCCGCCAGCCGGCCCGCCAGTCGCCGGGAGAACAGCGTGCCGAAACCGTACGCGGCGTCCACGTGCATCCACATGCCGTGCCCGGCGGCGATCTCGGCGATTTCCGGGAGCGGATCGATGGAGCCGAAGTCCGTGGTACCGGCGGTGGCGACCACCGCGACCGGCGTCCGGTCGGGACCGAGTGAGTCCAGGGCGGCGGCCAGCGCCTCCGGCCGCATGCGCCGGCGCTCGTCGACCGGCATCGGATGGACGGCCGTCTCCCCCAACCCGAGGGCGGCGCAGGCCCGGTGGGTGGAGAAGTGGGCGAGTTCCGAGCAGAACACCACCGGTCCCGGCAGTGCCGCCACCCCGTGCTCGCGGGCGTCGATGCCCCGCCGGAGGGCGGCGGCGTCCCGGGCGAGCAGCAGGCCCATCAGGTTGGACAGGGAGCCGCCGGGCGTGAGGACGCCGTCGGCGCGCTCCCCCAGACCGGCCAGGGAGGTCAGTACGCCGATGAGCCAGTGTTCGACGGCGAGAGCCGAGGCGCCGGAGTCGTAGGTGTCCAGCGAGGCGTTGCCGGCGCCGGCCAGGGTGTCCGCGGCGACCGCGACCGCGAGCGACGGCGGTTGCAGATGGGCGGCGGCCCGGGGGTGGGAGAGGTCGATGCCGTACTCGACGAGAACGGTGGCCAGCAGCTGGAGCGCGGACTTGGCCCCGAGCCCCTCGGCGGGGAGCTCGGCCGGCCCCAGGGCCTCGGAGGCGGCGGCGAGCACTTCGGCCGGGGTGCCCGCCGGGACGGGTCCGTCCGGACGGGGAGCTGCCGACACGGCGTCCACCACCTCGGCGAGGGTGGCGAGGACCTCGGCGAGGCCGTCGTGGGAACCGGCGAACAGGGAGGCCGGGAAGTCGGACGTACGGGGGCGTGTTCGGGTCAGCGGTGTCACGGCCGGTACTCCTCAGCCTTTGGCAAGCGGGTTGGGGTGCGTGCCGTTCGGGTACAGCGCATGGCGCAGCGCGCGGTCGCCGTAGCGGGTGACCACGATGCGGTCCCGGTTCAGGCCGTAGCGGGGGATCTCGGGGGTGAGCAGGTCGTACTCGGCGAACCGCTCGGCCAGCTCGGGGAACCGCTTCTGGAAGTCGAGGATCGTCTGCCGCACCAGCAGCCAGAACGTCTCCTCCGGTACCCCCAGCTGGTCGGCGCACAGCGGTGCCAGGTAGCGGAAGTGGCCGACGAAGACCTGGTCCATCACGTGCTGCTTGATGATCGAGGGGTGCTTGCGGGGCAGGACGTGGTCGTGTCCGTCCGGTTCCGGTCCGCGCTCGGGTACATCGGTGAAGGAGACGCAGACGTCGTCGACGAAGTCCTTCAGGTACAGGCGGACGGGTACGTCGTTCTCGTCGTAGCCGATCAGCGTGTTCTGCCCGTGCGGGTTGAACGTGACCCCGTACCGGTACAGCACGTGCATGATCGGCACCAGGAGGGTGTCGAACAGCCGTCGCAGCCAGTCCTGCGGGTCCAGGCCGGAGGCCCGGACGAGCTCGGCGACGAAGGCGTCGCCCGAGTGGTCGACGTGCAGGAGTGAGGCGAAGGTACGGACCCGCTCGTCCGGGTCCTTGCGCGCCGACACCGATTCGCGCCAGATGCAGCCGAGGGTTTCCAGGTGCTGATACGGGGCGTCGTCGAGCTTGGAGAGGTAGGGGTGGCGCACCGTGACGGAGGCGACCTCGCCGAGGAAGACGGTCCGGCACTCCTCGGTCAGGAACGCGTCGCGTTCCACCAGGCCGCGCAGCCACTGGGTGACGACGGGTGCTCCCATGGTGCAGTGCGGCGGTATGCCTCGCCATACCAGGGTGTTGAGGATTTTCAGCGGGAGCTTGACGTCGTACCGATCGACGCTGGTGGCGTTGGCCATCGTACGGATGGACTGGCCGGGCAGGTACGCGTCCGGGCTCTCGCCCAGCGGGATGATGCGCCGTTGTGCCACGTCGGCGGCGTGCAGGCTCTGGACGGCGTGGTCCCACTGCCAGGGGTGCACCGGCATCCACACATAGCCTGCCGGGTCGACACCGGCCTCCGTCAGGACCGCGGTGAACCGGTCCCGGGTCACCTCGTCCAGCTCCCGGGCCAGGATGGTCTGTTCGGACAGTTCCGAGGTCCCGCGGAACTCGGCAAGACCGCGGTGCACGGCCACCCACTGGAGCTTCAGCGCCTGCGCCGACTCAGGAGCGTATTGGCGCACGTCGGTGGCGGAGAACCCGATCCGGCCCTTGTTGGCGACGAGCAGGTTGTGCCCGGTCATGCGGCACTCCAGCTCCGTGTGGCCCAGGGACCGCATCTCTGCCACGGTTTCACTGCCGTGGGCGATGCGCGCCGCGTCGACAGCGAGGGTGGCGGAGAGTTCGGTGAAGTACGTGGCGATGGTGGACGGGTCGCTGCCGATCGTCGAGGCCGCTTCCATGAGGAACTGCAGGGCGTCCCAGGCGGGTTGGGCGATGGAGTTGCCGAGCATGCTGGTGGCGGTACGGGTGATCGACTCCGGGTCGACACGCAGCCAGCCGAACGCGCCGGGCACTGCGTTGAACGCGTAGGTCGTGCCGCTGTCGAGGTCGAGGCGGTAGCCGCCGCCGTCGGCTTCGACCGCCTTGAGCATGTCCTCGAAACACCACTCGCCTATCGCTTTGGCGAGAAGGCGTCGATTGGCATCGCGCCAAGCCGCAGGGGCGACGTGCGGCAGCGCGGGCACGGGATGGTCAGCGGGGTTGAGCATCAGGCAGCTCCGATGTCTGTCTGGATCAGTGCGGCTCGGACACCTGGACGCCCAAGCGGGGGTTAGATTAGGTTAGGCTTACCTAATGAACAAGCCCAACTTCCGGCCAGATGGCCTTAGTTGCACTCTGATGGGCCGTCAGCATGCATGAAGTTGGCCCACCCCTGGACTTCGAATCGAGGTGATCAGCGGTGCCTTCCTGTCGTCGCACCCCCCGATGGACCTTCGCCCTGGTCAGCGCCGGCGGCGTGATGATGACCCTGGACGTGACCGTCGTGAACGTCGCCCTGTCCGACATCGCGCGGGACCTGGAGACCGGGCTGGGCAGGGTGCAGTGGACCGTGTCGGCGTACTCGCTCGCGTTCGGGGCGCTGCTGCTCACAGCGGGCGCGCTCTCCGACCGAATAGGCCGCCGGACCGTGTTCACGGCCGGAATGGCCCTGTTCACCTTGGCGTCGGCCGCATGCGGTCTCGCGCCGGACGCCGGCACCCTCATCGCCGCCCGCGCCGCCCAAGGTCTGGGCGGGGCCATGGTGTTCGCGCCGACGCTCGCCCTGATCGCCGCCGCCTACGAAGGCGCCCGCCGCCAGGCGGGAATAGCCGCGTTCGCGGCCATCGCCTCCGCGGCAGGCGCGCTCGGCCCCATCGTCGGGGGGCTGTTCGTCCAGGCACTCGGATGGCGGTGGATCTTCCTCGTCAACGTGCCGATCGGGGTCCTGGTCGTGGTCGGCGCACTGGCCCGCATGCCCGAATCGGCACCACCCGCGACCCGACGGCGTATCGATCCGCTGGGTGCGGTGCTCGGCGTCGGCGCGCTCCTGGCGCTGCACTATCCGCTGGTCACCGGCCCGGAAGCCGGGTGGGCGGCGACGGAGGTGCTGGTTTCGGCCACCGCCGGCGTCGTACTCGCCGTGGCCCTGGTGGCCAGTCAGCGGCGCGGCGACGGCCTGATCGACATGGCACTGCTGCGGATCCGGGCGTTCTCGGGCGCCGCGGTGCTGGGGTTCCTCGCCCGGCTGTCCAGCCTGGGCGTGCTCGCCTTCACCACGCTCTGGCTCCAGAGCACACACGCGTACTCGCCGCTGGAAGTCGGCGTCCGCCTCCTGCCCCTGACGGGCAGTCTGCTGCTGGCCGGACTGTCCGTCGCCCGACTGCAGCGGGTGTTCCAGCCCGACGCACTGGTGGCCGGTGGCTTCGCAGCTCAGGGACTGGGGCTGGCCGGCCTGGCCGCCGCCGGCGCGGGCTGCGGTGGCCAGGCGGCAACCGTCACCGGACTGGTCCTGCTCGGCGCTGGAGGGGCCGTCATCTTCCCGCCGTTGATGGGCGTGGCGGTGAGCGCCGTGCCCGCCGACCGGGCCGGGATGGCCTCCGGGCTGACCAACGCCTGCTACCCGCTCGGCACCGCCACCGGCGTCGCTGCCTTCGGAGCCCTGTTCGCCGCCCGCTTGGACGGCGGTCTGGGTGAGGGCCCCGCTGCGGCCGCGCCGCTGCGGGAGGCTGTCGAGACCGGGCGGTTCGAGCTCCTCGACTCCGCTCTCCGGCCAGTCGCCCGGTCGGCCTTCTCCGGCGCCTTCAGTGCCGTGTGCCTGGCCTCCGCTCTCGTCTGCCTGCTCGGTGTACTGGCCGCACGCACGCTGAGGGCCGAGGCGGAGGCCGTCGGCGGCACCGCGAAGCGCACCCGGTCCCGTGTCACCCAGACCTCCTGACGCGGACCCGACGGGCTCAGACCTCGCGAGTCCGGCGCAGCAGCCACACCAGGTAGGGCGCCCCGACCAGGGCGGTGACGATTCCCACCGGGATCTCGGTCGGGGCGAGCAGCCAGCGGCCGAGGGCGTCCGAGGAGACGACCAGTACCGCTCCCAGCACCGCCGCCATCGGCACCATGCGGGCCGTGCTGTTGCCGACGATGCGGCGGGCCAGGTGCGGAGCGACCAGGCCGACGAAGCCGACCGCACCGACGGCCGCGGCCGTACCGGCCGCCAGCACGGCGCCCGCGCCGAGGACGAGCAGCCGGGCACGGCCCAGTTCGAGCCCCAGCGCGCGTGGCAGTTCCTCACCGAAGGCCAGTAGGTTCACCGGCCGCGCGGCGACCACGAGCAGCAGTGCGGCCAGGGCGGGCAGAGCGAGCCAGCCCAGCGCCGCGAAGTCCCGCCCGTACGTGCTGCCGGCCAGCCAGCCGAGCGCGGCCGCGATGTTCATCTGCGCGCCCACCACCATGATGTTGACCAGAGCCATCGAGGTGGCGGCCGCACCGATGCCGACCAGGACCACCCGGGTTGGGTCGAGGCCGGTCCGGCCACCGTTCCGGGTGCCTCTGGCCACGAGCACCACGAGCACCAGCATCAGCACGCCGCCGATGCCCGCCGCGGCCGGCAGGGCTGCCAGCGGCGCCGAGGGGACGAGCAGGATGACGGTGATCGCGCCGAGCGAGGCACCGCCGGTCACGCCGACGAGCCCCGGTTCGGCCAGCGGGTTGCGTACGACCGCTTGCACCGCGGCCCCGGCGACCGCCAGGCAGGCCCCGGCCAGGGCCGCCACCAGGATGCGCGGCAGCCGGAAGGACACCACCGCTTCGGTGATCTGCTCCGCGGAGCCGAACACCGCCGCGGCGAGCTGGCTCCAGCTGATCTGGACGTCGCCCACCCGCAGCGAGACGGCCATCGCGACGGCCAGAGCGATCAGTCCGCCGCCGATCGCAACGGCGTACGTGGGTGCGCGGCGCTGATCGGAGACCACGACCGCCGCACCGGTGTCGGCGTCGCCGGTACTCACCCGGCGGGCCAGTGCCATGAAGACCGGGCCGCCGATCAGCGCCGTGACCACACCCACCGGGATCTCGGCCGGCTGAGTGGCGGACGGGGTGACGACCAGCTGGGCGGCAGCGTCGGCGCTGAGCACGAGCGCGCAGGACAACAACGCCGCCATCGGGATGAGCAGCGTGTGCCGGCGCATGCCCAACTGCCGGACGATGACCGGGCCGATCAGTCCGACGAAGCCGATCGGGCCGGCCAGGGAGACGGCCGCGGCGGACAGCAGTACGGCAACGAGGAAGGCAGCAGGGCGAACGCGTTCGACCCGTACACCCATCGCCTGGGCCGTCTCGTCGCCGAGCGCCAGCAGGTCCAGCGGACGCGCCAGGAACGGGGCGATCAGCGCACCGGCGACGACGACCGCGCCGAGAGTGAGTGGCCGCTCCAGACCGGACTGCATCAGGGTGCCATTGCCCCAGAAGAACAGCCCTCGAGTGGCTTGGACGTCGAGCATCTGCAGGAACTCGGCTGCCGAGGTGGCGGCCAGGGCTACGGTCGCCCCGGCGAGCAGCACCCGTCCGGGCGTCAGGACGCCACCGCTGGTGAGCAGGTAGACCAGGGCGACCGCGAGGAGCCCGCCGAGGAACGCCGCACCTCCGGCAGGGATCGGGCCCAGGCTCACGCCGGTGAATGCGACGAGCACCACGGCGAAGTAGGCTCCGGCGTTCACGCCGAGGGTGTCGGGGGCTGCCAGGGGGTTGCGGGTCGCTCCCTGGACGAGCACGCCGGAGACTCCGAGTGCGATGCCGACGACGAGCCCGGTCAGGGTACGCGGGAGCCGGCTGCCGACCAGGACGTCCTCGGTGCGCGCATCGCCGTGGCCCGTGAGCAGGTCCACGATGTCGCCGATCCCCACCCCGGACGCGCCGAGACCGAGGTGGACCACGCCGACCAGGCACAGGACCAGGGACAGGCCGCCGCCCACGAACAGAGCTCGTGGGCGGCGGCCGAGCGGACGGACCGGAGCGGCCGTCAGTCCTTCCGAGGCCATCAGACCTTCAGGGCCTTGCCGGTCTCGTCCAGGATGTGCATCGCCGACAGCGGGCCGCCGAAGAGCCAGGTGCCCGGGTCGAGCGGCAGCGCCTTGTCGTTCTTGACGAAGTCCAGGCCCTTCCACACCGCGTTGCCCGCGAGGTCACCGGTGAAGGGGTTGTCATTCTCGGCTGCGACGTACAGGAAGGTCGCGTCCTTGTCGACCTGGGTGAGGCCCTCGACGCCGACCGTGGTCATCCCCCACACGTCGGGCCGGCCCTTCCAGCCGTTCTTCAGCCCGGCGAGGTTCAGCAGCTGGGGCGCGATGGCATCGTCGGTGAGCATGCGGATCGAAGCCGCGCCATTGGCGGTGAAACCTTGGGCGAGCGCGTACTTCACGCCGCCCTTGCCCGCCTTGTCCAGCCGGCCCTTGAGGTCGGCAGCCTTGGCGTCGATCTGCTTGTTCACCTCGGCGGCCTTGTCCTCCTTGCCGACCGCCTTCGCCAACTCGGTGAAGTTCGTCTTCATCGTGTCCAGTTGGGGCTTGGTGGTGTACGTGAAGGACACGACGGGGGCGATGTCCTGGAGCTGCTTGAGGTTGGCCTTGGACCGGTCGTTGTCGATGACGATGAGGTCCGGCTGCAGGGCCTTGATCTTCTCAAGGCTCGGCTCGTTCCGGTTCCCCACGTCGGTGACCTTGTCCGGCAGCGCCGCCCCCTTGGCGGTGATCCAGGTGCCGTAGCCCTCGTTGTCCGCGTTCCCCACCGGAGTGACACCAAGGGCGACCAGCTCCTCGGCGTACGTCCACTCCAGGGTGACCACCTTCACCGCCGGCTTGTTCAGTGTGATCTTGCCCAGCGCGGTCTCGACGGTGACCTGGCCGCTCGCCGCCTTGTCCCCGCCCGACTTCTTGTCCGCGGTGTCACCGACCGTCCCGGAGCCACAGCCGACGGCGGTCAGCATGAGTGCCACAGTGGTGCCGCCGGTCGCCAGGGCGCGCAGCATTCTCTGCATGGTGAGTCTCTCCTCGTGTACTGGGTGGTGCGGGGAAACGCTCTCGGCGCGGTGATCCATTGGGTCAGGACGCGGTGGAGGCACCGGACCGCTGGGGGAAGCAGGCCAGGTATCCGGTCGCCGGATCACGGACGACGTTGACACGCAGGCCGAACGCCCGGTCGATGATGTCGGGGTTGAGTACGTCCTCCGGGGTGCCGGTGGCCGCGATCCCGCCGTCTGCGACCACCACGACCTCGTCGGCGTAGGCCGCCGCCTGCATCAGGTCGTGCAGCACGACTCCGCAGGCGATGTCGTGCTCGCGGGCCAGCCGGCGTACGACGTCGAGCACGTCGAACTGGTGGCGCATGTCGAGGTACGTGGTGGGCTCGTCCAACAGGAGGACACCCGCCCGCTGCGCCAGCACCATGGCCAGCCATGCACGCTGGCGCTCGCCGCCTGACAGCTCGTCGAGCCGGCGCTCGACCAGCGGGGCCGCGTCCGTGACGTCGAGGGCCCAGTCGATCGCTGCCGTGTCCTCGGCCGTGTGCCGGGCAAGAGCGCCCCGATGGGCGTACCGGCCGTGTCGTACCAGCTCACGCACCGTCACACCGGCGGGAGCCTGGGAAGTCTGAGGAAGGAAGGCCAGGCGTTGGGACAGAACGCGTCGCCCGAGTGAACCGAGCGGTGCGCCATCGATGCGTATGTCACCGCCGATTGGCGTCAGTAGACCGGCCACTGTCCGTAACAGAGTAGATTTTCCACAGCCGTTGGGGCCGACCAGAACGGTGATCTCACCTGCCCTGAGTAACAGGTCCACTTGTTTCAACACCGGGCGGCCCGCGTGCCCGACGTCCAGATTCTCCGCCACCAGGCGGACGTCGCCCATGGAACCACGTTCCTTCCCCACCTCCGGAACTGACCGCGCCACCATACAACTTAGGTAAGGCACGCCTTAGATATGCGGCAGTGAGCCTCCAGCTTGTGACCATGTCGAGACCTCACACGCCACCGTGCGCTCCTCCCGCACCCACACAACCTCCTTGTGGGCAACAAGAGTTACGGCTAGTGCTGTGACCGCATGGGTTCGCCGGGTTGGTGGTTGGAGCGGTTGGATGGGCGGTGACGTCCGTTCCGACTGCTGGAGGTGCGGTGGCCGATCCTGTCCGTGTACGCAGGTTGACCGACCAGGAGGGGCAGAAGCTGCAGCAGATCGTGCGCCGGGGCAGCACCAGTTCGGTGCGCTTCCGGCACGCGATGATGCCTCGGCTGCTACTCGATCGGCGACGACACCCTGTGGGGCCTCAACCGGCGAAGGAAGGGAGCCGACAACACCCTGGCCGCACTGCGGGCGGTCCCGGCTGCCCGCCCGTACGGCGCCCCCCTCTCACAGCCGCAGCCTGACCCGACCGGCGAGCCTGCCTGGTCACAGCACTAAATGTGGACGAGGATCTGCCGAAGGGGGTACCCGAGCGCGTCCGTGAGGGAAGCCAGTTCCTCGTCGGTCAGCCATCCCCGGTTCGGATACATGACCTCGATCCTGAACCGGGCGAACCCCATCGGCCAGTCGTACGCCAGCTCGTTGAGCGACGTCTCGACGTCACAACAGGGAACCGTCACCATGAGCGTCGAGAAGCCCTCGTCGTAGCGTTCCGAGACGGCCTCACCCCACCAGCCAGATGCGACCTCCGCACCACAGTGCGGGCAGGAGATCCTCTTCAGGTTGGCGTAGCAGTGGACCACCTCGACGCTGTCGTGCCACTGGGCTTCCAGACCACGGCGGGCGTCGTCGTCAAGCATCCCGGCCAGCACAGCCGCAGCACGATCCGCCGCATCCCTACTGGGCTGCCAGTACGGATCGGCCGGAATCACCGTCAGGTAGTTGTCACTCATCGCCCGCCTCCCCGCACCGTCGCGGTCCACCCTTCGCCCACCGACCCGGCGCACCTATCCGGTGACAGCACCAGGCACGCACGGTCAGCACGGCAGATCGATGATGACGAGGGCGGGCGGTTGCCGCGGATCAGCCGGCGCAGGATGGGCACAGCCCGCGGTAGGTGACCTCGACCTCGGACACCGTGAAGCCGAACCGTCCCTCCGCCGGGAGGTCGGCCAGCGGATCGCCGGCCGGGTGGACATCGCGGATGGTGCCGCAGCCGGAGCACACCAGGTGCTGGTGCGGGTGGTGGGCGTTGGGGTCGTAGCGCTTGGCGCGGCCGTCGGTGGAGACCTCTATGACCTCACCGAGGGAGACCAGCTCACCCAGGGCGTTGTAGACGGTCGCCCGGGAGATCTCGGGCAGCCGCTGTGCCGCGCGGGCGTGCACCTCGTCGGCCGTGAGATGCACGTGTTCGCCGTCGAGGACCTCCGCAACGACGCGTCGCTGGGAGGTCAGCCGCCAGCCACGCCCTCGCAGTCGCTCCAGCAGGTCACTCATATCGGTTCACCTATTCAGGTTCGGTGGGATACCCCAAGTTTACCGGTGGACATCCGGGTTCCGATTGGATATGGGTTTGGCGCGCTTATTGACTTGGACTCTGTCCATCGTAGGATCAGTTCCGGCGATAGCCAAGGGACAGGAAGACTCCAGTACAGGAGGAGACAGAGCGTGACGGGACCACCGCCGAGGAGCTGCGCGGTGCCGGCTTGCGGCTGACGGCCGCCCGCGTCGCGTCGCTGCCCGAGACCGTCCGGCACCGTGGCCACCACGGCACCGCGGCGATCGCCTCCGCGGTGCGCGACCGTCTGGGCGAGGCTCCTGTCGTGCCGCGTCCTACGACCACGGCTTCTCGACCGACGAGGCCGAGGTCATGTACTGGGGGGCCTGCGCCCCGACTGTTCCACCGCCCACAGTTCCTGAGCACCGTGATCCGCCCCGTCCGGAAGGATTCCCATGTCTGAGAACCACGATGCAAACGTCGTCGACGCGCAAGCGCAGGGCGGAGGTGGCTGCCCGGTCGCGCACGAGCGCGCCCTGCACCCGACCCAGGGCGGCGGCAACCGCCAGTGGTGGCCGGAGAAGCTCAACCTGAAGATCCTTGCCAAGAACCCCGCCGTGGCCAACCCGCTCGGTGAGGAGTTCGACTATGCCGAGGCGTTCCAGGGCCTCGACCTCCCGGCCGTGAAACAGGACATCGCCGAGGTGCTGACGGACTCGAAGGACTGGTGGCCGGCCGACTTCGGCCACTACGGCCCCTTCATGATCCGTATGGCCTGGCACAGCGCGGGCACCTACCGCATCAGCGACGGCCGCGGTGGCGCAGGCGCCGGTCAGCAGCGCTTCGCCCCGCTCAACAGCTGGCCGGACAACGTCAACCTCGACAAGGCCCGCCGTCTGCTGTGGCCGGTCAAGAAGAAGTACGGCAAGAGCCTGTCCTGGGCCGACCTGATGATCCTCGCCGGCAACGTCGCCCTGGAGTCCATGGGCTTCAAGACCTTCGGCTTCGGCGGCGGCCGCGAGGACGTCTGGGAGTCGGAGGAGGACGTCTACTGGGGTCCCGAGAAGGTCTGGCTCGACGACCAGCGCTACACCGGTGACCGCGAGCTGGAGAGCCCGCTCGGCGCGGTCCAGATGGGCCTCATCTACGTCAACCCGGAGGGCCCGAACGGCAATCCGGACCCGATCGCCGCGGCCCGCGACATCCGCGAGACCTTCCGCCGCATGGCGATGAACGACGAGGAGACCGTCGCCCTCATCGCCGGTGGCCACACCTTCGGCAAGACCCACGGCGCGGGCCCGGCGGACCACGTCGGCGCCGACCCCGAGGGCGCCCCGATCGAGACGCAGGGCTTCGGCTGGGCGAGCACCTACGGCACCGGCAAGGGCGGCGACGCGATCACCAGCGGCCTCGAGGTCACCTGGACCAGCACGCCGACCCAGTGGAGCAACGGCTTCTTCAAGAACCTCTTCGAGTACGAGTACGAGCTGACGGCGAGCCCGGCCGGCGCCCACCAGTGGGTGGCGAAGAACGCCGAGGCGATCATCCCCGACGCGCACGACGCGTCGAAGAAGAAGCTCCCGACGATGCTCACCACTGACCTGTCGCTGCGCTTCGACCCGGTCTACGAGCAGATCTCGCGTCGCTTCTACGAGAACCCCGAGGAGTTCGCGGACGCCTTCGCGCGCGCCTGGTACAAGCTGACCCACCGTGACATGGGGCCGAAGTCGCTGTACCTCGGCTCCGAGGTCCCGGCGGAGACCCTGCTGTGGCAGGACCCGCTGCCGGAGGCCGAGGGCGAGGCCATCGACGCCGCCGACGTCGCGGCCCTCAAGGCCAAGCTGCTCGACTCGGGTCTGACCGTGTCCCAGCTCGTCTCCACCGCATGGGCGTCGGCCTCGACGTTCCGCACCAGCGACAAGCGCGGTGGCGCCAACGGCGCGCGTATCCGCCTCCAGCCGCAGGCCGGCTGGGAGGTCAACGAGCCCGACGAGCTGGCGCAGGTGCTCCGTGTCCTCGAGGGCGTCCGGTCGGAGTTCAACTCCGGCGCCAAGAAGGTCTCCCTGGCCGACCTGATCGTCCTCGGTGGCGCCGCCGCCGTGGAGAAGGCCGCCAAGGACGCGGGTCACGACGTCGAGGTGCCGTTCGCCCCGGGTCGTGTGGACGCCACGGAGGAGCACACCGACGCGGAGTCCTTCGCCGCGCTGGAGCCGGCCGCCGACGGCTTCCGCAACTACCTGGGCAAGGGCAACCGCCTGCCGGCCGAGTACCTGCTGCTCGACAAGGCGAACCTGCTGGGCCTGAGCGCCCCCGAACTGACCGTGCTGGTCGGCGGTCTGCGCGTCCTGGGCGCCAACTACCAGCAGACGGCGTACGGCGTCTTCACCGACGCCCCGGGCAGGCTGACGAACGACTTCTTCGTCAACCTGCTCGACCTGGGCACGACGTGGAAGGCGACGTCCGAGGACCAGAACACCTTCGAGGGCCGCGACGACGCGACCGGCGAGGTCAAGTGGACCGGCACTCGTGCCGACCTCGTCTTCGGCTCGAACTCCGAGCTGCGCGCGCTCGCGGAGGTCTACGCGAGCGATGACGCGAAGGAGAAGTTCGTGAACGACTTCGTCGCGGCGTGGGTCAAGGTGTCGAACCTCGACCGGTTCGACCTCGTCTGATCATGCGCGTCCAGGCCGGCGGGCCCGCGCCGGCCGGCCTGGACGTCCTCAGCCGTACCGCTCCTGACCAGCTGTTCCGGCCGGTACTTTCGCCGGGAGCACAGCCGCATCGGTCACTGGAGTGGGTAGGTGTCGGTTCGGACGGGCGGCAGGCTCAAGTGCCCCAGATCGGCCGGTGCCGGAGTCGTCAGGGGCCACAGCGGTGCGGCTTCCCCGTCGGCGGCCGCTGCCGGGGCGTCGGTCAGCCTCATTCGCTCGCGCAGACGGCCGTAGAAGTCGGTGGGCCCGAGCCTCACGGATCGCAGGGGACGCGGTGCGGCGTAGACGCCGATCCACTCCCCGGGCCGGAGTACGCCGCGCAGTTGGCCGTCGATGCTGACCGCTGCGTGTCCTGAGCGTTCGAGGAGGCGCAGTGCGATGGGTTCGTCCGGGGCGGCGACGACGGAACGGTTGAAGGCCATGTGGGGAGCGACGGGGGTGAAGACCAGTGCCTCGGCGCGTGGGGAGATGACCGGTCCGCCCGCGGCGAAGCTGTAGGCGGTCGACCCGGTCGGTGTGGCGACCATGAGCGCGTCGGCGGAGTACGAAGCCAGCAGCCTGCCCGCGAGGTAGACACCCACCGACACCTGATGATCTCGCACCAGCTTCTCCAGGACGACGTCGTTGAGCGCGGTCGCATTCAGTGCGATACCCCAGCCGCCGCCCTTGTCACATTCCGGGCGTACAGGGGGTGGTGGCAGAAGTGGGCCGCGACCGTAGCGCATCAGGGGTTCCATGCCTTCGGGCATTTCCAGGGGGCACGAAGCGCGCATGGTGAGCAGCATGCGGTTCTCCGTGTTGACGCGTTCCTCGTGGACGGCGTCCAATGCCAGTCGTACGTCCTGGACGGGGACCTCGGTCAGGAAGCCCACGCGTCCGAGATCCACACCGAGCACGAGGGCGTCGTGCTCGGCGGCCAGTCGGGCACCGCGCAGGAATGTGCCGTCTCCGCCCAGGGTGACGATGAGATCGGGGTCGCCGGCGGCGTCGAGCTCCTCTTGGGCGCTGTGCCGCTGTTCGCCTTCGTGCCACACGTCGATGTCCGTGCAGCGGACGCCGTGGCTGTCGCACCAGTCGCGAACCGCCCTGGCCGCCTCGACAGCTTCGGGGCGTCCTTCATGGACGACGAGTCCGACTCGTGACACTGCCATGTTCTGCCTCCTCATGGGTGCGGCGCGCGCTTCTGGGGCGTCGTGGTCGCTCGTCGCCCCAAGGCCGGTGCGAGCGCGGCACGTTCAGCCGGGCTCCTGTGCCGCTGGGGAGGCGATGGGGAGCGCGACACGAAACCGCGTGTCGCCGGGGCGGGATGCGACGCGGATGTCGCCACGGTGTTTGTTCACCACGATCCGATAGGAGATGTCCAAGCCCAGGCCGGTACCCTCGCCCACTGGTTTGGTGGTGAAGAAGGGCTCGAAGATACGCGGCCGGATCTCGGGGTCGATGCCGGTTCCGGTGTCCCTGATCTCCACGAACGCGTGAGTTTCGTCGTGCCGGGTGGCGACCGTCAGGATGCCGCTGCCGTCCATCGCGGCCAGCGCGTTGTCGATGAGGTTGGTCCACACCTGATTGAGTTCCGCGCCGTAGGCGGGGACGGCCGGCAGGTCGCGGTCGTACTCCTTCACCACGCGCACGCCCTCGGGGATCTTTGCCTGGAGCATCACGAGGGTGGCGTCGAGGAGTTCGTGGACGTCGACGGGCTGCTGGGCGGTCCGGTCCAGCTGGGAGTACTGCCGGGCCGCGTCGACCAGTCCGGAGATGCGCCGGACCGCATCCTCGATCTCCCCCATCAGCAGTTCGGTGTCCACGGTGTAGCTGAGCCAGCCGACCGCGGCCCGCCGGTTGTCGTCCGACAGTCCCGCTGTGGCCTCGGCCAGCCATCCGGCATCGATGCCACCGGAGACGAGGACGGGAGCGATGTCCCAGGCTCGTTCCATCCCCGCGTTCTCGAGCCAGTCCCCGAGTTCGTCCTCGGCGTCCGCCGCCTCGATCGCCGACAACGGGCGCGCGGCGATGGCCCGCCGCACCGCGGCATCCTGCATCTCGACCAGTTCGTGCAGACGTGTGCCGTCCACCCGGCCGTCCGCGACGAGCGCCAGTTTGTGCCGCATTCCTGAGACACGGTCACGGAGGGTGTCGGTGGCGCGCACGGCTGCGGCTGCGGGATTGTTGAGCTCGTGGGTCAGACCCGCCGTCAGTGAACCCAGGGCGACGAGCCGTTCACGCTCACCGACGATGACATCGATGGCGCGTGTCCCGAAGAACAGCCCCTCGAGCAGGTGCAGTGCCATGGGGAACCAGGTCCGCACGGCGGTGGCGAACTCGGCAGCGGGCAGAACGAAGAACTCCGCATCGGTGACCGCCCGCATCGTATGGGAGTAGACCTGGTCCACACGGTCACCGAGGTAGGCCTGCGTGGCGCCCCCGTAGGCGCCCCTCAGATCCGTGCGGCTGAGTTCGATGTCGTCGCCGTGGAGATGCCGGCTGAGCGCGACAGTACCGTTGAGCAGCACGAAGAAGCAGGTCGCGCTCTCTCCCTGTACGTATACGGCCGTTGACGTCTCGCGCACTTCGACGCGCCCGCGCTCGGCCAGCCAGGACAGCTGCTCCGCGTCGAGCGCCTCGAAGAGAAAGAGGGTGCGCAGCTCGTCCGGGGTCAGCGCGCTGCGGGAGGCCCGGGCTGTCATTGCGCCTCCAGGTAGCGGTGCACCAGCGTGACGGCCATGGCTCCCTCGCCCACCGCCGAGGCGACCCTCTTGACCGACTCGGCGCGGACGTCACCGGCGGCGAACACCCCGGGGACGCTGGTTTCGAGGTGGTAGGGGGCACGCGCCAGTGGCCACCGGGGCGAGCGGCTTCCCGCTGCGGGCAGGTCCGGCCCGGTCAGGACGAACCCACGTCCGTCGCGCGCCACCACGCCGTCCAGCCATTGCGTCTGCGGTTCGGCGCCGATGAACACGAACAGCCAGGAGGCGTCGACAGTGGTGTGGCTCCCGGTGCGGTTGTCGCGCAGCGTGAGCCGCTCCAGGTGGCCTTCGCCGTCGCCGGCGGCCACTTCGGTGCGGGCGTGGATCTCGATGTTGGGGAGGGCCTCGATCTGCTGGATCAGATAGTGGGACATCGACCGAGTGAGGTCGGGACCGCGCACGATCAGGTGGACGCGCCCTGCGTAGCGGGAGAAGTAGACGGCGGCCTGTCCGGCGGAGTTGGCGCCGCCGACGATGTACACGTCGTCACCCTGGCAGCCGGCCGCTTCGAAGGACGCCGCGCCGTAGAAGACCCCGGCGCCCGTGAAGGAATCCAGGTTCGCTCCCGTGAGCCGCCGGTAGGAGACACCGGTGGCGAGGACGACGGTGTGCGCGCCGATGGAGGTGCCGTCGGCGAACCGCAGCACGCGTCCCGCTCCCGCCGCTTCCAGAGCCACCACTTCGGTCGCGCTGAGGATCTCGGCACCGAATCGGGCCGCCTGCCGCCGGGCCCGGTCGGTCAGTTGAGCGCCGGACACTCCGTCGGGGAAACCCAGATAGTTCTCGATGCGGCTGCTCTGTCCCGCCTGTCCCCCGGTCGCGCTGCGTTCGACGAGCACGGTGCGCAGGCCCTCGGAGGCGGCATAGACGGCGGCGCCCAGTCCGGCCGGCCCCGCGCCGATGACGACGACGTCGTAGAAGTCGGCGGCGGGGCTGGTGCGCAGGCCGACCCGCTCGGCGAGTTCCGCTTCGCTGGGGGCGTGCAGCGCCTTTCCGTCGGCTGTGACCACCAGCGGGACATCAGCCGCGGTGAGGCCTGCCGCTTCCAGCAGCTGTACCCCCTCGGGCTCGTCGGCGGCGAGCCACCGGTAAGGGACCAGGTTGCGCGCGAGGAATTCCCGCACGGCGAACGAGGGCGCGGACCAGCGATGGCCGACGATCCGCGTCTCGGCGGCGCCGGGGTCGGGTGCCGCGTCCCAGAGCTCCAGCAAGGTGTCCAGGACGGGGTAGAGGTTCTCCTCCGGGGGAGTCCACGGTTTGAGGAGGTAGTGGTCGAGATCGACGACGTTGATCGCGTCGATCGCCGCTCCGGTGTCGGCGTACGCGGTCAGCAGCACCCGGCGCGCCAGGGGGAACAGGTCCATCGCAGCTTCGAGGAACTGCACCCCGTTCATCGTGGGCATGCGGTAGTCGGCGATCATCACGGCCAGCGGTTCGCCGCGGAGTTTGACCTCGCGCAGAGCTTCCAGGGCCTCGTCACCCGAGATCGCGCGCAGCACCCGGAACCGATCGCCGTACCGGCGTCGCAGGTCGCGGGCGATGGCCCGGGAGACACCGGGATCGTCGTCGACGGTCAGGATCGTCGCCTTCGACACCACTTCATCATGCGCGCGTGGCGGTCCTCACGCTCGCCGGCCGACTGCCCTCATGGGCCGAGGTGGAAACGTGCACGGTCCAGCCGAGGTGGAAAATTCAACTTCTCACACATATCATCGCATTTGTGTATCTGCGGCTCGGTCTCCGTAGCCTGGCTCCGGCCGCCGCCCTGATCGTCCTCGGTGGCGCGCCCGTGACCGGTGCGGACGGACCTGTCACCGAAGCCCGCGGCACCCCGGGTGCCGTCGGTGCGCACGACCCGTACTTCCCCAGGCTCGGCAACGGCGGGTACGACGTCCAGCACTACGCGCTCACACTCGACTACGACCCGAAGTCGCACAGGCTCACCGGCACCGCGGAGATCACCGCCCGCGCCGGCCAGGACCTCAGCTCCTTCAACCTCGACCTCCACGGACTGACCGTCCGCGGCGCGACCGTCGACGGAGCGCCCGCCGCGGCCACCAGAGCCGGCGATGAGCTGACGCTCCGGCCGGCCGTCGACCTCCGCAAGGGTCACACCTTTGGCGCCGTCGTCCGCTACGAGGGTTCGCCGCGCACCATCACCAACGCCGAAGGCGCCCGGGAGGGCTGGCTGAGGACCGCGGACGGCGCGATCGCGCTCGGTCAGCCGGACGGCTCCATGACGTGGTTCCCCGGCAACCACCACCCCAGCGACAAGGCGACGTACGACATCACCGTCACCGTCCCCAAGGGTCTCAAGGCCGTTTCCAACGGAGAGTTGCGCTCCGAACGCCCCACCGCCGACCGCGGACACACCGCCTTCGCCTGGCGTTCCGCACAGCCCGTGGCGAGTTACGTCGTCACCGTCGGCATCGGCGCGTACGACATCACGAGGTCCCGCCCCGGGGCGGCCGAAGTGCCCGTCTACACCGCTGCGGACAAGACCGTCACCGCGCAGAGCGAAGATCTGCTGGCCCGCATCCCCGAGCTCACGGACTGGGCCGTGAAGAAATTCGGTCCGTACCCGTTCTCGTCGGGCGGCGCGATCGTCGAGCGCGAGGGCGATGCGGACTACGCGCTGGAGACGCAGAGCCGGGCCGTCTTCACGGAGGACGCCTTCGACCCCGTAACCCTCATGCACGAACTCGCCCACCAGTGGTACGGCAACTCCGTCACGCCCAGGGCTTGGCGGGACGTGTGGCTGAGCGAAGGCTTCGCGACCTACGCGGAGTGGCTGTACCTCGAGGAGTTCGAGGACACCCCCGTCCAGGAGAGCTTCGAGGACGCATTCGACTCCGAGGAGAACTGGGACTTCCCGCCCGCCGACCCGCCCGACGCCGAGCACCTGCTCGGGGAACCTGTCTACGAGCGCGGCGCGATGACCCTGCACAAGGTCCGTGAGGCCGTCGGCGACAGCATGTTCTTCTCCGTCCTGCAGGGCTGGGCGCAGACGCACCGTCACGGCAACGCCTCCACACGCGACTTCACCACGTACGTACAGCAGAAGTCGGGCAAGGACCTCACCGGGCTGTGGGACGTCTGGCTCTACAGCGAGGACAAGCCGGCCAAGCCCTGAGGGCCGTCGCTGTCACTCTGTCACGTCATGCTTTCTGCGCATGGTCGGGCCCCGAGTGCCTCCGCCCCGGGGCCCGTTCTCACAGGAGCGTGGCCTCACGCCGTGTGCTTGCGGGCTTTGCCCTTCACCTCTTCCGCCGTGCCGCGCACCTTGTCCTCTGCCTTCGCGGCCTTTTGACGGGCCTCGCCTTCGATGCGGTCAGCGGTCCCCTTCAGGCGCAGCTCTTCGTCGCCTGCCACCTCTCCGGCCTTCTGCTTGGCCTTGCCCACGGTTTCCTGGGCCTTGCCGCGTATCTTCTTTCCCTGCGCAGCCACAGTGAATCAGCTCCTCAATCGATCGTGCCTTGTTTCCGGATTCCATGCAGTCAGCTCCGCCGGGAACCGGTGAACGTCACTCTTCGTCTTCGTCTTCGTATTCTTCGTCGCTCTCTTCCTCTTCGTATCCCCCTTCCTCACCTTCGGGCTCCTCGTCGTATTCTTCTCCTTCTTCTCCTTCGGGCTCCTCGTCGTATTCTTCTCCTTCTTCTCCTTCGCCTCCCCCTTCACCCTCTTCGTATTCTTGCTCTTCCTCGTCCTCGAGTGCCTCTTCATGAGTGCGGACGACTTCGCCATCGCGTATTTCCCCGCGCCACCCTTCAACTTCTTCCTCGGTGAAGGTGACGTGCCGCTGAAAGTTCTTGAAGTCCAGTCGCAGGCGTCGGCCTTGGGCCCGCCAGAGATTTCCTGTCTTCTCGAAGAAGCCCGAGGGGTAGTACTCGACGACGAGCACGATGCGCGTGAGATCGGGTGTCAACTCGTGGAAGCTGACACAGCCGCGTGTGGTGCCTTTGGCACCCTCGGAGGTCCAGATGATCCGCTCGTCCGGCACCTGCTCCTGGACGGTGGCCTTCCAGCCGCGTGTCGAAGGTCCGACCTTCAACTTCCAGTCGCTGTGGGTCTCGTCCTCCTGGGACACACTGCGGACGCCCTTGGCGAACCCGCTGAACGCCTCGTACTGCGTCCAGTGGTCGTAAGCCGTGCGGACCGGCACCCCTACGTCGACGGCCTCAACGATGTTCATGGACTTGCCGCCGCCGGACTTCCGGCCGCCACCGCCACCGAAGAGGCCCTTGGCCTTGTCCAGCACGTTGTCCTTGACATCCTTGGCCTTGCCGCCGATAAGAGCCTTCGCTATCCCCCCACCGGGCAGCGGGCCGCCCTTATCGGCGACATCGAGCAGTTGGTCGGTGAGGTCGGCCAGCGAGTCGCCGGCCTTGTCCGCGAGATTCTCGATCTGCGCCCCGAGGTAGTCCATGAGCTCGTCGCGCAGCAGTTCCAGGCCCGAGGCTCCTCCGCCACCCGCATCACGAATTGTCTTGGCCATGGCCCTACCTCCGCCGTCCGGCCGTCTTCTTGGCGGCCGACTTCCGCGCAGTCGTCTTCCTGGCGGCCGTCTTCTTCGCGGGGGCCTTCCTCGCTGTTGTCTTCCTCGCGGTGGTCTTCTTCGCGGCGGCTTTCTTGGCTGGTGCCTTCTTCGCAGGGGCCTTCTTCGCGGCGGCTTTCTTGGCCGGTGCCTTCTTCGCAGGGGCCTTCTTCGCGGCAGCCCTCTTGGCCGGCGCCCGCACCACGGACGTCTTCTTCGCCCGGCGGGCGGGCTTCGCAGGCTCCTCGGCGGCCCTCTTCCGGGGAGCGGGCTTTCTCGCCCTTCTGACGGACGTTCGGCTGCGGCGCGGCGGTTTCTCCTCCTCCGGCTCCTCCTCCTCTTCCTCCTCCTCTTCCTCTTCCTCTTGTTCCTCCTCCGGTTCCTCTATCCCCTCCGGCTCCTCTGCTTCCTCTTCCTCCTCTGGCTCTTCTTCTTCCTCCTCTTCCTCCTCTTCCTCTTCTGGCTCTTCCTCTTCTTCCTCCTCCTCGCCCTTCTCGCCGAGGCGGAGCGTGCGGTCATGGAGGGTGTCCGCCAGATCGGCGAGACGACGGTCCGCCGCTGCAGCGAGGGCCTTACGGCCCGCGTCCAGCAGTTCGCCGCGTATTTGTTCGTTCAGGTCGGCGACTTGCGGTACGTCCTTGAGCTTGCGCAGACCCTCCGTGGCCAGTTGCTGCGGATCGAGCCCGAAGCGGCGACCCGCGAGATAGGTCGCCATGGCGAAGGCGAGTCGCCCCTTCTTTGCGCGTCCGAGCACGTACCCACCCGCGACCGCGGCCGCGAGAGCGATCTTGGTCGTGTCGTTCATGAACTGATCCCTTCACAAAGGGCGTTGAGAAAGGGATTCCGTATCACAGTGAGACTGCCCCCACAGGTGACAGATATGTCCCTATATGATGAGATTGTATGTTCGTGCGTGGAATATGGCTTCCTCACCGTCCACCGGAGAGCGACAATGGCCCCAGCAGAACCCGCCAAGCGGCGGCGCAAAGACAGCGCCGCATCGGCCATGCGTTCCGCGGCGCAGCAGCTGGAGCAGTTGCTCGGACGGCCGCCCGAGTCGGTCTCGGCACTCAAACCGACCGATGATGGCTGGGAGGCCGAGGTTGAGGTCCTGGAGCTGGAACGGATCCCCGAGACCACCAGCGTGATGGCCAGCTACCGGGTGACCCTGGACAAGGAGGGCGACCTGGTGGCATACGAACGGACACGTCGATACACCCGAGGACAGATCGACCGCCGCCCCTGACGGCACCGGGGCCCGGCCGGCGAAGGGAGGCACCATGACCGTGGTGCCGCAAGGAGGAAGCAGCGTCTCCAGGGGCAGTGGCTCCGGAAACCTGTACGACGTCCTGGAACTCATTCTTGATCGCGGACTCGTCATCGACGTCTTCGTCCGCGTCTCGCTCGTGGGGATCGAGCTGCTGACCATCGATGCCCGCGTCGTCGTGGCCAGCGTTGATACGTATCTGCGCTTTGCAGAAGCCTGCAACCGCCTCGATCTCACAGCCGGCGGCAAGGAACCGGCGCAGCTGACCGACCTCGTCGGCGACTCGGTCGAGAGCGGAGCCCGCGGCAAGTCCAAGGGCGCCCTCACGGGCGCCGTGGAGGCCGTGACCGACTCTCTCAAGGGCAGCGGCCGGGAGGACGACGAAGAGGCCGAGGAGTACGACGAAGAAGGCCGTGCGGAGCGCGAGGAGAAGGAGAAGGAGCCGGTGGAGCGGCGACGGCGCTCGACCCGACGGCCCACCCGCCGCGCGAGGGAACGCGAGGAGGAGTGACCCATGGCCGTGTACGTCTACTCCATCGCCGGCGAGCAGCATCCGCTCCGGCTCGACGATGTGAACGGGGTCGGAGAGCCGCCCTCCTCCCTGCGTACGGTGAACGCGGGGTCACTGACCGCAGTGGTCAGCGACGCGCCTGAGGACCTGCGCCCCAAGCGCAGCGACCTCACCGCGCATCAGGAGGTCCAGAACCGTCTCATGAAGGACGGCACCGTGCTTCCCCTGAGGTTCGGCCTCACGGCGCCGGACGACGAGGCCGTCCGGACCGTCCTCGAGGAACGGGCCGCCGAGTACACGGACAGGCTCCGGGCACTGGAGGACTGCGCCGAGTACCACCTGAAGGTGAAGCAGGACGAGGAGGCGCTCCTCCGCCAGATCCTTGCGGAATCAAGCACGGCCCGGGACCTCAACGACGCCATCCTCGACGGCACGGCCGGCCCCGATGTGCCGGTCGCTCTCGGCGAGCTCGTCGCCCAGGAGGTGCAGGCGCGCCAGGAGGCGCTGGCCGCAGGGGTTGTCGAGGCGCTCCGTCCCATGAGCAGGGACGTGGAGCACTCCCAGCCGACCGGCGAGGACTTCCTCAGCGTGTCTTTTCTGGTGGCTGAGGACCAGGAGGAGCTCTTCCTCACCACGCAGTTGAGTCTCGCCAACCAGATGGGGGACGACTTCGAGTTCAGGCTCAACGGCCCGCTGCCCCCTTACAGCTTCGTCTGAAGGTGATTCTCATGGGCCTGCTCACTCAGATCGCGACCCTCCCCCTGGCACCCGTACGCGGGGTCGCCTGGGTGATGGAGCGCGTGCTGGAGGCGGCCGAGAACGAGTACTACGACCCCGCACCCATCCAGCGGGAACTGGCTGAGCTCGAAGCGGAGCTGGAGGCGGGGCGCATCGACGAGGAGACATTCGACCGGCGAGAGGACGAGCTGCTCGACCGGCTCGAAGAGATCCGAGCGTTCTGGCAAGAAGGCCGCCGCCGTGACTGAACCGCTGGCCAACCGGCTTGGCTCCTATCCCTCCCGCGCCGCTCCGGCATACGCACAGGGCTCCTCCGCCAATCTGGCCGACATCCTGGAGCGGGTGCTCGACAAGGGCATCGTCATCGCGGGAGACATCCAGATCAATCTGCTCGACATCGAGCTGTTGACCATCAAACTCCGGCTGATCGTCGCCTCCGTCGACAAAGCGAAGGAAATGGGCATCGACTGGTGGGAGCACGATCCCTCGCTCACGTCGCGGAGTCGCGGTGAGCGGTCGCTCGCCGAGGAGAACCGGCGGCTGCGGGCCGAGATCGATGCACTGCGCAAGGAAGGGGAACTGCCCGAACGCTCCCGGCGCGGCAAGGCGCTCCCCGAGCGTGAGGAAGAGCCCGAGCGTCAGCAGGAGCCCAGGGCGGTCCGTCGCACAAGGAAGTCGCGCGATGACTGACCGCATGACGTATGTGTACGCCGTGGCACGGGAAGCCGCCGGGCTGGAAGACGCCATGGCCGGGATCGCCGGTGTCGGCGGCGCGCCGGTACGCCTCCTGGCCGGCGCGCACGACGACGGCCTGGTGCTCGTTGTCAGTTCGGCGCCGTCGCGGGATTTCCAGGAAGACGCTCTCAAAGGCCACCTCGAGGACCTGGACTGGCTGGAATCGGTCGCCCGCGCCCACAACGGTGTGATCGAGGCGGTGGCCGCGTGCACCACGGTCCTCCCCCTGCGCCTCGCGACCGTGTACCTCGACGACGACCGGGCACGGAACGTCCTGGAAGCGCGGCGAGGCACCTTCGCCGATCGCCTGTCGCACCTCGCCGCACATGTCGAGTGGGGGGTCAAGATCTACGTGGAGCCGTCGGCGGCACCCGTCGCCGCCGAGCCGGCGCCTTCCCAGGAGCTCAGTCCCGGACGCGCGTATCTACGTACCCGCAAGGCCCAGCGGAGTGTTCGCGACACCGTCTACCAGGCGGCGCAGACGGCTGCGGAGCGGGTCGAGACCGCGGGACGAAAGCACGCCGCCGACCGCGCACGCCACCGGGTGCAGCAGGGCGAGCTCGCCACTGCGCCGGGCGACAACGTCGTCAACGACGCCTATCTCGTGCCCCACGACCGCGCTGAGGAGTTCCGCACCGAAGTGAGCCGTGCCGCGGACGGGCTCGAGGGGGTACGGGTCGAACTCACCGGCCCCTGGGCGCCGTACTCCTTCGCCACGCCTCCGGCAGTGTCGGACGAAGACGCGGAAGGGGCCGGCCCGTGACGTCGTCCGAGCGATCCCCGGCGGTCCCGAGGGCGACGGAACCGTTGCCGAACCGCCAGGTCGCACTCATCGACCTGCTGGACCGGCTGCTCAGTGGTGGTGTCGTCCTGACCGGCGACGTCGTGCTGTCCATCGCCGACATCGATCTCGTGCGCATTTCACTGCGGGCTCTGATCGTCTCCATTCGCTCCTCGCCGGGAGGCGACGGTGGCGGCTGAGGCGGAGGACAGGGCCCGGCGTCTCCAAGAGGTCGCGGACGCCGCCGAGCGCGCGTTCCATCTGCTGCCTGCTGCGCCCGAGGACCTTCCCGGTCCCGGCGCACGTTCGCACGAGCCTGCGCGCAGGATCAGCACCGATCCGGACACGGTGGAGCGCGACCTGGTCAGACTCGTTCTCACCCTGGTCGAGCTCTTGCGCCAGCTGATGGAGCGGCAGGCCCTGCACCGAGTCGACCAGGGAGATCTCACCGAGGAGCAGGAGGAGCGTCTGGGGACGACGCTGATGGTCCTCCACGACCGCATGACTGCCCTGTGTGCCCAGTACGGGCTCACCATGGAGGACCTCAACCTCGACCTCGGCCCCCTGGGCACGCTCCTGCCACCGGCCGAATGACCCGTCCTCGAACCAGCTGGCGTGGGCGGTCCCCCGCGCGCGCTACTGCCGGGTTGCGCACGCGCTGATCATGGCGAGACCCGGGTTTGCCCCGCAAAAAGGCGGGGAGCCGCAAAAAGAGGGGGTCGCCCGTCAGCGGAGGGAAGTCATGATCATCCTCGGAGTCATTCTGCTCATCATCGGCTTGTTGGCCGGCATCGGCATTCTCTGGACCATCGGACTCATCCTGGTCGCGCTCGGGGTGTTGTTCTGGATCCTGGGAGCGGTAGGGCACGCGGTGGGTGGACGACGGCACTACTGGTAACCGCTGCTGCGCCGCGGGCCACGTCGAGGCCGGAGAACTGGACTGTGTTGACACGGGCGTTGTCCATCCATGCGCGCTGCCACACATTGCCCGCCGCCGGCATCCCGCCGGCATCCGCCTCTGACGCTCCGCACACAGCCGGCGCACAAAGTGTCATATCCCACTGAAAAGCTTCGAAAGGGGACAAACGGGTATCACCTGGATGGAGCTCGACCGACGGTCCGCCGTAGCCACCGGCGCAGGCCTCACCCCGTCGAAGGAGCCACATGTCCAGCTTCCCGCTCGCCCCTGAAACCCCTGTCCGTGCCGCCCCGCAGGTGCGGTCGGCGGCACTCGACGGACTCCCGGAGATTCCGGACCCCAAGACCATCGGCACGCTGGACGCGCGGGCCCTCTCGGTCACCCTGTTCCGCCGGCTGAGCACCCTGGAAGAGGGCACAGCGGAGTACTCGTACGTCCGCAACACCCTGGTGGAACTCAACATGAGCCTCGTGAAGTTCGCGGCGGGCCGCTTCCGCGGCCGCAGCGAGCCCATGGAGGACATCATCCAGGTCGGCACGGTCGGTCTGATCAAGGCGATCAACCGCTTCGACGTCGGTCGCGAGGCCGAGTTTACTTCCTTCGCGCTGCCCACGATCGTCGGCGAGATCAAGCGCTTCTTCCGTGACACCAGTTGGGCCGTCCGCGTGCCGCGGCGGCTCCAGGAGCTGAGGCTGGACCTCGCCAAGGCGTACGACGGGCTCGAACAGGACCTCGGCCGGGCCCCCGGCACGGCCGAACTCGCGGACCGCCTCGGGGTCACCGAGGAGGAGGTCCTGGAAGGCCAGCGGGCCGCCAACGGCTATGTGGCCCGCTCCCTCGACCCCCTCGAGGAGGACGAGCCGCTCAGTCCGCTCGCCCGCCGGCTGGGCGAGGAGGACCCGGCACTGGACATCGTGGAGTGCCTAGAGTCCCTCAAGCCACTGATCGCCACGCTGCCGGAGCGGGAACGCACCATCCTGTCACTGCGGTTCGTCGACGAGCTGACACAGTCGGAAATCGGCGAGCGGCTCGGGATCTCGCAGATGCACGTCTCCCGGCTGCTGGCTCGGGTGCTCGGGAAGTTGCGGGAGGGGCTGCTGGCGCCCGGCGACGGGGAGACGTAGCAGGGGACGGCCCCCCGTCCCCGAATCGGGGCCCGGGCAATCGGCTTCGGCCGGGCGGCGGTTGTCCGGACAGCGTCGCACGCTGTCGGCGTCGCTCAGCGGTGGCCGGAACCGTTGCTCAGGATCGTCTTGGCCGCGACTTCGTGCAGTTCGTCGACGGTCGCCATCTGGTCATTGGCGCGATCCATGAGCTCCTTCAGTCGAGCTGCGTCGAGATCGTCGCGCTCGGCGACCACGGGCATCAGCGCCCGCCACATCCGGAACTTCCCCTGGATGCCCATGCGAAGAGTCTCCAGTTCGACGAGCGTGCTGAGGCCGGAACGACGGCGGAGACGGCCGTTGGGCTTGAGCCTGGCCGCTTTCTCAGCCGCCCAGCCCGCGTACACCTTGTACCGGCGCGGGGTGACTTCGAGTGCGCCCATCAAGTCGAGGAGGCTCTCGCGGTCCTGCGCGATCTCCTCGGCCAGGTCCCGCAGCACTGCGACACGCGCCGAGGACTGGTGTGCCCGTGCGATTCTCCGGGAGAGTTCCACTCCCATGGTGGCGCCGCTCAGGTGGTCGTTGAGGTAGATGCTGACGGCTTCAGGCTGCATGACTGCTCCCGGTCATCCGTGGTGCTCCTGGCTACCACCCCATGGGCTGCGCCTACCCGGCAGCCTTGGGTGAACGCCGGCGCGGCCGGAGTTGTTGCTGCACAGGAGGCGACGCCGGCCCGATGTCGAGAGCCCGGGGAGGAGGGAGGGGCGGTTCAGGTCTCATCTTCCATACGGATCGCGGCTCTGAGGTCGTCGTGTGCTTTACCCGGCTCGCCCTCATTCGCTTCGAGCAGAGCCGCGGCGATGGCATCCAGTTTGCGCTGCATCGCGCGCTCGGCCCGGAGTTCCGAGTTCTTCAGCAAGGCGAGGAGCAGCAGCGTCACAGCGGTCATGCAGTCTCCCGCGAACACGTTCCACTTCAGCCCGATCCCGGAGAAATGTACGGCGACCACACCCGCGACGAGCAGCAGACACAGTACGAAGAAGACGGGTGAGCTGGTGAAATGCGACGCCACCTGAGCCAGTCGGTCGAACTTCCCGCGCCCTTCGCTGCCTCGGTCGGCCGGATGCCGAATGGTCATGACGCCTCGCCTCCTTCCTTGCCGCCCAGGGCGCCGGCTTCGACGCGGAGGTCCGAGACCAGCCCCTCGGGCGCCGGCTCGCGGTCGTCGGCGCGCAGGACGGGCAGTCCGACGCGACGGCCCGGGAGGAGGGGCGCGGCGTCGAATCCCTGCCTCGTGTGCTCGTCAGACGTGGTTCCCATGATCCGACGCTCCCTTCGCGTCAGCGCGTGACGACGGTTACCGTCAGCGGCCTGGTGCTCACGGCGAATCTTCCCCGGCCAGGCACCGGCGAGGCTGCCGATCTGGCCTGGCGCTGATTCACCGAAGGTCGCTCTCGCTCCGTTTGAAATGCCTCCACCGTGGCAGTCGCGTGAAGAGGACCACGCACAAGCGTCGTGTCCCCCGGACATGACGCAGGGATACCCGCACAGGGAAACCGCGCTCGTCGGGAGGTCGTTCCGATGTCAACAGGTACTCTCCTATCCATCATCATCCCCGTCGTGGTGGTACTTGCCGCGCTGGCCGTGGCAGCTTTTCTTTTCATGCGCCATCGGCGCCTTCGCGAACGCTTCGGCCCGGAATACGAGCGAACGGTCGAAGAGGCCGGCAGTCGGCGCGCAGCCGAGCGTGAACTCAGCGCACGCGAGAAACGGCACGACTCGCTCGACATCAAGCCGTTGCCAAATGGCGTCCGGGAGCGGTACACGCGAGACTGGGACAGCGTGCAGGGGGAATTCGTCGATCGACCGGAGGATGCCGTACAGGACGCGGACATTCTGGTCGCGTCGCTGATGCGCGAGCGTGGTTACCCGACCGAGGACCTGACTCAACGACTCAAGGACCTCTCCGTGGAGCACAGTCGCACGCTCGAGCACTATCGCGCCGCTCATGAGGTCAACCAGCTGAGCATGGCGCACGAGGCGACGACCGAGCAGCTACGGGGTGCCATGGTGCACTACCGGGCCCTGTTCACCGAGCTGCTCTCCGACGGCGGTCAGGCCCGTCATGCCCGAGCCTGACCGACCAACCGCACCGATCAAGGCGGACGAGGAAAGATGGAACGCGAACAGACACCAGCACCCACCGGGACCGGGCTGTCCACCGAGGACCTCGCTCAGTCGCGCGACCGGAACGTGAACGAAGAGCCCGCGAACCAGGGGAACGTGGACGAAGAGACCCAAAGCCGGCCCGGGACGCCGACATTTCCTGGTGAGGCCACGGAAGCCGCCGACACATCGGCACAGGGGGATGCCACGCCGGCGGACGACGAATCACCGCGACTCCTCGTGACGGAGGACGAGGAAGGCTTCCGCTCACGCTGGCAGGAGATTCAGAACACGTTCGTCGACGACCCCCGCGAAGCCGTACACGCGGCGGACTCTCTTGTCGCAGACGTCATGCAGAAGCTCGCCGCGACCTTCGCCGACCACAAACAGGACCTGGAAGAACAGTGGAAGCGCGGCGAAGAGGCGAACACCGAGGATCTGCGTATGACTCTGCGGAAGTACCGGTCGTTCTTCAACCGCCTGCTGACCACCTGAGGCTCGCGAGATACCCGGGACACCGGGTACACGAAAGTCATGACTGACAGGGCGAGGCACCATCATGGGCCGCCGCTGCCGCAGTCGCGGGGACCGCTCTCGGCGGCTGTCATCAGCTGTCTCGCCGCAGGAGCGGAACTTCCGGCGGATCCGACCGTGGCGAGCGACGCCGACCCCTACGGGGACGATCTGCAGCTCGCTCTCTACGTCTGCTACGAGCTGCACTACCGCGGATTCGCCGGGGTCGAACCCGCCCTGGAGTGGGATCCGGATCTGCTCCGTGTGCGGCGGGCGCTGGAGGACCCGTTCCTCGCCGTGCTGCGCGCGGAGGCCCCCCGCCACGCGACAGTGGACGACGCGCTGGCCGGGCTTCTCGTGGAGCCGGTGCACGGCAGCGGCGTCTCCCACTTCCTCCGGGACGAGGGAGAGCTGTGGCAGCTGAGGGAGTACGCGGCGCAACGATCCCTCTACCACCTCAAGGAGGCCGATCCGCACGCCTGGGTGCTGCCGCGGCTACGGGGACGGGCCAAGGCCGGGATGGCGGCCGTGGAGTTCGACGAGTACGGCGGGGGCCGGGCCGAGCGGATCCACGCGCGGCTCTTCGCCGACCTGATGACGGACCTGGGCCTGGACACCACCTACGGCGGCTACCTGGACGCGGCAGCCGCCCAGACACTGGCCACGGTGAACCTCATGTCGCTCTTCGGGCTCCACCGCGCGCTGCGCGGCTGCCTGGTCGGCCACTTCGCGACCGTCGAGATCACTTCTTCGCCCGGGTCGAGGCGACTGGCCGCGGCAATGCGGCGCGCGGGGGCCGGGCCGGCTGCGGAGTTCTTCTACGACGAGCACGTCGAGGCGGACGCCGTCCATGAGCAGGTCGTGCGGCGCGAGGTCATCGCGGGCCTCCTGGACGAGGAACCCGATCTGGAGGCCGACGTCGCCTTCGGCATCGACGCAACCCTTCACCTGGAGGACCGATTCGCAGCTCACGTGCTGGGCGCCTGGAGCGACGGACGGACGTCGCTCGGCGGAGGTGGCCGGGTCATCGGGGCCGGTCCCGCCGAACACGACCCGCGCCAAGAATAAAAGTTGGTTCCCCAAGACGGTTGCATCCGAATCACCGGGTACGCGGCATATGTGCCACTCATAGCCCTTCCGGGTGTGTACGCACCTCAAACGGACACGGCGCTGCTGGCAGGAGCACTCGACCGCGAGGCGCTGCCACCGCGGGCCCAGGTGCTCGATATCGGCACGGGGACCGGCGCCGTGGCGCTGGCCGCGGCGATGCGGGGCGCACACGTCACCGCCGTGGACATCTCCCGACCGGCCGTGTGGACCGCCCGGCTCAACGCTCTGCTGGCCCGGACCCCGGTGCGGGTACTGCACGGTGATCTGACCGCCCCGGTGGCGGACCGCACCTTCGACCTCGTCGTCACCAATCCGCCGTACGTCCCCAGCCCGGCGGCCACCCCGCCGCGCCATGGCGCGGCACAGGCCTGGGACGCCGGCCGGGACGGCCGGTGGATCCTCGACCGGATCTGCCGTGAGGTGCCTCGCCTCCTCCGGCCCGGCGGTGTGCTGCTCGTCGTGCATTCCGTGCTGAGTGGCGAAGGCCGGACCCTGTCACAGCTGCGATCGGCCGGCCTGGAGGCCGAGGTCACGGAGCGCCGTTACGTGAGCCTGGGGCCCGTCTTGCGCTCCAGACGGTCCTGGCTGTGCAGTCAGGGCCTGCTGAATCCGGAGGCCCGGAAAGAGGAGTTGGTGATCATTCGTGCCGAACGAGCGCCGTGACACAACCGAACGCCGTGACGCACCGCGCCGCATCACTGTCACGACCGACGGACCCCTGCTCGTCAAGGGCCCGGTCGAGGTCGTCCTGGAAGACGGCGGCGTCGTTACCTCGGATCGCTTCTGCGTCGCCCTGTGCACCTGCCGGCGGAGTCTTCGCTTCCCTTGGTGCGACACCAGCCACCGGCGCCGTACGCGCGATTGAGCCAGTGGAGGCACACCGCTGCCCTGACTGCGTGCCGACAGGACGCGCCGGTCCCCGGCATAGAGCCCGGGCACGAGCCGTACGGATCCGCGGGCGGCGCCATGGGCGCTCCTGGCAGCGAGGCCCCCACCGCGGGCGGCGACCTGTGAATGCGGCAGAGGCCCTGCGCACATGTCCCTGATCAGTGAGCCCCTGAGGGAACCACGCAGGGTCCAGCCCAACGGCTGCGGAGCGTGGAACCCCCAGCTGTCAGCCCGGGCTGACGCGGCCGCGCCACGAGCCGGACTCGCCGCCACGGTGCTCGATGTACTCCTTGAAGCGGAGCATGTCGCCCTTGACCCGCCGGTCGATCACTCCTGCCATGGCGGCGGTCTTCTCCGCCACCCCGCTCGGTTCGACATCCATCACGAGTTCCACGCGTGTGTGGGTGTCGTCCAGGCGCTGGAAGTGGACCATGCCCTTCTGCTTGGTGTCGCCGCTGACCGTGCGCCACGCGATGCGCTCGTCAGGGAGCTGGTCGACGATCTCGGTGTCGAACTCCCGATGCACGCCCGCGATCTTGGTCTTCCAGTGGTTGTGGCGGTCGTCGACCTGCCGGACCTCCTCGACGCCTTCCATGAAGTTCGGGAACTCCTCGAACTGCGTCCACTGGTTGTATGCGGTGCGGACAGGAACATCGACCTCGATCGATTCCTTCACCCTGCTCATGGCTCTGCCTTCCTTCTTCCTTTCTCGGTCCACCGCGCGGAGGTGTCTTCGACACGCGGTGTTCGGGCACGGTGTTGCGGGTACCCGCGATCGGCCCGACTATGACGTCGCCGCCGCTCCTCGTTCATGCTTCCCGTGCACGACGTACAGGCGCAGTTCGCGACGCGCCATGGGGTTTCAGGGCCACGTTGCGCGCGCTGCCGTGCCACTCGAGGAAGACGACGGTGGCATCGTCGGACAGGCTGTCGCGGTGGTGCCGGAGGACGGCGCGCATCAGGCGACGCAGGGTCTCGGGCACCGGCAGCCCGTCCGCGTGATGGCGGACGATGAATTCGACGAACTGCGCGAGGCCGAACTCGCGCCGTCCTGCGTCACGTGCCTCGGTGATGCCGTCGGTGTAGAGCAGCAGCCGGTCCTCCGGCTCCAGCTGCTCATGGCAGAGAGTGACGGGTAGCTTCAGTTCTGTGCCCATCGGGTGGGTGGGTGGGCAGTTCAGGGTCGTGGTCCAGCGTCCGCCACGGATCAGCACCGGTGGAAGGTGGCCGCAGTTGACCCAGGAGAGCAGGCCGGTGCGGGTGTCCAGGTCGGCCAGGATCCCCGTGGTGTAGCGGGTGTGCCCGAACTCCTTCACCAGCGTGCGCTCGATCGCCTGAGCCGTGGCGACCAGATCGGCGCCGTCCCGGCGTTTGGACCGGCAGGTCGCCACCGCGAGGTTCGCCGTGAGGCCCGCGGCGCTGTCGTGTCCCATCGCGTCGAAAATGGCCAGGTGGACGGTGTCGCCGGCCAGCGCGTAGTCGAAGGCGTCGCCGGCGACCTCGTACGCGGGCTCCATCGCGGCGGCAATGACCACCTGGTCGTTCGCGAAGGCCAGCGGCGGCATGAGCTTCCACTGCATCTCCGCGGCCACGTGCATCGACTCGGTCCGCACCAGGCGGGCGTGAGAATCGCTGAACGGACGCTTGCTGACCAGCAGCAACCCCGCGAGGGACGAGAGATGTCCGAGCGCTGTCCTCCCGGCCTCGTCATCGGGGAGATCGGCGCGGAGTACGCCCAGACGCTGCGTTCCGTCCAGCACCGGCGCCCAGTACCGTCGGCGTCCGCCGTCGCCGAGATGAGGCGAGGCAAGGATTCGCGTCTCACGGAACGCGGCGCCCGCGAGGGTTCCGTCGACCGAGTACTCCTCACCGCCGACCCCCGCGTCGGGGCCGCGGCCGGTCAGCTCCCTGAGCACCTGCTGGCGCAGGTCCACGACGTACAGACGGGCATGCTCCAGCCCGGCCAGAGCCGCGTACTCGGCGATCAACCCCGGCAGCTGTTCGATTCCTGCCAGGTGAGTGGCCTCGAGCAGGCTTCCGAGCATCCCTGCCGTACCCTCCGGACCGGCCATCGCACACATCCATCCCGCAACGGCACCCGGGCCCGTCCGCACACGTGGCCCGTTCGGCTCAGGGCCTGCAACGGCGCTCCGGGCAGGAAGCCCTGTGGCAGCAACTGCAAGGCCTACGGACTCAGCGTATGACGGGCGGAGGAACCGGGCGAGCCGGCCATCGGGCGGCAGCACTGCGGTCGATCCGCCCTCGCGCAGCAGGCCCGCCTCTGATGGTTGGTGCATGCCCCCCCGGCGCCGGTTCCGGGCGACCGGCATCGTGCCTGTTTCAACATTGCACCCGCTTGAATTCGAGCGCGGGGGTGACGACCGACGCAGGCCCGGGGGCGGCGCTCAGCCGGCGAACGGCGTACCGGGCAGTCCCTGGCCCGCGGCAAGCAGGACCAGCAGCGAGCCGGAGAGCGGATGCGGTCGGGTCAGGCCGGTGCGGGCCGTGGTGATGCAGAGGTCGCGCAGCCCCGGGCCGTCGAAGGCGCAGGCGGTGGGGCGGCGTACGGGCAGCTCGACGATGCGGTCGAGCGTGCCGTCCGGCGTGTAGCGGCGGATCGCCGCGCCGTCCCACAGCGCGACCCATACGCAGCCCTCGGCATCGACGGTCAGTCCGTCGGGGAACCCGGCGCCGTTCTGGATCCGCGCGAACTCCCGCCGGTTCAGGGCGCGTCCACCCTGGTGGTCCAGGACGTCGATCCGGCGGGTGGGGCTGTCGATGCAGTACATCAGCCGGCCGTCCGGACTCCAGCCGCGTGATGCGTCGCGCACACCACACCCGAGGCTCGACGTGGTGGTGTTCGTGTCGTCCCCCACGCCGCCCGGGCGCGACTCGTCAGGCGTTCGGGTCGAACGAGATGCCCGCCGGCTTGGCCTTCTCGAGGTGGTGGTTGAAGTTGCCGTCCTTGAGGCCGAAGTGGGCACTGCCGAAATCGGCCTGGCTCAGCTTGTCGCGGAGACCCGCGGGGTATCCGTTCCAGCCGACCAGCCTGGGGAACTGCCATGCGTGGTAGTGGTTCTCCGGCGGCTCGTCGTTGGAGTTCGCGGGGCGGAAGCAGTGGGTGCTCCAGCCGTCCTTGTGGTAGACGACCTTGGGGTGCGTGCCGTCCCACCGGATCCGGTCACGGCCGTAGATGTCGAAGTCGCCGTGCGCGGAGGTGGATACGTACTGGGCCTGGTTGTTCTGCACCCACACCACGACGTGCTCCCAGTCATGGCGGTGCCCTCCGAGCCCGCTGCCCGCCACGGCCTGGTCCTTCTCGAAATAGAGGCCGTACATGATCGCGCACCAGCCGTTGTTGCACTTGGACCGCGCGTATCCGTTGGTGTTGTCGAGGTCCCATGAGTCGCGGCACTGGCCGTTGAGGGCCCCGGACGGTTTGAGGCCGGGCGCGATGGTCCCGTCGGGGCCGATCGCGGGAGTGGGGTAGCAACCGTCCGTGTCGTAGTCGTAGGCCGGTTGGAACGTCTGCTCCAGCCCGTCCGCGTTGGCGGGCAAGGCCTGGGGAGGAGCGGCGAGGGCACTGCCGGGAACAGCGATGACCAGCGCGATGGCGCTGCCGACGACGAGCGAAGCCTTCCGGATCCGCGAGCTCGTCCTCACTACGTCCTCCTCATCGACCGCGGCATTGGGCACGTGGCGTCGTGTGACGTTGGCATGCCCATCTCATCCTCTCCGAACCTCATTGCGGGCCCGAGCGCCGGAGGGTGTCCGAGTGATGAAGCCTCAGCCAACGTACGGGGTGGGCGACTTGGTCCCGGGGGCCTCGCATATCGCTCGCACACCGAGCGTGGCGCGACGGCACAGAGGCCTCGGGTGAGACCCTTTCCCTGACTTCTCGGGAAGCGTCCGTCGTCCAGAACTTCCCGGATTCCCCGCGCTCCCCGAATTCCGCGAACTTCGCGAACTCCTCGAACAGAAAGGCAGCACGCAGTGACGAGCCACCCCGGAGCCGAACCGTCCGACCGGCACCGATGGACCCCGTGGGACACCGACCCCGTGGTGCACGAAGCGAGGCGACCCGTACGCGTCTACTGTCTGCCGCACGCCGGCGGTTCGGCCGCTGCCTACCTGGCCTGGTCCCGGTCCCAGGACATGCCGGGGCTACGGTTCGTGCCGGTGGAGCTGCCCGGTCGGGGCACCCGTATCGCAGAGCCCCTGGCCACCTCCATGGACGAGGTGGTGGAAGGGGTGCTTTCGGTGCTGGAGAGCCGCCCGGAGCAGGAGAGGTTCGTGCTCTTCGGGCACAGCATGGGGGCGCAGATCACCTACGAGACGACGCGCCGGCTGGCAGGGGCCGGCCGGCCCCTGCCGGAGACCATCGTGGTGTCCGGCTGCCGCCCGCCCGGCTCCCCCGTCACGTTGGCCCTGCACGAGAAGAGCGACGCTGAGCTGCTGCGCGCGATCGTCGAACTCGGCGGCACGCCCGCGGAGATCACCCGGCACCAGGAGTTGCTGGACCTGCTGCTGCCGGTCATGCGGGCCGATCTCGGCCTGCTGGCCCGCTACATGGAACAGGTCCGGCCGGACATGCTGCCCTGCCCCGTCGTCGCGCTCGGTGGCGCGGACGACCGGCTCACCGGCCCGGAGTGGATCGCCGGATGGCAGTCGATGACGGCCGACCGGTTCCGTCACCGGATCTTCCCCGGCGATCACTTCTTCCTGCACGACCACGCTACGGAGGTGATGGCGGAGATCGCGGCCGCCGCCCGGGTCCGGGCGGGGACCAGCGGCGACTGAGACGGCCACCGCCCGCCCGGCTCCGCGGCTCGCGTCCGGGCGGGTGCCCCGGCCCGTTGCGCTGGAAGACGTGGAGCGACAGCTCGCGCGGGCTTGCCTCCCTGACCGCGGCGAGGAGGGCGGTGCCGACGCCCTGGCGGCGTACGTCCGGTCGACGCGGCTACTCGAACCGCGCGGTGTCGCCTGCCCCTCGGCGTACGACCTCGACTCCGCCGCCGGAGAAGTCGATGACCGTGGTCGGCTCGGTGCCGCAGTCGCCCGAGTCGACCACGGCGTCCACCACATGGTCGAGCCGTTCCTTGATCTCCCAGCCCTGGGTCATCGGCTCGTCCTCGTCGGGCAGGAGCAGGGTGCTGGAGAGCAGCGGCTCCCCGAGTTCGGCGACCAGCGCCTGAGCGACGGCATGGTCGGGAATCCGGACTCCGACCGTCTTCTTCTTCGGGTGCAGCAGTTGGCGAGGCACCTCCTTCGTCGCGGGGAGGATGAAGGTGTAACTGCCGGGCGTCGCCGCCTTGATCGCGCGGAACACGTCGTTGTCGACGTGCACGAACTGCCCCAGCTGCGCGAAGTTCTGGCACACAAGGGTGAAGTGGTGACGATCGTCGAGGTTCCGGATCGACCGGATCCGGCTGATGCCGTCACGACTGCCCAGCTGGCATCCCAGTGCGTAACAGGAGTCTGTCGGGTACGCGACGAGCGCGCCGGACCGAATACTGTCAGCCACACTGCTGATGGTGCGCCGCTGAGGATTCTCGGGATGCACGTCGAAATACTTCGCCATTCGCCGAGTCTAGGGCCTGATCCAAACGACAGGCCCTAGGTGATCAGGGGATTCGCGCTCGGCGACCAGGACGCGCCGCCGCGCCGACGCGTCCCGAGCAGACTGCCGGGGTTGGACAGAGCGATCGCCGGGCCGGGCGACGCGGTTGCGCGGGCTCACGCTGGGCATGCCCGACTGGAACGTCCGTCGACACGTCCGCCGGCACGTCCGTGCGGAGGGGCAACCGGACGAAACGCAAGCGACGAGCGATCATGGCTCGTGCACTGATCGCACCGACCGATGCGAAGGAGTGGACGGATGCCGAACGAGCGCGCGGGACAGCCGGCGCGGCCGGAGGACCTCATCGATGTGGCTCGGCTGGTGACCGCGTACTACGCCTTGCACCCCGATCCGGCCGAGCCCGCCCAGCGTGTCGCCTTCGGCACGTCGGGGCACCGGGGAAGCTCCCTCGCCACCGCCTTCAACGAGGACCACATCGCCGCGACCAGCCAGGCGATCTGCGAGTACCGGGCCCAACAGGGAACCGACGGGCCGCTGTTCCTCGGCGCCGACACCCATGCGCTGTCCGAACCGGCCCGGGTGACCGCTGTGGAGGTGTTCGCGGCGAACGGCGTCACCGTGCTCATCGACGCCGCCGACGGCTACACCCCCACCCCGGCCGTGTCGCACGCCATCCTCACTCACAACCGCGGCCGCACCTCCGGCCTGGCCGACGGCGTGGTGGTCACGCCCTCGCACAATCCCCCGGCCGACGGTGGCTTCAAGTACAACCCGCCGAACGGCGGGCCCGCCGGTTCGGAGGCGACCGGCTGGATCCAGGAGCGGGCCAACGAGATCATCACGGGCGGTCTCAAGGATGTACGGCGGCTGCCCCACGCCAGGGCGCTGGCCGCGCAGACCACCGGACGGTACGACTTCCTCGGCGCCTACGTGCGGGATCTGCCGTCCGTGCTCGACCTGGACGCCGTGCGCGCCGCAGGTGTGCGCATCGGCGCCGATCCGCTGGGGGGCGCGTCCGTCGCGTACTGGGGCCGGATCGCCGAGGAGCACCGCCTCGATCTGACAGTCGTCAACCCCAACACCGATCCCACCTGGCGGTTCATGACACTGGACTGGGACGGCAAGATCCGCATGGACTGCTCGTCCCCGTACGCGATGGCGTCGCTGATCGAGGGCCGCGACCGCTTCCAGATCGCCACCGGCAACGACGCCGACGCCGACCGGCACGGCATCGTCACTCCGGACGGCGGGCTGATGAATCCCAACCACTACCTCGCCACCGCCATCGCCTATCTCTACAGCCACCGCGACCAGTGGCCCGCTGGTGCCGGTGTCGGAAAGACACTGGTGTCGTCCAGCATGATCGACCGGGTGGCGGCCGACCTCGGCCGCGCGCTGATCGAGGTGCCGGTCGGTTTCAAGTGGTTCGTGGACGGGCTGGCCGACGGCACCCTCGGATTCGGCGGTGAGGAGTCCGCCGGGGCCTCCTTCCTGCGCCGTGACGGATCGGTGTGGACCACCGACAAGGACGGCATCATCCTGGCTCTGCTCGCGTCCGAGATGCTGGCCGTGACGGAGCGGACGCCGAGCGAGCACTACGCGTCGCTCACTGCCCGGTTCGGCGAACCGGCGTACGCCCGTGTCGACGCCCCCGCGACCCGCGAGGAGAAGGCCGTACTGGGCCGCCTCTCTCCCGACCAGGTGACGGCCGACACGCTCGCCGGGGAACCGATCGCCTCGGTGCTCACACAGGCTCCGGGCAACGGGGCGGCCATCGGCGGCATCAAGGTGACCACCGAGAACGCCTGGTTCGCCGCCCGCCCTTCGGGTACCGAGGACGTCTACAAGGTGTACGCCGAGTCCTTCCTCGGACCGGACCACCTGACGCGCGTACAGGAGGAGGCGCGGTCCGTCGTGGCTGCGGCATTGAGCAGCTGACGCCTCCGGCCCGCGGCGGCACCCGGCGACGATACGAGTGACGCCGAGGCCACGACCGACGCCGACTGACGCCGAGGCTACGACCGACGACGACTGACGTTGACAGACGCCGAGGCTACGAACGGCGGCGAGGCTTGCCGCGCTTGCCGCCCTTGGAGCCGCCGGCACCGCCGCGTGGGCTCTTGCCGGCCGCCTTGCCGGTCGCTTTGCCGGCTGTGGGCTTCCGCCGTGCTCCGCCGGCGTCGGGGCGCTTGCTCTTCGGCTGCACCGGGGCCGGGGGGCGACCCCTTGTGCTGTTGACGGTGCGGCCGCGGACGATCCCGATGAACTGCTCCACCAGGTCGGGCGTGGTCTCGTCCTGCGGCCACGACAGCGCGACGCGCGACTCCGGGGCGCCGGAGACCGGCCGATAGGTGAGGTCCTTGCGGTGGTGCAGGCGGGCGAGTGACTGCGGGACGACGAGCAGTCCCACTCCGGCCGCCACCAGCTCGATGGCATCCGCCGTCGTGGCGGGGCGCTCGATCGCGGGCCGTCCCGGCAGACGCTCCCAGTCGAGGACGTCGTCGAGGGGATGGAGCACGATGTCGTCGGCAAGATCCTCGGCGGACACCTCGTCGACCGCCGCCACGACGTGGTCCTTCGGGACCACGACCACCGTCGTCTCGGTGTAGAGGGGGATCGCGCTGAGGTCCGTCCGGTCCACCGGCAGCCGCACGAGACCCGCGTCGGCGCCGCGGCCCCGCAGCACGTCGAATGCCTCGGCAGCGGACACCTGGGTGAGGGTCAGTGGAACGTCGGGCAGCCGCTCGTTCCAGATCCGCACCCACTTCGTGGGCGTCACTCCCGGGACATACGCGAGCCGGAACGAAGGGGGTATTTCCGAGCCTGTCACGCCGCCAGGTTACCGGTCATGGTCGGAGGTGGCGCACACGCTCGAATACCCTTGACACCATGACGTCGCACCAGAGCGCCCAGACGATGAAGCCCGCAACCGCGGCGAAGAAGCTGGGTGTGTACCTCGAGGCCACCCCCGCCGAGTTCCAGGAGGGTGTCGTCTCGCGCACCGAGCTGAACGCACTGCAGGCCGATCCGCCCGAGTGGCTGCAGGAGCTGCGACGCAACGGCCCCCATCCGCGGCCGGTGGTCGCGGCGAAGCTGGGCATCTCCATCTCGGGCCTCGCCCGTGGCGGAATCACGGACGCCCTCACCACGGAGCAGATCGACGCGCTGAAGAGGGACCTTCCGGAGTGGCTGCAGAAGGAACGCGCCACCCAGGCCGAGGTCCGGAAGGAAGCGGCGCGCATCAAGGAGAGGAACGCGGCGCGCGACGAGCAGCCGCGCCGGCCGCACTCCTGACCTTCCTCAGGCGCCCTTCGCGGTGCTCACGCACGCAGCCTGCCGACAGGAGGACGGCTGGGATCCCGCAGCGGGCGGCGCGGCTGCGGACCGGGAGTTCCTGAAGTCCTACCGGGCACCGACGCTCGTGCGCCGTCCGGTCCAGTCCGGTGCAGTCCGCTGCGGCCGCCGGGCCTGCTCGGCGACGTCATGCTCACGCCATGACGAGCACGGCCACCCCGGTGATCCGTCCGGCCGCCAGATCTGCCATGGCCTGGTCGGCTCTGCGCATCGGGTAGCGGGTGACCCGCACGGTGGGGCGCAGCCGCGCCGCTTCGGCGAGGAAGGCACGGCCGTCCTCACGGGTGTTCGCGGTGACGCTGCGTACGGTGCGTTCCTGGAAGAGGTGCCGGTCGTAGTCGAGTGGGGGCATGGCGCTCAGGTGGATCCCGGCGATGGCGAGCGTGCCCCCTCGGTCCAGGGCCTCGAGCGCCGTCGGCACCAGACCCCCTGCCGGCGCGAACAGGATCGCGGAGTCCAATGGCCGCGGGGGCGCATCGGGTCCCGCCGACGCGGCGCCGAGCTCCAGCGCCAGCTGCTGTGCCTGCGGCGAGCGGGTGACAACGTGGACTTCGGCGCCCCGGGCGATGGCGAGTTGGGCGGTGAGATGGGCGGACGCTCCGAACCCGTAGATGCCGAGCCGGCCGCCCGGCGGCAGGTCGGCCCGGCGAAGCGCCCGGTAGCCGATGATCCCCGCGCACAGAAGTGGTGCGGCGTCCGCGTCGTCCCACCCTTCCGGGAGACGGTAGGTGTAACGGGCATCCACGATGATGCGGTCGGCGAATCCCCCATGGATGTCCCAGCCGGTGTAGCGCGAGCCGGGGCACAGGTTCTCGCGTCCGGTGCTGCAATAGCGGCACTGCCCGCAGGTTCCCGCCAGCCACGCGGCCCCCACCCGGTCACCCGCTCCGAGGTTCCGGACCGCGGAACCCGCGGCGATCACCTCGCCGACCACCTCATGGCCCGGCGTGCAGCGCGGTCTGCGGGGCGGCAGGTCTCCCTCGGCCAGATGCAGATCGGTCCGGCAGACCCCGCATGCACGGACGCGCAGCAGCAGCTCGTACGCACCGGGTTCGGCCGTCTCGCGCTCCACGAGCCGCAGCGGTGCCGAGGAGATCGGGGCCGGACGCCCGACCACCCATGCGGACGTCGTCGCGGGGCCCAGAGGCGCCGTCATCGCTCTCCTTTCGGCCACGGATCCGCGACGGGACCACTACCGGAATCCCCCGGTCGCCCCGGCCGGGGCGTTGGCGCCCTCCTGCCATGGCCGGTGGGCCACCTTCCTATGCCGGCCGACGCGGTGCGGCGACTGCTACGAGCTCAGATGCCGCCATTCGAGTCACATATGGAGTACGTGCACAGCGCCATTGTGCGTGCCGAACGCCGAGCGCCGTATGCACTCCGGGCTCGCTGCCGGCATGGAGGCTCCTTCACCCCTGCTCCTTGGCTCTGCTCCTTGGCCCTGCTGCTTGGACGTGTTCTGGTCCCTCGGTACGGTCACCTCATGCAACGGGTCGGCGCTGTCCTGATCGATATCGACGGTGTTCTCACGGTGTCCTGGAAGCCGCTGCCCGGTGCGGTCGGAGCGCTGGAGCGACTTCGGGAGCGGGGCGTTCCGCTGGCGCTGCTCACCAACACCACCTCCCGTACGCGGGCCTCCATCGCGACGGTGCTGGCCGAGGCCGGATTCCCGGTCACCGCGGACGACATCTTCACCGCTCCCGCGGTGACCGCCGCGTACCTCGCCGACCACTTTCCCGGGGCGAGATGCCTGCTGCTCAACAGCGGCGACATCCGTGAGGACCTTGAGGGTGTCCTCCTGACGGACCCCGACGACGACGCCGTTCCGGATGTGGTCGTCGTCGGAGGCGCAGGCCCGGAGTTCGGGTACACGGCACTCAATCGCGCGTTCGCCCACCTCCAGAGAGGCGCTCGCCTGGTGGCCATGCACCGCAATCTGTACTGGCGCACGGAGGCGGGGCTCCAGCTCGACACCGGCGCCTTCCTGCTGGGCCTTGAGCGGGCGGCCCGCGTCGAGGCCGAGGTCGTCGGCAAACCCGCCGCACCGTTCTTCGCCACCGCCCTGGCCCATCTCGGCGCCGATGCCTCGGAGACGCTCATGGTGGGCGACGACATCGAGTCCGACGTGCTCGCCGCCCAACGCCACGGGCTCACGGGCGTTCTCGTCAGGACCGGCAAATACCAGCCCGAGACGCACCGTGCGGCGTCCGGCACACCGGACCACGTCCTGGATTCCTTCGCCGACCTGCCCGGCCTTCTGGAGCGCACGGGCCGCTGACAGGCCGCTGCCCACGAAGTCGAGGGCCGACCGGAACGACTTCACGGCGTTTCGCGCACATTCACCGGAACGAGTGCGTCGCAGCAGCCTGGCCGCGACCGGTCGTCAAGGAGCAAGCAGAGCGCTGTTCGTGTGATGCGAGGCGTCCAGGACCGCCTCGACGAGGGGCCCTTGAACGCTCACTCGTACGGGCTAACCAGCGCGCGAAAGCCCTTGTCCCCCTTGGGCCGTGCACCCATTGGAGTTGCGTGGTCACGGGGGCCGTGAGTCCTTAGAAAGCGTGTCCTGCCGGATCTCACCATCAGGAGGAGACATGGGCACCAAGCAGAAGGGCCGTTCGGCCGACAAGCTGTCCGTGGTTTTCGCGGTCCGTGTGATCGAGGGCGGCGAGCAAGGGTTTCTGGACCTGTACGACCGGATCCGGAAGTCCGTCGCCGGAACCCCCGGTCACATCGTCGAGAGGCTGGGAGAGCCCGTTGACGACTCCCGCCAGTGGGTGATCACCAGCGAGTGGGAGACGCCCGAGCACTTCTTCGCCTGGCAGCAGAGCGAGGACCACCGCGCACTGGTGGCCCCGCTCCGCGAGTGGGTCGACTCGACGCAGTCCCTGCGGTTCCGGGTCGTCAAGGAGACCACGAAGGAGACGTCATGACGCGCACCACAGACGGCCCTGTGGCCGTCCTCGGTCTCGGCAGGATGGGCACCGGCCTGGCGACTCGCCTCCTCGACCAAGGCATACAGGTGCGGGTCTGGAACCGCACCTCCGAGCGGGCCGAGCCGCTCGCCAGGGCGGGCGCCTTCGCCGCGGCCCACCCGGCCGATGCCGTCGAGGGCACGAGCGCCGCCATCTGCACCGTCGCCGACGGCGAAGCCCTCGGCACCGTGCTCCGCGGACCGGACGGGGTACTGGCCAGAGGCGCCTACCCAGGCGCCCTGATCTGCGCCAGCACCGTCGCCCCCGAAGAGGTCGTCAGCATCGCCGGAAGCGTGCCGTCGGTTCTGGACGTCGGCATGCTCGGCAACCGTGAGCACGCCCGCGACGGCGAGCTGCGGCTGTTCGTCGGCGGCGAGGAGCGGGTCTTCACCGCGGGCCGGCCGCTGCTGGAGATGCTGGGCAAGGAAGTCGTCCATCTGGGCGCACTCGGTTCCGGCATGCGGATGAAGCTGCTCCTCAACCTGCTGATGGGGATAGAGGTGCAGGCGCTGGCCGAGGCCACCGAACTGGCGGCCGCCACAGGACTCGACCGGCAGCTGGTTCTCAGGACGATCGCGGGCAGCGGCTTCGCCTCGCCGGTCATGGCTTTCAAGTCGAGGCGCCTGGCGTCCGGGCGGTTCGACGAGCCGGACTTCCGGCTGCGGCTGATGGCCAAAGACCTCATGCTCGCTACGAAGCAGGCAGCGGCAACCGGCCTGCGCCTGCCCCTCGCAGCCGCAGCAGCCGAGACCCATGTCCGCGCCACCGAGCAAGGTCTCGGCGACGAGGACTGCGCCGCGGTCACCCGTGCACTCTCACCGAACCCGGGAACCGACACATGATCATCGACATCCACGGGCACCTGTCCCCACCGGAGGCGGCCAAACGCTTCCCCATGCCCCCCAGCCTGACCGACGTCGACGGCATGCTCGCCGCTCGCGCTCAGGCCGGGATCGACCTCACCATCATCGGCAGCCCGGTCGGTGCCGGAGCGATGGCGCGGGTCCCGGGCGTCGACAACTACGCGCAACCACGAGACCGGCTGCGCAGCTTCCACGCCTGGATGTCAGGCTTGATCGCCAAGTTCCCGGACCAGTTGCGCGGGTACGTGTACGCCAACCCGTTCGGCGACGACGATCACCTGGAAGGTGTCAGGGAGACCCTGGCGGACCCCGCCTTCGTCGGCCTGATCACCACGTCCAGTGTCCACGGCGAGCTGCTCGGCTCTCCGCGAGCGGACTCCTTCTTCGCGCTGGCCGCGGAGGCGGGGGTGCCGGTCCTGGTGCACGCCCCGGCCGAACCGATCGGCACGGAGCGGGTCGACAGCATCGGATTCGTCGAGCAGATCGGCCGGTTCGGCGACGTCACGATGGGCATGGCCATGATCGCGTTCGCGGGATGGCTGGACAAGTATCCCGGTCTGCGACTGATCGGTGCGACCGGCGGCGGCGCGATGGCGCTGCTGCCGGAGCGCCTGCAGACGGCGGCGCGCCCCCGGCACTGGGGGGGGGGGGGGGCGCCCCCCCCCCCCCCCCCGCCGCCCCCCCCCCCCGACGGGGGCGCTACCCTCTGTCACCCGAGCGGAGAAACCCCCCGCGGCCAACTCGGCCGCCGG
>NZ_JBWKDT010000003.1:63725-265613 GCF_056435785.1 Streptomyces sp. NPDC043870
GGAGGGGGGGTGGGGGGGGGGGGGCGGTCGCAGGAGGACCGCCCCCCCCGGCGCGGGGGGGGGGGGGCCCCCCCCCTCCGCCCCGCAGGGGGCGCCGCCCTCCGCCCCGCAGGGGGCGCCGCCCTCCGCCCCGCAGGCGGAGAACCCGCCGGCGGCCGACCCGGCCGCGGCGCTCCAGCGCATGTACGTCGACACCAGCCCGTTCAGCGCGGCACACCTGAGCCTCAATGCCGAGGTCCTGGGGCCCGAACGGATGCTGTTCGGCACCGACTCACCGCCGATGGCGGCGCCGCTGGAGGACTTCGTCCGCATGATCGAGAAGCTGCCGGTGGACAAGGCGTCCCAGCAGCTCATCCTCGGCGGCAATGCCGAGACCCTCTTCGACTTCAGGAGTCGTCCGTGACCACCATGCAAGACCCCGCCGCCGCAGCCGAGCGGTGCACCCCCGAGTTCCGGCGGAACCCGCACCCGGTCTACGCCCGCCTCCGGGACACGGCACCCGTCTGCCCCATGAAGCCGCCGCACGGCAATGACACGTACCTGATCACACGGTACGAGGACGCGCGGGCCGCCCTGTCAGATCCGCGGTTGAGCAAGGACATGTACGGGGCCATGGACGCCTACCGGAGGATCTTCGGTGACTCGTCGGTGGCGCTGGACGACAACATGCTCAACTCGGACCCGCCGAAGCACACCCGGCTGCGCAAACTCGTCAACTCCGAGTTCACCCCGCGCCGAGTGGAAGCCCTGCGCCCGCAGATCCAGGACATCGTCGACAGGCTGCTCGACGCATGCCCGACCCGGGAACCGTTCGATCTGCTGCCCGCGTTCGCGTTCCCGCTGCCGATCACCGTGATCTGCGAACTGCTCGGCGTACCGCCACAGGAGCGCTCGCACATGCACCAACTGTCCACGACGGTGGCTCAGACCGGTTTCAGCGAGGAGTCCAAGCGGGCCCAGCAGAAGGCGGAGGAGGACCTGCACGCGTACTTCACGGATCTCATCGCGCGCAAGCGCAGCCGCCCGGGTGACGACCTGCTCAGCGCGCTCACCGCAGCCCAGGACACGGACGGCGGGCTGACCGGGAACGAGCTGGTCTCGACGGCGTTTCTGCTGATGTTCGCGGGTCACAAGACGACCGCGTATCTCATCGGCAATGCCGTCTACCACTTCCTGGCCAATCCCGCACAGCTGCGCGCCGTGCAGGAGAACCCGGAGCTGGTCGGTCCGGCGGTGGAGGAGCTGATCCGGTACGACGGCTCCGTGGAGAGCTCGACGTTCCGCTACGCGACCGAGGACGTGGAGTTCAGCGGGACGCGGATCCCGAAGGGCGCTCTCGTCCAGATCGCGCTCAGTTCGGCCAATCGCGATCCGCTGAAGTTCGATTCCCCGGACGAGTTCGATGTGACGCGACCGGGGAACGCGCAGAATGCCCATCTGGGGTTCGGGCACGGCAGCCATTACTGCCTGGGCGCTCCTCTGGCCAGGCTGGAGATGCAACTCGCGCTCACCAGTCTGTTCAGCCGTTTCCCGAGCATGGCTCTGGCCGACCCGGAGGGTGAGGCGAACTGGATGGCGGTTCCGTTCCCGGCCTTCCGTGGCCTCGCGGAGCTGCCCGTCGTGCTCGATCCCGCTGTGTCGTGACGACGTCGGGGGGAACGAGGGTGGGACCGTCCCCGCCTCGCCGCGGAATCCGGCGGCGCGAAGGCGCCTGACCTGGGCCGATGCCCGTCAGGCGCCTTCTGCTGCGGCCGTGCGCTCACGCCGGCGCGGGATTCGGAAACCGAGTTCGGCCAAGGACGGCCGACGCGTTCGTGCAACCTTCTCGCAACCTCGCACATGGCTGACTGAGTCGCTGCCTCAATGGCGGCGACCGCATCCGTTTCTGGCGGGTTGGGAGAGGGGCGGAACATGCACGAACACGGGACGAAGAAGCTGCCGGTGAGCCGCTCGCCGCGGAAACTCGGACTCTTCTGATGACTTCCGCAGAGGCTCCGTTCGTTGAGCTGACCCCCGCCGCCGCCGAGCTGGTGCGGCGACTGCGGGCCCTCCACGGGCCCCTGATGTTCCATCAGTCGGGCGGCTGTTGCGACGGCAGCGCGCCGATGTGCTACCCGGAGGGCGAGTTCCGTACCGGCGGTTCGGATGTGCTGCTGGCGCAGCTGTCCGTCGAAGGGGTGACCGAACCGGTGTCTTTCTGGATGTCGGCGAGCCAGTACGAGGCGTGGCGGCACACGCGCCTTATCGTCGACGTCGTCGAGGGCCGTGGTAGTGGATTCTCACTGGAGGCGCCCGAAGGGGTGCGTTTCCTGATCCGTTCCCGGCTCGTCGGCTCCTAGCCTCCCACGTCTGGTCAACTGTCCGATGCATTGGGAGAGTTGACCGGACGTCTGGGGGCGATGTGACGAAAAGTCATGCTCGGATCCGTACGGTGCTCAGCGTTGTTCTGGCCTGGTGCGCCCTGGCCGTCACCGGGCTCGCGGCAGGTGCTCCTGCGACCGCGGCGCCGGCCTGGGTGCGGCTCGCGGCGGGCGTGCAGTACCGGCAGTTCGACGTCTCGGCCTCGCACGGCACGGCACATGCCCATCTGCTCTCGGTGGACCTGCTCGATCCCGACGTCTCGGTCGGTCTGCTGTATCCGGGCGCGGTGGGCGCCCGGGCGGCGCTGTCCTTGCTCGCCGACCGCGAAGGCGCGGTCGGCGCTGTGAACGGCGACTTCTTCAACATCACGGAGACACAGCATCCCGGTGTCGAGGCGACGGGCGCCCCGGTCGGGCCCGCGATCGCGGACGGCCGGGATCTGAAGGCGGCCGTCCCCGACGGGCAGCGTTTCGGTCCTGCCCTGCCGCCGGGCACCACGACCCGCGAGGCGCTGGGCGTCGGCAGCGACAGGAGGGCACGGCTCGGCCGACTGGCCCTGGACGGCAGTGTGTTCACTCCCACGGGGCGATTCGCGCTGCGTGGGCTGAACCAGTACGCGCTGCCGGTCGGCGCGATCGGGGCGTTCACCTCCGATTGGGGCCCGGTCTCCCGGGTCCGTGCGACGTGCGGTACGGACACCGACCGGGCGGCCCCTTGCAGTACGGAGACCTATGAGGTGACGGTGCGGCGCGGGCTGGTGACGGCGGTGGCCGCGACGCCGGGGCGCGGTGCGATCGCCACGGACACCGAAGTGCTGGTCGGCCGGGAGGCCGGGGCAGCCGCACTGCGCGCTCTCCACGTCGGTGACGCCGTGACCATCCGGCACCGGCTGGTCGAGGCGCGCTCCGGAATTCCGTACCGCTTCGCGGTGGGCGGTTATCCGGTGCTGCGCGGCGGGGCGCCGCTGTCCGGTCTTGACGGCGTGACGTCGGCGGTGCGCTCGGCGGGCGGGATCACGGACAACGGGCGGACGCTGCTGCTGCTCGCGCTGGACGGCGACGCGCAGTTCCGTACCGGGCTGACGATCGCGGAACTGGCGTCGGTGATGGCGGAGGCCGGGTCCGCCGACGCGTTCAGCCTCGACGGCGGCGGCTCGTCGACGCTGGTCGCACGAGCCCCCGGGGCCACTTCGGTCACGGTACGTAACCATCCGAGTGGCGGGGCGGAGCGCGCGGTGCCGAACGGCATCGGGATCTTCTCCCGGGACTGATATGTGGCGTCACCGCGCGGGGCCGGGTGTCGCTGGCTAGCGTGGTTCACAGGACCGTCCGCCGGGTCCGGACAGAAGATTCCTCCTGAGAACTTTCCGGGAGATCCGTCCGGAAGTCCGTCCAGCATCCCTCGATCCCACAAGTCCTCGAACCCGCAAGTCCTCGAACCCGCAAGTCCTCGAACCCGCAAGTCCTCGAACGCGCACGCCCTCGAACCCGCAAGTCCTCGAACCCGCAAGTCCTCGAACCCGCAAGTCCGCAATTCCGCACAGAAGAGAGAGTCACCGTCATGGCTGCAGCACCCGAAGGCACGCCGATCTGGGCCGACGCGATGTTCTCCGACGTGGAGGGCGCGAAGACCTTCTACGCCGAAGTCCTGGGCTGGACGTTCGGCGAGGCCTCGTCGGAGTACGGCAACTACACGCAGGCGTACGCGGACGACAAGGCAGTGGCCGCCGTCGTCCCGCCCATGCCCGGCCAGGAGGGACAGTCGCAGTGGTGTCTCTATCTGGCGTCTCCGGATGCCGCCGCGACCGCCGAGAAGATCCGGCAGAACGGCGGCACCGTCCTCATGGAGCCCATGGCGGTCGGCGACTTCGGGTCGATGTGCATCGCCCAGGACCCGACCGGTGTCACGTTCGGCGTCTGGCAGCCCGGCACGCACGAGGGATTCGAGGCGACGAACGTGCCCGGCGCCTTCTGCTGGGCGGAGGTCTTCACGCGTGAGCCCGACAAGTCCGACACCTTCTTCCCCGCGGTCTTCGGCTACAACGTGAAGAAGATCGAGGACGAGAACCTCGACTTCAAGGTCTTCGACCTCGGCGCGGACCCCGTCCTCGGCCGGATGAAGATGACCGCGGAGGACTTCCCTCCGGAGGTCCCCTCGTACATCCAGGTCTACTTCACCGTCCCGGACTGCGACGCTGCGGTCGCGGCCGCCCAGAAGCTGGGCGGAAAGGTGGTGTTCGGGCCGATGGGCAGCCCCTTCGGCCGGTTCGCGGCGGTGGTCGACCCGCAGGGCGCCGCGTTCGCCGTCATCGATGTCACGACGACCGAGGGCGAGATGCCGAAGATCGCCTGACGTGCGGGGCGGATGCCCGGGGCCGCACCCTGAACGGTCCCGGGCATCCGCGCGTCCTGCTCCGTGCCGGTCCTGCTTGTCCCGGCCCTGCCGGTCCTACTGGTCCCGGCCGTTGTCGCGGACGGCGACGATGCCGTTGAAGACGCCCGCGTAGGCCGTGCCGTCCGGGCCGATCGTGATCGGCGCCCAGTTGTTGTCGTACAGCGGACCGGTGCCGGTGAGGCGGCTCCAGCGGCGCTCTCCGGTGCGGAAGTCGACGGCGGTGAGATACCAGGCGTCGATGCCGAGCTTGTGGGGCTTCTTCTCGTAGAAGTAGAGCAGCCCGTTGGCGGTGGAGAGCTTGGGAACGGTGGACGGTGAGCGGACGTCGCTCTCCCAGACGGTGTCGCAGCCGCTGCCGTCCGCGCGTACGTCGATGCGGGTCACGCCGCCGGTGACGCTGCGGCCGAACATGAGCGATGCCGGGTTCTCGTAGCCGTAGTTGTTCTCGACGACCAGGCTGTTGCCCCAGCTGATGAGGGAGTTGTCGGTGGTGGAGGCCCCGGAGGCGAAGACGGGGACCTTGCAGACGAGCCGCCGGTCCGCGGGGATGTCCGTGCCGCGCCGATAGACGAGGACGTTCATCCGGTCGTCGGCGTTGTCGGTGATCGCGACGTAGTCGGCGCCCTCACCGAACAGGTCGGGGGTGGTGCCGGAGCCCTGGTTGACGGAACCGGGCTTGGTGCCGGTGCCTCGGTCGTACGTCTGGCGCCACTGCACCCGTGGGGTGCCGCCGGCGTCGGCGCGGAAGCTGTAGAGGGCGTGGTCCGAGACGATCGAGACGCCGTCGTCGGATACCGAGAAGGAGTTCTGGATCTCCTCGCCGTCGAGCCGGATCGAGCGGACGGCGGAGGTCCGCGGGTCCACGGTGCCGACGCGGCCGAGCCTGGTCACCCACCAGATACGCCCCTGCCAGTCGGGCATCACGGACGTGACGGGGTCGCAGGTGCCGCTCGGGAAGAGATTGGTCCAGCTGACGCAGTCGTGCGGGACGTGCGGGGTCAGGTCCCAGTCGTCCTCGGCCTCGAACCGCCAGGTGCCGTCCGCCCCCTGCTTGTGCGCGATGCGCAGGACGTGCTGGCGCGAGTCGGCGAGGACGACCCGGTCCTGGTTGTCGAGGTAGAAGTAGGCGCCGCCCGAGGTGTCCTTGAAGATCTTCGAGAAGTCGAGGCGGGTGATGGCTTCGACGGTCGACGAGCGCTGCGGCAGCCGGTACTCGGCAAGGGTGTCGAGCGTGCGCGGGTCGAGGAGCTTGAGCAGGAAGCCCGAGAAGGTACCGCAGACGGTGACGAGGCGGCCCGCCGAGTCGAAGGTGGCGGTGGCGCATTCGCCGCCGAGCGGCGCGATCTGCTCGCTGGTGACGGACGGGTTGTCGCCGAGCGGCCCCGGGTACGGATGCGTGCCGCTGCCCGCCGCGTCCGCGTGCATACCGCTACGGCCGTTGGGCGCGAGGTGGGGATGCTGGGGCGGGGGCGTGCCGGGGACGGGCCGGGCGGCGGCGGGCGCTCCTTCGTAGCCGCTCACCAGGCGGTGTCCGGGGGTTCGCGGTATCTCGTCGGCCTGCGCGGACGTGGGTGCCGCGACCGTGCACGCGGAGAGGGCAAGCGTCAGGGACAGTGCGCGGGCGAGCGCTCTTCGGGACAAGGCGGCTCCTCGGTGAACATGCGTCAGTCGCGCCGCCGCCAGACGCTAGAGCCGCCCCGGTGAAGTGTCCATGGCGATGCGAGGGGTTTCATGGACGCTTCATGATCGTGCAACAACCCGCCCCGGTTCAGGGTCGGGTGAAGGTGCCGAGGCCGGTCTCGTCGAGATACTCGATGCGGACCTTGCGGGCGGTGCCCGCGCCGTCGAACATGAAGGTGACGCCGGTCAGTCCGACGGCATTCTCGCCGGTGGTCGCAAAGCTGAAGGTGTCGCCGGCGTAATGGCTCAGGCGGAACCGCTTCGGCTCCGGCCCGAGTTCGAGGACGAGCCCGTCCTGGTCCGTCGTGACGACGGCCTTTCCGTAGTAGACGTTGTCGTACGTCCCGGTGTAGGCGCTGTCGGCTCGGGCGGCCTTCGCGTCGGCAGGCGGAGCGGCGTAGTCCGTCGGAGACCTGCCGGCGTCTTCCTCCTGCTCGTAGACCGCGGCGACGAGGGGCAGCCAGTCGGTGGTGGGCTTGCCGTACTGGGCGGTGTCGAAGAAGTCGAGGGCGACGGAGTCGGCCATGCCGACGGGCCGGCCGTTGGTGAGGACGATCATGCCGAGCTGTTCGCCGGGCAGCATGGTCACATTGGTGTTGGCGCCGAGATCGAAGGCTCCGGAGTGGCTGAGGCGGAGCCTGCCCTGGTTGTCGTAACCGACGTTCCAGCCCAGGCCGTAGAACCCGGTGCGGCCGGCCGGGCCGGTTGGCGGCTGGGAGACGATCTCGGGCAGATGGGTGTGCGCGAGGTTCTCGGCGTCGATGATCTGCCGTCCGTCGAGCTTCCCGTCGGCGAGCTGCAGCCGCAGCCAGCGCGTCATGTCCTTCGCGGTGGAGCTGACGCCGCCGGCGGGTGCCTGGGCGTCCGCGTCCCGGACGAACTTCGCCTGCCAGGTGCCGTCGGCGGTCCTCACATGGGTGACGGCTTTGTTCTTGGCCGCCTCGTAGCCGGCGAACGTGGAGCTGGTGGAGTCCATGCCCGCGGGCGCGTACAGCGTGTCCTCGCCGAGCTTCTCCCAGCTGACGCCCTTGGTGCGGGCGACGGCCTCCGCGGCCGCGGTGAAGCCGAAGTTGGTGTAGGCGTAGTCGGCGCGGAACGGGGCGAGCGGCTCGTACCGCAGATGGCTCAGGATGTACGCCTGGTCGTAGCCGAGGTCCTCCAGCAGATCGCCGGCGTGGTCGGGCAGTCCGCTGCGGTGCGACATCAGATCCGTGACGGTGACATGACTGGTCACCCAGGGGTCCTTGAGAGCGAAGCCGGAGACGCGTCCGGCCACCGGTTCGTCCCAGCCGACGCCGCCCTTGCCGTCGTTGCCGTCCTTGCCGACGTTGCCGGCGACGACGGTGGACGAGATCGGCTTCGAGAGCGAGGCGAGCTGGAAAACGGTGTCGGTGCCGACGGCCTCGGGCCGGCCGACATGCCGCTTACCGAACCCCTTGAGATACACCACCCGGTCCTTGTACACCACACCTACCGCGGCGCCGGGCACACCGGTGCGTTTCATCATGCTCTGCACGACGCCGTCGAGCCGGTCCACGGCCCGGTCCACATCGGCCTGGGTGAGCAGCGGCGGAGGCTGGGGCGGGGGTGGCTTGGGGACGTCTTCCGAGGGCGGCGGTGTGGGGCTGGGCGACGGGCTCGGCGCGGCGGCGCCCGGGGCCAGGGCCGTCGCCGCGATCACGAATGCGGCCAGGCCCGACACAGCGAGTGAGCGGCCTCTGCGAAGAAGCACGCCCTTCGCGGCATGCATACAGCCCATTGAACGCCCGAAGCGGGGCGTTGTCGCCCGCAGTGCGGGGCAGCCGGATGTGTGCGCCCTCGAGCACGGGGTTTCGGCCTGGCGGAGCAGGTACGCAACGCCCACACCGTCAGGGCTTCAACTCAGCGAAGGCTCCTCGTCCGTTGCCAGACGAGCGTGGAGTTCGACGTCGTAACGCACGCCGTCATAGGCGAGCTTCCCGCGTTGCCGTCCTTCCACGACGAAGCCCGCGGCATGGGCCACTCTGCATGAGGCGGGGTTGTTCACCCGATGCCCCAGCTCCAGCCGGAAGAGATCCGCGTCGTCGAAAGCCCAGCGGGCGAGAGCGTGGCAGGCCCGTGAGGCGACGCCGCTCCCCCGGGCCGTCGACGTCGTCCAGTAGGACACCCATCCGATGGAATGACTCCGGTTCACCGCGCCGACGGACACATGTCCCAGCACGGTGTCGTCCCCGTCGACCACGGCGAAGGCGAACGCAGACCCAGCGGCCCACTGCTCGCGACGCTCCGCGATCCACCGCTCGGCGGCCTGGACCGAATCCACGGGCTCGGTCGCCTGCCCGCGCATGAGGGGATCCGCGAACGCGGTCATGACGGACAAGGCGTCCCCCACTGTCCACTTGCGCAGCACCAGGCCCGAGGGAGTTTCCCAACGATCACGCACGACGCGAGTGTGCCTCCGTGCGCATCGTGCTGTCATCTCGATTGTCTGTCGGCCTGTGGCCCTTCAGCGGGCCAGAGGCCGGCGACGGCGGCTGCGCCCGAGGTCAGGGCTTGAGCTTGCCCACCACCTCCGCCGTCGCGGACACACCGTCGTGAATGGTGGGCGCCATGCTCGTGCCCGCAAGGAAGAACCCGAGCAGGGCGCACACCAGCGCATGCGAGAGCTTCAGCCCGCCGTTGCGGAGGAAGATCACCGCAAGGACGAGCAGCAGAAGCACCACCGAAATCGAAACAGCCATGGCCGGCCTCCCTCCGCCGCATGGGGAATATGCGGCCTTCGGGCGCCAGTGTGGCGGAGTGGAGGCGCCGAACGGCCGACTGGCGTGTCCGCCGATCGGGTGGTCGTCAAATCCGTTGTTGACCCCGGTCGTTACCGCCGCGGTCAGCGGTTCTGGGTGCGGAGGAATCGCTGCAGGCCGGTGAGGTCATCGGTGTTGATGTGGTCGAGTCGGGCAGCGAGCAGCTCCGCCCATACGGCGTCGCGGGCGGCACCCGGTACGTCGGGAGTGGCCCAGAAGCGGACACGCTGCCCACGGGCGTGGGCGGTGGAGACGATGGAGCCCAGCCGCGCCCGCTCGGTGTCGGGGAACGGGCCGACGCCCTGCCAGGTGAAGCTCTGTGTCCAGTTGCTGGAGATCAGCGGGATGAAGGAGGCGGGCGCGGGAGCGGGAGCGGCGAGGTCGTCGAGGCGTCCGTCGTAGAAGGCATGGCGGACGGACTGCGCCTCCATGGGGGCCCGGGCGGCCCGGTCCCCGGAGACGACCGGGGTGACGGCGCCGAGCTGCACGGTGCCGTGGGCGAAGGTGCTCAGCATCCGCCGGTACGCACGGAGTTGACGGTGGAGTTCGAGATAGGTGTTCACACCGTCGTTCTTGATGTCGACGAGGAGCTGCACCGGCCTGTGGTAACCGCGGTACACGGAGCCGTGGTTGGCCTTGACCCGCTCCAGCAGCGGGTCGAGATAGAGGCGACGGAGGGTGCGGGTGGGGTCGAGCTGGGCGGGTTCGTGGGCGACGAGGAGCTCCCCGTCGACCAGGAAGATGTCGGCCTCCAGGCTGGTGAAGCCGTGGTCCAGGGCGTCGTGGAGGGGCCGGGGATGGAGGTAGTCGTTGTGGGCATGCGCCCGGCGCAACGGGTGGACTCTGCCGCTGTGCCCGGCGGCCTGGGCCGGTATGGAGGGTGCGGCGACGGCGCCGGCGAAGGCGGCTGCGATCGTGGTGACGGCACGGCGACGGGTGGTGCGGACCATGGTGCCTCCGGGCTCTGCGGGACGGACTGGAGTGCGGGACACGGCGAGTATCCGTGCCGCGCGCCCTCTCCGGGCAGGGCGCGGGGAAGAGTTCGGCCACCCGTCACCCGGCGATCAACCAGCGTGCCCCTCGGGCGGGTTGGCCGGCGTGCGAAAGACATGCCGCCGCAGAAGCCGTGGAAGGCGCGCAGGCCGCCGCGGTGACGGCCGGAGTCGGGCCGTCACCGCGGCGGCCATGCCACGTGGGTCGTACGGGCGGCCATGGGCCCCACCCCTGCTCGGTACCGCCAGGGGTGGGCGGCCCGGTGCCCCTACCGGGTCATCGGGGGGCGGGCAGCGAGACCAGCTCCGCCAGCAACTCCTTGTGGCGGCCCGGTGTTCCGAGTGCGATCTCGTCCGCCTTGGCGCGCTTCAGATAGAGGTGCGCGGGGTGTTCCCAGGTCATACCGATACCGGCGTGCAGCTGGACGCACTCCTCGGCGGCGTGCACCGCGACCCGGGAGCAGTAGGCCTGCGCGACGGAGACCGCGAGCGGCGCCTCGGCGCTTCCCGTGGCGAGCGCGTCCGCTGCGTTACGGGCGGCCGCCCGGGCGTTCACGACCTCCAGCCACAGCTGCGCCATCCGGTGCTTCAACGCCTGGAACGAGCCGACGGGCCGGTTGAACTGGTGCCGCTCGCGCGTGTACCGGACGGTTTCCTCCAGACACCACTCGGCGAGCCCCAGCTGCTCCGAGGCCAGCAGACCGGCCCCGGCGAGCAGGCCGCGGCGCACGGCGGCCCGGGCCGTCTCCGCGTCGGCGAGCCGGGTACCGGCCGTCTCCCCGGCGGTGACGGAGGCGAGCGGACGGGTCAGATCGAGCGCGGTCTGCGGCGTGACGGCCGCTTCGCCGCGCTCCACCGCGTAGAGACCGTCCGGCCGCACCACGAGCAGGACGTCGGCGATCGCGGCGTCCGCCACACCGGTGACGGTCCCTTCGGGCAGCTCTGCGCCGGGGGTGGCGGAGAGCGGGAGCGCGAGGACCGCGACGGTACGGCCGGTGGCCAGGTCCCCGAGCAGCCCGGTGACCTCCTCCGCCTCACCGTCGAGGGCGAGAAGCGTCTCGGTGGCGATGACAGAGCTGGTGAGATACGGCGCAGGGGTGACGGCCCGGCCGAGCTCCTCCAGCACCACCGCGGCCTCACGGTGGGTGGCACCCTGGCCGCCGAGCTTCTCGGGTACGAGGAGCCCCGCGGCGCCCATGTCCGCGGCGAGGGACTTCCACAGCGCGGGATCGCCGGGGCTCCCTGTCTCGATGCGGGCGAGCAGGCCCGTGGTGTCGGCGCGGTCGGTGAGCAGGGAGCGTACGGCGGCCCTCAGGTCGTCCTCGGCCTCGGAGTAGAGAAGGTCGGGCTGTGTGCTCATCGCGCGAGGTCCTTCCAGGCGACGTCCTTGTCGTTGCGCGGCTCGGCGGGCAGTCCGAGCACCCGTTCGGCGACGATGTTGAGCAGTACTTCGCTCGTGCCGCCCTCGATGGAATTGCCCTTGGAACGCAGGTAGCGGTACCCGGCGTCCCGTCCGGTGAAGTCGACCAGCTCGGGGCGGCGCATGGTCCAGTCGTCGTACGACAGACCTTCCTCGCCGCGGAGTTCGACCTCGAGGCCGCTGATCTCCTGGTTGAGGCGGGCAAAGGCGAGCTTCATCCCGGAGCCCTCGGGTCCGGGCTGGCCCGCGACGAGCTGCTGACGCAGCCGCTCGCCGGTGAGCCGGGCCACCTCGGCCTCCACCCAGAGGGTCAGGAGGCGCTGGTGCAGATCGTGGGTGCGCAGCTCGGGGCGTTCGCGCCAGGTCCGCGCGACGGGGCCGATCATTCCGCCCTCGCGCGGCAGGCGCATTCCGCCGATGGAGACGCGCTCGTTCATGAGGGTCGTCTGGGCGACCTTCCAGCCGTCGCCGACAGAGCCGAGGCGGCGCGTGTCGGGGATGCGCACATCGGTGAGGAAGACCTCGTTGAACTCGGCCTCGCCGGTGATCTGGCGCAGCGGCCTGACCTCGACGCCGGGGTCGGTCATGTCACAGAGGAAGTAGGTGATGCCGCGGTGCTTGGGAGCGTCCGGGTCGGTACGGGCGATGAGGATGGCCCACCGGGCGAGGTGCGCGCTGGACGTCCACACCTTCTGGCCGGTGACGATCCAGTCGCCGTCGACGCCGTCCCGTACCGCGCGGGTGCCGAGAGCGGCCAGGTCGGAGCCCGCACCGGGCTCGCTGAAGAGCTGGCACCACACCTCCTCGCCGACCCAGAGCGGCCGCAGGAAGCGCTGCTTCTGCTCCTCGGTACCGTAGGCGAGGATCGTGGGCGCGGCCATGCCGAGGCCGATGCCGATCCGGCGCGGGTCGTTGTCGGGGGCGCCCGCGGCCTCCAGTTCGGCGTCGACGACGGCCTGCAGCGAGCGGGGGGCGTCGAGTCCGCCGAGGCCCGCGGGGTAGTGGACCCAGGCGAGCCCGGCGTCGAAGCGGGCACGCAGGAAGTCGGTGCGGGCGGTGGTGGCGGGCGGATACTCGGCGAGCAACGTGCGTGTGCGTTCGCGCAGTTCGGCGGCGTCGGTCATGCGACGGCTCCTTCCGGGAGGACGACGAGCCGGCCGGTCGTGGTGCCGTCCGCGACGCGCTGGACGGCGTCCGCGGCGTCCTTGAACGCGACCCGCTCGCTGATCAGTGGCTTGATCAGGCCCTTGGCTGCGTAGTCGGTCAGCGTCTCGTGGCAGCGCAGGACCGACTGCGGGTCCTTGTAGTTGTAGAGGCCCCAGTGCAGGCCGACGATCGAGTAGTTCTTCACCAGCGCGTGGTTGAGCGCGGGGCTGGGGATGACGCCGCTCGCGAATCCCACGATCACGATGCGGCCCTCGAAGGCCACGCACTTGGTGGACTTGGCGTACGCGTCCCCGCCCACGGGGTCGAAGACGACGTCGGCGCCGCGCCCGCCGGTGGCCTCCTTCACGGCGGCGACGATGTCGTCGCTGCGCCGGTCGATGACCACGTCGCAGCCCAGCTCGCGCGCCACGGCGGCCTTCTCCGGCCCGCCCACGACGCCGATGACGGTCGCGCCGGTGGCCTTGCCGATCTGTACGGCGGCGCTGCCGACACCGCCCGCGGCGGCGTGGACCAGCAGGGTCTCGCCCTCCTTGAGCCCGGCCCGGCGGTGGAGTCCGAAGACGGCGGTCTGGTAGCCGATGTGCAGGGCGGCGGCCTCCGCGTCGTCGAGGGCCTCGGGTGCGGGCAGTACGGCGGCGGCGTCGGCCACGACGTACTCGGCGAGACCGCCGTACGGCAGGGCGGGCGTGGCGATGACGCGGCGGCCGTCCTCGGTCTCCCCGCAGATCTCGACGCCCGGGGTGAACGGCAGCGGCGGCGTCACCTGGTACTGGCCGCGGCAGAGCAGCGCGTCGGGGAAGTTGATGTTCGCGGCGCGCACCTTCAGCAGGAGCTGCCCCTCGCCCGGCTCCGGCCGGTCGACCTCTTCGAGACGCATCACCTCGCCCGGCTCGCCGTTCCGGTGCACTCGCCATGCCTGCATTTCGGGGCCTCCGCGATGTGTAGGGCGTTCCACTGCTCCAGCGCATACTAAGCGGTCGCTTGCCCTCCTGGGAACAGCCGGCTCAGCCAGTCTTCGGCCGTGTCCGTACCGGCCCACCGGCGGCGAGCGCACCCGCGTCGCGGGACGACACCCCACCGGGCAGGCTGGACAGTAGGCCGCCACCGGAAGGGCGTGGTCATGAACTCCATGGCTGACACCGCGGTGGGGCGTCGCCTCGCCGGCTTCCTCGACAACCCGGTCACGGGAATGCTCCCGTGGATCCTGTTCTCGGTCCTGGTCGGCTCCGGCCGGTTCGAGTTCTCCGTCGTCATCGCCCTGGCCATCGCCGTCGTCCTGGTGATCCTCGGCCGGCTGCGGCGCCCGCACAGCTCGCTGAAGATCCTCGAAGTCGCGGACGTGGTCTTCTTCGCGGTCCTCGCCGTCATCGGACTCATGGCCTCACCGGGCACGCTCCGGTGGCTGGAGACGTACGCCGGCGAGGTCTCCAACACCGCGCTGACCGTCATCGCCCTCGGCTCCATGGCCCTGCGGGTGCCCTTCACCGTGCAGTACGCGCGCGAGCAGGTGCCCCGCGAGTACTGGAACACCTCCACGTTCATGCACACCAACTACGTGATCACGGGCGTGTGGGGCCTCGCCTTCCTGGTGGCGGCGATCGCGGGCGCCTACGGCGACATCGTGCTCCGCAACTCCGACAACGTCTGGACGGGCTGGATCATTCAGATCGGGGCGATCATCGTCGCACTGCGCTTCACCGACTGGTATCCGGACGTCGTACGCGAGCGGGCCGCAGGCGGCGCTCCGGCTTCCGGCAGCCCGACCTCGGTGGGCGCGCTCCTCGTTCCGCTGGCCGGCTATCTCGTTCCGGTGGGCATCGTCGTGCTGTCCTTCGACGCCGGACCGACCTGGCTGGGCATCGCCCTGATCGTCGCCGGCGTGCTGCTCGTGCGCGCGTTCACGTCGGGTGACGAGCCGGACGAGGGGCCCGCCGCGGCCTCGGGCGACCGGCACCGCCCCGGACCGAGTGCGTGAAACTCCGGGGGAATCCTCATGCGGCCCGGACGCGCGACCGGTGACCGGCGGCCTGGTGCGGGCGGTCGTCGACCCGGCCGAAGGCGCCATGCGACGCACCATGCTGACGTACACGACGGACTTCGCCGCCGATCGGCGCACGGGCATGGAGGTTTGCGCGGACAGCCGGTATCGATGCGGCCATGACGGATGACGGCGTCACGCAGCCCGCCCTGTCCGGGCCGCGCGGGCTTCCCGGCCTGCCCGGCCCTCCGCCGCGCGGCGCGAGCGCGCTGCCCGCGGGAACGTACGACGGGACGACGGTCCTGGTCACCGGGGGCGGATCGGGGCTCGGCAGGGCCATCGCCGAGGAGTTCGCCCGGCTCGGCGCGGATCTGGTGATCGTGTCCCGGAACGCCGAGCGCCTGGAGGCGGCGCGCACGGAGCTGAGCCGGTTCGGCGGGCGGGTGACGGTCGCCGTCTGCGACATCAGGGACCCGGAGCGGATCGCCGAGGTCTTCGGCACGGTGGCCGCCGGTACGGGCACCCCCGATGTGCTGGTGAACAACGCCGCCGCCAACTTCCCTTCCCCGGCGGAGGAGTTGTCCCCGAACGCCTGGCGGGCGGTCGTGGACATCACGCTGAACGGCACCTGGTTCATGGCACGGGAGTTCGCCCGGCACCATCTGGCGGCGGGGACACCGGGTTCGGTGATCAATGTCGGGGCGTCGTACGCGTGGACGGGCGGTCCCGGCCATGTCCACTCGGCCGCAGCGAAGGCCGGGGTGAAGTCCCTCGTGGAGACGCTCGCCGTCGAATGGGGCCCGTACGGCATCCAGGTCAACGGGCTGGTGCCGGGCCTGATGCCGCACGAGGACATGACTCGCGCCATCCGCGGCACTCTCGACGGGGCGCCTCAGGGTGCGGCCCGCCAGCCCGCGCTGCGGGTGGGGCTGCCGCGTGAACTGGGCTGGGCGGCGACCTTTCTGGCCTCCCCCTACGCCCGGTTCATCACCGGCCACACGCTGGTGGTGGACGGCGCGAACTGGCAGCGCAGGGGTCTGGTGAATCCGCCGGTGGTTCCGGTGCGGGAGCAACTGGGGCGCGGACCGTTCGAAGGGTGAGGCGCCGCGTCAACGAGCGCGCGGAGCATTCGTATGCGCGGCGTCTCCGTGCGCACGCCGTCTCGTACACGCGTCACGTCTCGATGCGCGCGCCGCGTCATCGTGTGCCCGCGGCGCGGTGCCGGTCAGCGGCCGTCGAAGGAGGGCGGCCGGCGGGCCGCTTTGGCGGCGTAGCCCTCGCGGGCGTCCTCGGAGGTGAGGGTGAGGGCCGCGCTCAGGGCCGTACGGTCAAGGGCTCCGGAGAGCCCCGCGTCCGCGTAGGCGTCGATGTTCCGTTTGATCGCGCGCACCGCGAGCGGCGCATTCGCCGCGATCGCGGCGGCAGTCGCCCGCGACTCCTCAGCCAACTCACCCTGTGCGGTGACGCGTTGGACGATGCCGAGGCGGTGAGCGGTGGCCGCGTCGATGCGCCGGCCGGTGAGGGCGAGGTACTTCGCCCAGCCGGCGCCCGCGTCACGTGCGAGACGGAGATCGCCACCCGCGTCGACGGCGACGCCGATCTGCGCCTCGGGGAGAGCGAAGACGGCGTCGTCGGCGGCGATCCGGATGTCGGCCATCAGGGCCAGCTCGAAGCCGAATCCGAGGCAGTAGCCGTGGACGGCGGCGACCACCGGCTGGGGCAGCCGGGCGAAGGCGGCGAAGCGTTCATGGACCCAGCGGATGCCCTCGTAGTAGTTCTGGGTGCGCTCCGCGGCCGAGCGGCCGGTGATGGCGCCGCCCGGCGCGGTGACGTCGATCCCCGCGCAGAAGGCCCGGCCCTCGGCGCGCAGCAGGACGGCCCTGACGCGCTCGTCGAAGCGGATCCGGTCGGTCATCAGACCGAGCTGGCGGCTGGACTCCCAGCTCCACCCGTTGAGCTTCTCCGGCCGGCAGAGGGTGAGGACGCCGATGCCGTCGTCCTGGACGTCGAGCCGTATCCGCTCCTCGCCCTCGGCGATCTCCGGGTCCAGTGTGTCGATCATCGCCCGCCCCCGCACATGCTCCTGACGGTACGTCAGAACTGCTCGAAGCTGAAGAGCTCGAAGGTCACGGCGGGCCGCCCGCCGAAACGCGGGGCCGCCGCCCGTGCGTTGCCGAACAGGAAGTCGCGGCAGTAGTCCTCGGGTTGCTTGTCGGTGAGCGCCTCGATGTAGGCGCGATGCTCCAGCAGGGAGTGGACGGAACGCTCGAGTCCTGGGGTCGCGTCCACCGCGTGCGTGGGCGTGGCGGAGCCCGCGATCGCCACCCAGCGCACCCCGCCCCACGGCTCGAGGCCCTGCTCGGTGCGGAGTTCGGGAAAGATCCACCGGTTGCCCGCGTCGGCGACCGCGTCCAGGGTGGCACGGCCGACGGCGCGGTGGTCCGGTGTGTTCCACGCGCCGCCGGCGGCGGAGCCCCAGGTGTCCCGGTGGTTGAGCGTGATGATCAGTTCGGGGCGGTGCCGCCGGACCGCGGCGGCGATGTCCCTGCGCAGCCCGGTGCCGTACTCGATCACGCCGTCCCGGTGGTCGAGGAACTCCACGGTGGACACCCCGACGACGGCCGCGCTCGCCCGCTGCTCCCGTTCGCGCAGCGGTGCGCAGACGGCCGGTTCGATGCTGTCGATACCGGCCTCGCCACGGCTGGCGAGCAGGTAGGCGACGTCCTTGCCGCTGTCCGTCCATCCGGCGATGGCCGCGGCGCAGCCGTACTCGAGATCGTCGGGGTGGGCGACGACGGCAAGCGCGCGCTCCCAGTCGTCGGGCATCGCTTCGAGCTGAGGTTCGGTCATACGGGCAGCGTATCGGCGGGTCCCGCGGCTCTCCTGCCCTTTGTCCTTACACCTCGTCGCGGACCAGGGCCAGCAGCCGGTCCAGGACGCGGGGCCCGGAGGCGCGGACGCCGTCGTGCTCGTACTCGTCGGTGACCCAGGTGCGCAGTCCGCGGATGGCGCGTGCCGTCGCGAGGGAGTGCTCGGTGTCGACGTACATGTCGTCGTGGTAGACGGCGGCGGCGACCGGGACGTCATTGACCGCGAGGCGTTCCACGTCGTAGAGCGGGGGCCAGCCGGTGCGGGCGGCGAGGATCTCGGCGGCCTCGCGCAATGGCCGCAGGGCGGGGTCGGTCTCGAAGTGCCAGGGATGCACGGACTCTCCCGTGAACAGCAGCGGCCCGTCCCCCGCCAGTGTCTTCGCCGGGTCGAACTGCGGGAACTCGGCGCGGACCCGCTCGGCCGCCCAGGACGTGGGCGTCCTGCCCTGGGCGTAGATCGCCTCGTGCAGTACGGCGTACAGAGGATGCCGGGCGTAGGACAGCGCTGCCAGGACACCTTCCTGGAAGGTGTCGGAGAGTTCGTCCCCGGCCGCCGCGCGGACGAACGCGTTCTCCAGCAGATAGTGCAGCTGGTGGCTGCCGTCGCCGGTGCCCAGCTGGATCCCCAGCGACTGGAACGCCTCGGGAGTGAGCACATAACCGCCGGGGAGCACGGTCCGGTGCTCGGCGAGGTGTTCGGCGATGCGCCGGGCCCGTTCGGCATCCTGCGGGTAGCGGGCGTAGTGGGCCTCGTTCTTCCGCTGGATACGGGGGTAGGCGGCCCGGTACACGTCCTCGGCGCAGGCGTCGAGCGATGGCAGCCCACCGGTGATCAGGACGGTCCGCAGTCCTTCCGGCGCGGTCGAGAGGTAGTGGGTGGCGCAGAATCCGCCGAAGCTCTGCCCCAGCACGGTCCAGCGCGCTCCACCGGTCAGCTGCCGCCGCACCGCTTCGCAGTCGAGGACGATGCTGTCGGCGCGGAAGTGCATGAGGTAGCGGGCCTGCTCCTCCGGCCCGCCGCGCAGGGGCAGAGTCTGCCGGTTGGCGGGGGTGGAGAGCCCGGTGCCGCGCTGGTCGAGCAGCAGGACCCGGAACTCCTGCACCGCGCGTCCCAGCCAGGCCTGCTTGCCCGGAAAGCGCCGCGCTCCGAAACCGGGCCCGCCCTCCAGGTACACCAGCCAGGGCAGGTCGGCCCCCGCCCGGGCGCTCGACACGACCTCGCGGCCGTACAGCCCGATCTGCTCCCCCGACGGGTCGGCGTGGTCGAGGGGGACGGTGAAGTGGCGGTCCGTGAGGACGAGGCCCGGCTGCCGGTAGCTGGTCAACGCTGCTCCTGCTCTGAGTCCTGTACTGGTAGGCCCCCGCCCGCCCAGTGCATCACATGGGCGGGCGGGGGTCGCACCGAGGCGGATCAGCCGGTCGGGAAGTCGTCCGCGGTTCTGATGCGGTCGCGGACCCAGACTCCGGCGGGCTTCAGCGGCCCGGTGCCGGTCCAGGGGCCGTTGCTGTCGCAGGTGCCGCCCTTGAAGACGGCCCCGGTGCGGTTGTCGTCGGAGTAGTTCCAGTTGACCCAGCTGATCTTCTTGTTCGCCATCAGATCGATGTAGCGCTGGGACATCGTGAAGTCGTTGCTGCCCTCACCTGCGTAGTTCTGGGTGCCGAACTCGGTGACGAACATCGGCAGCCTGTCGGCGGCGCGGGAGAGGGTGTTCAGGTACTCGTCCCGGTGCGAGTAGGCGTAGAAGTGGAAGGTGTACATGATGTTGGAGGCGTTCACCGGGTTGTTGACGACCTCGGTCTCGTCGGCGCCGTCGGAGACACCGAGCGAGGACCATGCGCGGGTGCCCACCAGGACGGGGGTGTCGGGGTCCTGCCGGCGGATGACCGGGATGAGCTGTTCGGCGTAGCTCTTGATCCGTGACCAGCTGACCTCGCTGGGCTCGTTGGCGATCTCGTACAGCAGGTTGTTCTTGTTGCCGTGGCGCTGGGCGATCTCGGTGAAGAACGTCTTGGCGCGGCTCAGGTTGTGGTGCGGGTCGCCGGGGTCGAGCATGTGCCAGTCGACGATTGCGTACATGCCGCGCGCGGTGGCCTGCTCGATGATCGAATGGACCAGGTCCGTGAACTTGCGCGGGTTGGTCTCGTAGCCGCCTTCCTGGATGTACATGGAGATGCGCAGCACGTCCGCGTTCCAGTCGGTGGCCAGGGCGTTCAGCGAGCCGGAGGTGACGCACTGGCTGTACCACTGCAGGCCGTGGGTGGACATGCCACGCAGCTGGACGGGCTTGCCGTACTGGTTGCAGAGCTTGGTTCCGCAGACCTCGAGCTGTCCGTTGGTCTCGACGGGTGTCCTGCCGCCGGGGGCGGGTGCGGTGTCCACGGCGAGATGGTCCACATTGGGTCCGCCGCCCGCAGTGGTGGCGGTGGCCCTGATCGTGTTGGCGCCGGCCTTGAGCTGGGCGGTCACGCCCGTGGTGGACCAGGAGGTCCAGGCACCGGTGCCGCCGAAGGCCTTGTCGTGGGCGACGACCGCGCCGTTGACGGTGATGTCCATGACGCGGTTGGACGTCGTGCCGTTGGCGTACCGGAAGGTCAGTGCGGCACTGCCCGCCTGTGCGGCGTCGACCGTCCACTCGACGTAGGAACCGGCGACGTTGGTGTAGTTGACGAAGCCGGTGCCGGTGAAGCCGGTGTGGTTGGACTCCACGGCGCCTTGTGAGATCGCCGCGCTCTCGGCTTCATGGGTGATGACGGCGGCGGCTGGGGCGGCCACCGGTGCGGGAGCCGCCGGAGCCGGCGGCGCGGCGGTGACGCCGAGGAGCAGAGCGGCCACGACGGCTCCGACTCCGCCGAGCGAGCGTAAACAGAAACGTGCCGGTCTCATGGGGGTCTCCACGGGAGGGGACTGGCAGGAAACTTTCCTAACTGTCTGGATAGCAGCCTCGCGCAGAGCCTCGCAAGGGTCATGGCAAGAGACGGAGTTCAGCCCGTTGACCGTGCTCTCCGGCGTCGCCTCGCCGGTCCCGGCCCGTGTGCGTGCCGCTCCGGCCGCGCCTAGCGTGGACCCATGATCCGGTTCGAGCAGGTCAGCAAGGTCTACCCGGACGGTACGACCGCCGTGGACGACCTGTCCTTCGAGGTTGCCGAAGGAGAACTGGTCACCCTGGTGGGCCCGTCCGGCTGCGGCAAGACGACCACGATGATGATGGTGAACCGGCTCATCGAGCCGACGTCGGGCCGCATCCTCGTCGACGGCGAGGACATCTCCGGCGTCGACCCGGTCAAGCTGCGCCGCCGCATCGGCTATGTCATCCAGCAGGTCGGGCTCTTCCCGCACCGGACGATCCTCGACAACACCGCGACGGTGCCCTCGCTGATCGGCTGGAAGAAGACGAAGGCCCGGGCACGCGCCGCCGAGCTGCTCGACCTGGTGGGACTCGACCCGTCGACCTACGGCTCGCGGTATCCGGCGCAGCTCTCCGGCGGCCAGCGCCAGCGGGTGGGCGTGGCCCGCGCACTGGCGGCCGATCCGCCGGTACTGCTGATGGACGAGCCGTTCGGCGCGGTCGACCCGGTGGTGCGGGAACGGCTGCAGAACGAGTTCCTGAACCTCCAGGAGACGGTCCGCAAGACGGTGCTGCTCGTCACCCACGACATCGAGGAGGCGGTACGGATGGGCGACCGTATCGCCGTGTACGGACAGGGCCGCATCGAGCAGTTCGACACGCCCGGGGCCGTGCTCGGCGCACCCGCGACCGACTACGTCGCGCAGTTCGTCGGCGCCGACCGTGGGCTCAAGCGGCTCTCGGTCACCGAGATCGAGGCCGACGACCTGGAGGAGCCGGCGCTCGCACGCGTCGACGAGCCGGCCAAGGAGGCATCGGCCCGGCTGCGCGCCGAGGACGCCCGCTGGGCGGTGGTGCTCAGCGCCGCGGGAGACCTGCACGGCTGGGTTTCCGCGGAGGCCCTGTCCATCGCCGGGGAACAGGGCACGGTCGGTGATCTGGCGCGGCGGATGGAAGCCTGGGTGCCGCTCGGGGCACCGCTGAAGCAGGCGTTCAGCGAGATGCTGCAGCACGACGCGGGCTGGGTCGCGGTGGTGGACGGGGCCCGCTTCGCAGGGGTGCTGACCCCGGCGAAACTGCACGAGGCGCTGCGCCGTTCGGTCGACGCGGACGCGCAGGGCGTACCGCGCGACGAGGTCGACTTCGACTCGGTGTCGGACGCCTGACAGGCCGGTAGGGCCGGGCGTATGCGGGACGGCCGGGCTCCGCGCAGGCCGGGCCGCCGTCGGACAGGTGACGTGGCCGGGTTTCACCGTGGGAGCAGCCCCTTGGACTCCAGGTACTCCCTCGCGACGTCCTCGGGCAGCCGCCGCCAGCTGTCGACCTGTTCGTTGAGCCGTGCGAGGTCCGCCGTGGTGAGTACGGAGTTCAGCTTCTCCAGGGCCTTGGTGACGCCTTCGCCGCCCGCCCGTGCACGGTTGACGACGGGGACGATGTAGTCGGCGTTCTGCAATCGCTTGTCGTCCTTCAGGAGCACGAGGCCGAAGTCGTCGAGGGTGGCGTCGGTGGTCGTGGTCAGGACCATCTGGTCCTGACCCGACTGGACCGCCTGCTTGGCCTGGGTGGTGCCGACGCCCTTGGGGTCGATCCCGGTGATGTGGATGCCGTACGTCTGCTTCAGCCCGGGGGCGCAGTACGGCCGCTGGACGCATTCGTCGCCCGCGGCGAGGCGTACGGGCTGCTTGGACCTGCCGAGGTCGCTCAGCGTCTTCAGATGATGGGTACGGGCGAACTCCGCGGTGACGGCGAAGGCGTTCTGGTCGACCGCCTTGCCCGCGTCGAGGACCGCGAGGCCGCGCGGGGTGGCGAGGGAGCGCAGCGCGGTCATCGTGGCGTTGAGGTCGGGTGTGCCGACGGCCGGCGCCCCCGGGCCGTTGACCTTGGCATTGAGCCAGTCCGCAAGGGTCGCCGCGTACTCGGGCACGACATCGATCTGGCCGCTCTCCAGGGCGGGTTCGTAGATCTCACGGTTGGTGACGGAGACGATCCGTGTGTGGTATCCGGCCTGTTCGAGCAGCAGGGCGTACATCTGGGCGAGCAGGTCGCTCTCGGTGAATCCGGCGGAGCCGATGATCAGATGCCTGCTGTCGCCGGGCGAAGCGGTCACCTCGCCCTGGTTCTCCAGGGAGGGGCCCGTGGTGCAGCCGGTCACCGCCGGCAGGTCCGCGACCGCCGGAAGGAGCAGGAGGAGAAGCAGCGTACGGAGCGGCCTCATGCTCCTGTCCCCCGTGCCCACGCGGGTGCCAGCCGCTCCACGGCCACGAAGACCGCCTCGACGAGCAGCGCGAAGACGGCGACGAGGACGGCGCCGGCGACGACCTGCGGGGTGGAGGCGAGGTTGAAGCCCGCCGTGATGATCCGGCCGAGCCCGCCGCCACCGGCGAGCGCGGCGATGGTCGCGGTGGCGACGAGCTGCACGGCGGCGATCCGTACGCCGGTGAGGATCAGCGGCATCGCGAGCGGGAGTTCCACGCGGAACAGCAGCTGGGTGCCGGTCATGCCCATCCCCCGGGCGGCCCGCACGACGTCCTGGTCGACGCCGCGCATCCCCACGTACGCGTTGGTCAGCAGCGGCGGTACGGCGAACAGCACCAGGGCGATGACCGTCGGCCAGTCGCCCCAGGTGCCGATGGGGCTGAGCAGCAGCAGGACCAGTACGGCGAAGGTGGGCACGGCCCGGCCCACGTTGGAGATGTTGACGGCCAGTGCGCCGCCCTTGCCGAGGTGCCCGAGGACGAGAGCGACGGGCAGCGCGATGACGCAGCTGATCAGCAGACAGACGACCGTGAGATAGAGATGCTGGCCGAGCCGGTTCCACACGCCGTTGTCGCCCGACCAGTTGGCGGAGCTGGTCAGCCAGTCCCAGGTCTGGGCGAGCGTGTTCATTCGGCGGCCCGCCCGGACTGTCTCGTCCACGGGGTGAGCAGCCGCTGGACGCCGAGGAGTACGACATCGGCGACGACGGCGATGATCACGCAGATCACGGAGGCGGTGAGCACCTGGGCCTTGAAGTAGGTGTTCATCCCGGAGTAGATGAGGTTGCCGAGGCCGCCGAAGCCGACGATCGCGCCGATCGTGAGGAGGGAGACGGCGGAGACCGTCGCGATCCGCAGCCCGGCCATCGCGGCGGGCAGGGCGAGGGGCATCTCGACGGTGAGGAGCAGGCGTACGGGACCGTAGCCCATGCCGCGTGCGGCCTGCCGGGTCTCCTCGGGGACGGAGCGCAGTCCCGCGAGGATGTTCCGCACCAGGAGGGTGAGCGAGTAGAGGACGAGGCCCGCGACGACGAGCGACGCGGACAGTCCGTACACCGGGAGCAGCAGCGAGAACATCGCGAGCGACGGGATCGTGTAGAGGATCGTCGTCACTCCGAGGACGGGCCCGGCGGCCCAGCGCCAGCGGCGGGCCGCGACGGCGAGGGGTACGGCGAGCAGCAGCCCCAGGCCCACGGAGACGAGGGTCAGCTGGAGGTGCTGGAGGACCGCGTCCCGGAGAATCTCGCTGCGCGTGGAGAGGTACTCGCCACAGATCCAGTCGTTGCGCGCGAGGCAGTCGTCGGGAGTCGCCGTCACCTGTTCATTGCAGCCCGCGGGGCGGGGGTGCGCCCGTTGGGCTCGCCTGTTCGTGAACGAGGCGGCCTTGTGGCCGGCCGCCTCCCTCACCCGTCACTCTTCGGCCGGTCGCACGACGCACAGGGCCCAGATGATGGCGATGTAGATCGCGATCGCGATGAGGGACCACAGCGGGTAGTACGGCAGGGAGAGGAAGTTGGCGATCAGCAGCAGGCCCGCGAGGATGATGCCCGCGATCCGGGACCACAGAGCTGCCTGGAAGAGGCTGAAGCCGACCACGATGGCGACGACGCCGAGAATCAGATGGATCCAGCCCCAGGCCGTGAGGTCGAAGCGGAACACGTAGCGGGGCGTTGCGACGTAGATGTCGTCCTTGGCGATCGCCATGATTCCCCGGAACAGATCGAGGACTCCGGCGACGATCAGCATGACTCCGGCGAACGTCACCAGCCCGCCGACCATGGCCTTGTGGCCCTCGGCGTATGTCTTGGTCGTCTGGTTCATGATGTCTCCTCGTGTTGGGGCGGCTCAGCTCAGGAGCTTCGCCTTGGCCCGCTGGAACTCCTCCTCGGTCAGGTCTCCCTTGGCCTTGAGTTCGGAGAGCTTGGCCAGGTCGTCGCCGGGACCGGCGCCCTTGGCGGTCTGTCGGATGTATTCGTCCATGGCTGCCTGCTGGTCCCGCGCCTGCTGGATCTCGCGCTTTCCCATGTCCTTGCCGCGCACGATCACGTAGACCAGCACACCGAGGAACGGGATGATCAGCACGAAGAGCAGCCACGCCGCCTTGGCCCATCCGTTCATGTCGTGGTCGCGGAATATGTCCACGATGACCCGGAAGAGCAGCAGGAACCACATGACCCAGAGGAAGATCCACATCACGGTCCAGAACGCGCCCAGAACCGGATAGTCGTACGCGAGGTAGACAGTGTCGTACATCGCCGTCCTCCTGCCGTTGCCGTCGGACGTCTGGCGTCCGCTCGCCGTCAGTGTCGGACGGCGCCGCGGCGGATCCCTCACCCCACAGGGGTGAATCGGCGGACTCCTGCATCGGCGGACTCCTGCATCAGTCGGGCAGCCGGCGCATTTCCACGACATGCAGGCCGAGGTCCTGGAACCGCACGAGCAGCCCGTACAGATGCGCCTCGTCGGTCACCGGGCCGAACAGGACGGTCTCCTCGGGCACCGTCGCCTCGTCCAGCTCGGGGAACGCACCGGCGAGGGCCGGAGACAGGTGGCCGGTGACGCGGAACTCGTATCGCATGCGCGCACTTCCCCGTGGGAATAGGGGCTCGCTCTTCGTGCATCGTCCGTGCCGGACGACGGCGGCACATCACCCGGGTGAGGTGACCCCGCCCACCGCGTCACAGCAGACCGGCGTCACTGCGGACCCTGCCGGTCGCTGCAGCCGGGCCTCACAGCAGCCCGGCGTCCCGGGCGCGCCGTACCGCCTCGCCGCGGCGCGAGACGGACAGCTTGCGGTAGATGCTCTTCAGATGCGTCTTGACGGTGTTGACCGACAGGAACATCTCCGTGGCGATCTCCTCGGTCGACATCATCTGTGCGGCGTGCCGCAGCACGTCGCGTTCCCGCCGGCTGAGGTCCTCCACCAGGAGGGGCGAGCCGTCGCGGGCAGGCGGGGCGCCCGGCCGTCCGTCGACGTCCGGGGGATGTCCGGTCAGCCAGGCGTGCGCGGCGGCGAGTTCGGGTGTGCGGGCGAGCAGATGCCGCAGCCAGGGGCCGCTCTCCGTGAAAGGGGCACGCAGCAGTTGCCGGCGCGCGGTGTGCAGGGCCTGGCCGACGAGCACGACCGCCTGCGCGGTGTCCTCCTCGGCGACCGCGGCCTGGGCCAGGAGCAGCCGGGCGCGGACCCCGTCGGCGGGACAGGGCTTCGCACCGTTGGCGAGCGGGGCCAGCAGACGGCGCGCACGCTCGGTGTCTCCGGCCGCCAGATGGGCGGCTGCCGACGCGACGGTGCAGTCGGATCCGCCGCGGGGCGAGCGGCACAGTGCCGCGAGGGCCGCCTGCGGGTCACCGCGCGCCAGGTGAACGGCGGAGCGGGCCACGGCGACCCGGCGCGCCGCCTCGTCGCCGGCGAAGGGCGTCCCTCCCGGGGATCCGGGCAGGGCGTCGAGCACAGTCAGAGCCGCCGCCGTCCGCCCGTTCGCGAGTTCGATACGGGAGCGCAGGACGACGGCCTCGGCGGAACCCAGCGGATCAGAGGCGGACGCGCCGGAGCAGGCCGCGGCGTCGAGATGCCGGCGCGCGCCCTGGAGGTCACCCCGGTCGGAGGCGACAGCGGCCAGCGCGAGATGGCACAGCCCGGTGCGGTGGTCGACGGGGATGCCGTGTTCCTCGGCGGCCTTCAGCCCCTGCCTGGCGTGTGTCTCGGCGTCGCGCAGCATTCCGTCGACCGACTCGGTGAAGGCGAGGGCACCGAGGCAGTGGTAGCGGACCGTCCGGGTCTGCTCGCCGTCGGCGGCGGTCAGCGCCGCCTGGAACGCCTCCCGTGCCTCGGAGCGGTGGCCTGCGGCGAGGAGTGCGCGCGCCCGGCCGTAGCAGCACAGCGCCTCGATCTCGGGATGCTGCTCCAGCCGCGCCGGAGGCACGTTTGCCATGAACGCGCGTACGTCACGGTCCGGATCGTACGGCGACGCGGAGCCCGCGCCGGCGTCAGTGCCCGTTTCCGTGCCGGTGTCCGTTTCCCTGTCGGCGTCAGTGCCCGTGTCCGCGCCGGTGAGGAGGCGGAGCAGCGCGCGCGTGAGCTGCCGCTCCGTTCCCCGGCCCTCGGCTTCGGCCTCGTCGTCGCCCATCGGTGCGTACGCCCCGTCGAGCTGTTTGCGGCTCTCGTCGGTGTCGCCGCGGGCGAGTGCGCAGGCCGCCGCGACGAGGGCCGGGCCGGTACCGCAAACGCCTGCGGGCATGTCCCCGAACAGCCGCACGAGCCGATGGCTGTCCGGACCGGTGAGGAACCGGCCGATCGCGAGATGGTCGACGACAAGGCCCGCGGCGTACTGCCAGTCACCCGCCGCACAGGCGTGTTCGAGCGCCTCGGTCAACCGGTCGTGACCGGCGAGCCAGTGAGCCGCGCTCAGGTGCAGTCGCGTCTCCAGGGCGGGGCATCTGCTGCGCAGATGGGCGCGGAGGACCTCGGCGAACAACGGATGGCAGCGGTACCAGGAGGTGTCGCCGATCGGCTCGACGAAGGCGTTCTCACGGGCGAGCTGGGCAAGCGTCGGCGCAGCGTCCTCGCGTTCGGTGAGGGCGTCGGCGAGCCGCGGGTGGATATGGGACAGGATGCTGGTCCGTACGAGCAGTTCCTGCGTCGTGGTGGGCTGGGCGTCGAGGACTTCGGCCATCAGGTAGTCGGCGACGGCGTTCTGGGACGCGGCGAAGGACTGGGCGAAGTGCTCTGCTTCTTCCGGGTCCGGCGCCCGTCGCATGGCGAGGGCGCACAGCCTGAGGCCGGCGGCCCAGCCCTCGGTCCGCTCGGTGAGCGCGCCCACGCTCTCCGGGGAGGGAGTCAGGCCGTGGCGGCGCAGCAGCTGAGTGGCTTCGGGCGGGGTGAACGCCAGCTCGGAGCGGCGGATCTCGCAGATCCGGCCCTCGGCCCGGTAGCGGTGCAGCGGGAGCGCCGGATCGACCCGGCCGATGAGGACGAGTCGCAGGGACGGTCCCGCGTGGGCGAGGACGAACTCCAGGTCAGCGGCCACCTCCCGCGAGGCGGCCTGTTCGAACCCGTCGAGGACGAGGACGACGGGCCGGGGCAGCTGCGCCAGCGCGGACGAGAGCCGGACGATGAGGGAATGGTCGACGTTGTCGGCTCGCAAGGGGCTGCCGACGCCGTCGGGCAGCGGTACCTGGTGGTAGCGGAACGCGCCGAGGACGTACGCCCAGAACACGCCCGGAGCGTTGTCGTCGCTCTCCACGGTGAGCCACACGACCGGGCCGGGAGCCGACTCCGTCTGCTGCCACGAGGCGGCGACCGTGGTCTTGCCCGCACCCGCCGGGCCGGTGATCACGGTCAGCGGGCCCTGTGTGCCCTCCGTGAGCCGGTCCAGGAGGCGTTTCCTGGCCACGAAGGCGGGAGGTACGGCGGGTACCGCGAACTTCGCCACGAGCAGCGGGTCGCCGCCCGGGTTCAGCTTGGCGTCCTCGGCCATGGGTTTCTACCGCCGTGCCGTCGGTCCACGGGTTCATGATCCCAGCGCCCCGTCATGATCGCCAACGGCGGACTGCGGGAGGCGCCTCGCCTCCCGCGGTTGTGGAATAGCTAATAGCCAAGGGCTCACAGCACCGGAGGTGTCATGGGCGGCGACGGTGGAACGGCACGTAGGGTCCGTGTGCAGCGCCGGGCCGCACGGCTGGCGATCGCGGCCGCGGCCGCGGCAGTCGTCCTGCTCGTGTTCGCCGCGGGGCTCAGAGCCATCGGGCTGGTGGCGGTGACGGTTGCCGGAACGGCCGTGACGGCGGCAGCCCTGTGGTGGGCGCTCACCCGCCGGGGGTTGGTGCGGGCCTGCGCCGTCGTCCTGGCCGTGGCGGCGCCCGTGGCGGTGGTCTGGTTGCAGGTCCGTTCGGGGCTGTTGTGGGTACTCGTGCTCTGTCTCGCCCTCGGGGCTGTCGCTGTCGGTGCCGGGTGGGAGGCGCTCTCGGTGAGCTCCGGGCGGAAGGGTCAGCACGCGGTCGCGGCGCCCCGCCCCGTACGGCCGTTCCTGATCATGAATCCGCGCTCGGGCGGGGGCAAGGTGGAGCGGTTCGGGCTGCGGGAGAAGGCGGAGCGCGGCGGGGCCAGGATCATGCTGCTGGATCCGGCCCGGCCGAGCGATGTCGCCGCGCTCGCGCGCGAGGCCGTCGCCGGGGGCGCGGATCTTCTCGGAGTCGCCGGAGGGGACGGCACCCAGGCGCTGGTCGCCGCCGTTGCGGCGGAGCACGACGTCCCGTTCGTCGTGATTCCCGCCGGCACCAGGAACCACTTCGCCCTGGACCTCGGGCTCGACCGGGACGATCCCTCGGCGGCCCTGGACGCCCTGACGGACGGGGTCGAGTTGCGGATCGACCTCGGCATGATCGGTGACCGGGTGTTCGTCAACAACGCGTCGTTCGGCGCCTATGCGGTGGTGGTGCAGAGCGACGCGTACCGCGACGACAAGGTGGGCACGATCCTCCAGCTGTTCCCGGATGTGCTGACGCACCAGGCAGGGCCGCGGCTGACGGTACGGGCCGCGGATGTCACGGTGGACGCCCCGCAGGCCGTGCTCGTGAGCAACAACCCCTATCGGGCCGGCGACCGGGCGTCGGTCGCGCGCCGGGACCGGCTGGACAGCGGTGTGCTCGGCGTCGTGAGCATCACGGTCGACAGCGCGGCGCAGGCGGCCGGGCTGCTGCGCGGTGACCGGTCGCCAGGGCTGACCGTCCTCACCGCCCGCGAGGTCGTCGTGGACGCCGAGGCGCCCGAGGTGTACGTGGGCGTGGACGGCGAGGCGCTCGTCCTGCCCACTCCGGTGCGTTGCACGATCAGGCCCGGGGCGCTGCGGGTACGGGTGCCGCGCAACCGGCCGGGTGTGCCCCGCGCCCGGCCGCGGCTGGACTGGCGCCGGCTGGGGATGCTGGCACTCTCGCGCTGATGTGCGCCGGGATCACTACGCTTGACGCGTGGGTCACACCGAGGAGCTCACCGAAGGCGCAGGCCCGTTCACGACGAGGCTGACCTGGCGCCTCGCCGAGGGCGGCATCGCGGTCTGGGAGTCGCGCGCCGTCCGCAAACGGGGCGTGCTCACCGTACGCACCGCCGAGGACGCGGAGCCCGCCTCGCGCCCGGCGGACGCCGTGGCTCTCGGACGTCTGCGTACGCTCAACACCACGGCCGCCGTGACCTTCACGATCGGCGGAGCACTCTTCGCCCTCGGCGCAGCGCTCGCCCTCGGTGCCGCCAGTCCCACGACGACCGCCTCGGTCTACTTCGTCGGAGGGCTGTTCTTCAACACCGGCGGCTATGCCTCCCTCCTCCAGGCCATCAATGCTCCCCGGCGGGGGCGCACCTCGGATGCGCTGGAGACGGGCCGCTGGAGATGGTGGAGCTACGAGCCGATGCGCATCGACTGGCTCAGCACCCTCGTACTCTTCGCCGGTACGGTCGTGTTCGGGGTCAATCTGCTGGACTCGTTCCTCCAGGGGCTCTCCGCCCAGCAGGCGAACCGGCTGATCTGGGCCCCCGACATCGTCGGCTGCCTGCTGTTCCTCATCGCCGGCCATCTCGCGCTGGTCGAGGTGTGCCACGGCCGGCCGGCCGTTCGGGCACACGACCTCGGCTGGTGGATCGTGGCCGTCAATCAGCTCGGATCCGTGCTGTTCTTCGTCGCAGCGCTTGCGGACTTCACCGTGCCGGGCACAGGAAGCCTGGTGAACGCAGGCATCGCCAACTGGGGGACTCTCACAGGTGCGTTGTGCTTCTCCGTCGGCGGCGTGCTCCAGGGTTTCGAACGGCCGCAGACACCGGCGTAGTACATCATTGTCCCGTGGAGCCGGAGCCGGCGGACAAGCAGGTAAGCGGGGGTTGGCTGCTCTGCTGGAGCGGAAGAAGCCGACTGCGAGGCCCCCGGCCGCCGGGCGGCCGGGGGCAGCAGAGACCTACCAGTAGATGACGGCGAATCCAGCGCCGCCATTCTCACCGGAGTCACCAGGGATGGCGTTGAACTCATCGTCCTCACCGTCGCCGCCCTCACCGCCGCTGCCGCCGACAGCGGCGCCGTCAGGCAAGGCAACGATGCCGTCGGCGACCGCGCCGCCCCCGTTGCCCGCGGTACCGTCGGAGCCGGACCGGTTCACTCCACCGGTGGAGCACGACCCGTCCCCGCCGTCACCGCCGGCACCCGGCGTACCGGCATCGGTGTCGTCGGCCGTACCTCCCTCGCCCCCGTCACCGCCTCCGGCGGTCAGGAGCTCATCGCCGCTCGGCGAGAGGAAGGTGGTCGCGCCACCGTCTGCTCCGCTCTCACCGTCCCGGCCCGGGCCACCACCGGGTCCGCTGTCGCCGGGGGTTCCGACGTCCACCAGGTAGCTCTTCCCCGGCTTGACCGGGACGAGACACCAGGTGAAGCCGCCGCCACCGCCACCGCCTCCGTCGCCGCCGTCGGCTTCCGGCCTGGTGCCGCCACCGCCGCCACCGCCGCCACCGCCGCCACCGCCGCCACCGCCCCAGGCCTGGACGAACACCGAGGTGACACCCGAGGGAGGCGTGAAGGTCTCGTCCTCACTGAACTGCTGCAGCCCGTGCACGACTTTGGGGAACTTCGGCTTGTTCTTGCCGCCATATTCCTTGCCGTGGTCCTCGTGTTCCTCGCCGCGGTCCTTGCGGTACTCCTTGCCGTGGCCCTTCTGTTCCTTGGCCTCGGCTTCGTCTTCGTCTTCCTCTTCCTCGTCGTCGTCCTTACGGAAGTCCTTGCCGTGGCCCTTCTGTTCCTCGGCCTCGGCTTCGTCTTCGTCTTCCTCTTCCTCGTCGTCGTCCTTACGGAAGTCCTTGCCGTGGCCCTTCTGCTCCTTGGCCTCGGCTTCGTCTTCGTCTTCCTCTTCCTCGTCGTCGTCCTTACGGAAGTCCTTACCGTGGCCCTTCTGCTTCTCGGCCTCGTCGTTCCCTTCCTTGCCCTGGTCCTTCTGTTCCTCAGCCTCGTCCTTCCCTTCCTTGCCCTCGTCCTTCTTCCATTCCTTGCCCTCGTCCTTCCCTTCCTTACCCTCGTCCTTCTTCCATTCCTTGCCCTCGTCCTTCCCTTCCTTACCCTGGTCCTTCCCTTCCTTGCCCTCGTCCTTCTTCCATTCCTTGCCCTCGTCCTTCCCTTCCTTGCCCTCGTCCTTCTTTTCCTCACTGTCGTCCCCGGACGGGGACGGTTGGACAGCAGGCTGGGGCTGGCGGTCGCCGCTGGGTTCCGGATCGACTGAGTGAGCGATAGGAGCCAACACCAGCAGCTGGCTGGTCACGGCGACCACGCCGGCTATGGAGGCGAGCAGGACCCGCGCGCGTCGCGCCCGGGGCAGTCCCATGGTCGGAATACGCTTATTCATGTCTTGGCTTCCTTCCCCGCGGTCACAATGACTGCGCGGGAGTGCGGGGGGCAGAGCGTGCGGACCCACTGCCCGCACGAGGCTCATCCCAGCCGCCTGCACTGCGACGCGCGCGCCGCCAGGGCGCTGCATGATCCGGTCAGGTGACCGTTTTACCCGTCTGGAGGTAGGACGGGTGCCACGCGCCCAGGTCCAACGCGGTGGACGTGGCCCTCCCGCGTTCCCCAGGCTGCGGCTCATGTCCGGTCCCGAGGCGTCAAGACGAAAGCTCCAACTTCCTGGTCCTGGGCGAGTCCGTGCGGGCCGTGCAGGTGACCAACAACCTTGATGCGTACCGGCTGTACTCCTCGCTCGGCTTCGTGCCGCGCGAACAGCTCTCCGGCGTCAGCGGATACGCCCCGCCGACGCCGGGCAACATGGGAGAGTTGCTTGCACGGCCGGGGGTCTGCAGCCCCCCGGCAGTGTGAGCCGTCGGTCAGCTCAGCCGGGCATCGGCGTAGACGACCATCGCGTCGCACAGATAGTCGGCCAGCCCGTCGGCGATCTTGTCGTAGTTCGTACGGAACTCCGGGTCATCGGCGTAGGTCCGGCCCAGTCCCTTGTACGCGGCCGCGTTCGGGGTCCAGAACCGGCACACGCCCTGGTAGTGGGCGTCCATCTCGGCCTGTACCGCGGGATCGGCCACCGGTGTGCCGGCGACCATGAACTCCGCGATGCGGATCATCTGCGCCGTCACCTCACGCTGCCACCGCTCCGTGTCCTCGGCGGTCATCTCGTCGACGACCTGCCGGGACTGCTCCCACGCCTCCGGCCACCGCTCCCGTGCCTCGGCCTCGGCCTCGGAGCGGGAGGGCTCGAAACCCTCGAACAGGTTCTCCGGCCTGTTGATCTTTGCCATGTCGTTGTTGTCCTTGCCTTCCTCCAGTTCGGCGATGGTGCGGCCGACCGTGCGGGCGAGCGTCTCCAGCCGGTCCCGTTCCGCCAGCAGCCGTTGGTGGTGCTCGCGGAGCACGGCCACCTGATCGGCCTGGCTGTCCAGGACCGCCCGGATCTCGCGCAGCCCCACGTCCAGCTCCCGCATCAGCAGGATCTGCTGCAGCCGCAGCAGATCGGCCTCCTCGTAGTGGCGGTGCCCGTTGCTCCCGATCCAGGCCGGCGGCAGCAGGCCGATCTCGTCGTAATGCCGCAGTGTCCGGGACGTCACCCCGGACATCCGGGCCACATCCGCGATCGACCAGGCCATTGCCCTGCCTCCCATCACCGGGCCGGTCTCTCCGGCCACACAGAAGACCGTAGGAGTTGACGCAACGGAAGCCGCAAGCCGGAACCGGAGTGCGTATCGCGGAACGACCGGCCCAGCCTTCCGTGCCGGAGTTCCGGGGGGGCGTACGGCCCGGCCGCCGGAAGGCGGCCGGGTCCGACGACCGCATCCGGCTACGCCGGCCGGCCGCCCCGGTCCTCCAGCGACAGCACCAGTGCCGCGATGTTCCAGGCGTCGTCCTCACCGCTGTGGTGACGGCCCTCCAGCGGGAGGCCGGCGATCCGGAGTGCCTCGGCCATGCCGGGGCGCTTGCGCAGGCAGTGGGCTTCGGTGAAGGCGGCCTTGACGTTGGTGTGCCGACGACCGAAGGGGTACGGGGTCCCGGTCGCCCGGCACTGGCGGGTGAACTGATTGCGGTCGTAGCCGCCCCAACTGGCCCACGGGCGCATCCCGGCACCGTGCTCGGCGGCCAGGATCCGGCAGGCCTCGGCGAATTCGACGCCCGTGTCCACCTCGGCCTGGGTGAGGCCGGTCAGCTCGGTGCAGAACGCGCCGACCGTGGACCGTACGGGCCGTACGAGAATGCGATGCCGGGCGATACGCTCGCCCGCCCGCAGGTCGACCACGGTCAGCCCGATCTCGATGATCTCGCTGACCGATCCGGGCGGCGGCTGTCCCTCCCAGCAGGTCGCCTCGACATCGACGACGTTGAGCAGATCCATGGGGTCCATGGCGCCGAGCGTAGAGAGACCGGCGGGCGCCGGTCACCTGGAATTCCCCCGGGCCCGGCCCCTCGCCGCCGGGCGGGTTCCGACAAGGGCCGCCGCCGGCGCGGACGGTGCGCGAGGACGCGCCCGGTTCGCGCCGGCCCGCCTTGCCCGGTTCAGGCCCAGGTCTGGGCGTAGGCGTTGCGGTAGTCCCTGCGGCCCTGGGCCGACTGGATCCAGCGACTGAGGACCAGCAGGACCAGACTCGCACCGATGACCCCGAGTCCTGGACCGACCGCGCCGAGCGGTCCGAGGCCGGCGGCGATATCGGTGACGATCCCCGGTCCGCTCACGCCTCCCGGCGACACGGCCGCTCCCGGCGGTGCGGCGGCTCCCGGCGTTCCCGGTGGGACGGCTCCGGCGGCCGACGAGGACGGATCCGGCGGGGAGTCGGGCACCTGGCCGTCCGCGCCGGCAGCGCCCGGTCCGGCTGCCGGGCTCATCCGGAGCGCTGCCATCGCCTTGGTCGCCGGCTGGAAGTACGTGACGCCTCCGGTCGTGCAGTCCCCGTTGCCCCCCGAGGTGACGCCGAGCGCCAGCCCCTGCGCGAACAGCGGGCCCCCGCTGTCTCCGGGTTCCGCGCAGACCGTGGTCTCTATCAGACCGGTGACCGTTCCTTCGGGGTAGTTCACCGTGGCGTTCAACGCGGTCACCCGCCCGGAGCGGAACCCCGTCGTGCTGCCGCTGCGGAAGACCTCCTGTCCGACGACGGGATCGGCCGCGCCGGTGATCCGCACTCCTCGCCCCTCGCCGATCTCCACGATGTCGGGGCGCTCAGGGGATGCGCCGTTCGCGTACCGCACAAGAGAGAAGTCGTCGCCCGGGAAGCTGGAGGCAACGGTGGTGCCGATCTGCTCACCCTGCTCACGGTCCCCGAACCAGTCGGTGCCGACGGGGCCGCAGTGCCCGGCGGTCAGGATGAAGGTGTCCCGGCCGTCGGTCACGTTGAAGCCGGCGGTGCAGCGGATGTTGCCCGCGAGCATCGAGGCACCCCCGTTCAGCCTGGTGGTGAAGGCGCCTTGGGTCCGCTCCATGCGTACGAATCCGCCGATGTTCTCGGCGAGTTCGGACATGCGCGACCAGTCGGCGGCGGAGACAGTCCTGTCGGCGTGCACCACGACCTCGTTGGACGCGTAGTCCACCGCCCACGCGGTTCCGGTCACGAGTGGCGCCGAGCGCAGGGTCTCGGTGGCCGAGCGGAGCTGGTCCATGCTGTGGCGCACGACTTTGGCTTCCGCTCCGGCCCGCTCGACCTCCGCTGCGGCTTCCCCGTCGGTCACCGCGACCACCGGGCGGCCGTCGGCCCCCGTCCAGCTGCCTGCGGTACGGGACTCGCCGAGCCGCGAGACGAGAGTCCCGGCCGGATCGCCGGCCGGCGGGATGCCGCCCGCTCTCGTCACCGGTGCGGCCGGTTCGCCCGCCATGGCGTCGGAGACCATCAGCGAGCCCCAGACCAGCCCGCCGACGGCCGCCAGCCGGGCGATCCGCTGAAGGTTGCGTCGTGCGTGCCTCATCCGCGGCCCCAAGGTCGTACTGACTACTGACACTGTGTCACCAGCTGTACGGGGCCCCGGAAGTCAGGACCCCACCGTCAATACGCGCCGTCGCGCCGTGCTGTTCACTCGTCTCGGCGATCCGTGAGCCGGTGTCGACCTGCCGGCGGTCTCAGCCGTTCCAGGTCCAGTCGGTGACCTCCGGCAGGTCGACACCGTGCTCACGGATCCACGCATGGTGCCGGGTACGGGCGTCGGCCATCGCCTGGCGCACGGCGACCGTCCGGACCCCCAGTCCGGGAACGCGGTCGATGACGTCCATGACCAGGCGATAGCGGTCCAGGTCGTTGCGGACGACCATGTCGAACGGTGTCGTGGTCGTCCCCCGCTCCTTGTAGCCGCGGACGTGCAGATTCGGGTGCCCCGCGCGGCGGTAGGTGAGGCGGTGCACCAGCCAGGGGTAGCCGTGGTAGGCGAAGATCACGGGCTTGTCGCGGGTGAAGAGGGAGTCGTACTCGAAGTCCGCCATCCCGTGCGGATGCTCCTCCTGCGGCATCAGCCGGGTCATGTCGACGACGTTGACGACCCGGACCGCGAGATCCGGGATGTGCTGACGCAACAGGCCGGCAGCGGCGATGACCTCCTGCGTCGGTACGTCCCCCGCGCACGCCAGCACTACGTCGGGCGCCCGCTCCCCCGTTTCGGTGCCGGCCCAGTCCCAGGCTCCGGCGCCGCGGGCGCAGTGGACGCGTGCCTCGTCCAGGGCGAGCCAGTCGAAGCAGGGCTGTTTCCCGGCGACGATCACGTTCACGTAGTCGCGGCTGCGCAGCGCATGGTCGGCGACGGACAGCAGGGTGTTGGCGTCCGGGGGCATATAGACCCGGACCACTTCGGGGCTCTTGTTGAGGACGTGGTCGACGAAGCCGGGGTCCTGGTGGGAGAAGCCGTTGTGGTCCTGGCGCCAGACGTGCGAGGTCAGCAGGTAGTTGAGGGAGGCGACGGGGGCGCGCCAGGGCAGTTGCCGTGCGGTCCTGAGCCATTTGATGTGCTGGTTGACCATGGAGTCGACGATGTGGGCGAAGGCCTCGTAGCACGAGAACAGTCCGTGCCGTCCGGTGAGGAGATAGCCCTCGAGCCAGCCCTGGCAGCAGTGCTCGGAGAGGATCTCCATGACGCGGCCGTCGTGCGTCAGGTTCTCGTCGGTGGGGGCGATCTCGGCCTGCCAGGCCTTTCCGGTGACGTCGAAGACCGCCTCCAGGCGGTTGGACGCGGTCTCGTCCGGTCCGACCAGCCGGAAGTCCCGGCGGTCTGCGGAGTCCCGCATCAGCTGCGCAATGAGGTCGCCCAGTACCCGGGTGGGTTCGTGCAGGTCCGCGCCGGGCTTGGTGACCGGCACGGCGAAGCGCTCCAGCGGCGCGACGGGCAGGTCGCGCACGAGCAGGCCGCCGTTGGCGTGCGGGGTGGCGCCGAGCCTGCGATCTCCGTCCGGGACGCAGGCGAGCACCTGCGGCCGCGGCCGGCCCGCCTCGTCGAACAGCTCTTCCGGACGGTACGACCGCAGCCACCGCTCCAGCTGGGCCAGATGCCCGGGGTTGTCGCGGACCGCGGCCAGCGGCACCTGATGAGCGCGCCATGTGCCCTCGACCGGTTCGCCGTCGACCTCGGCCGGGCCGGTCCAGCCCTTCGGGGTGCGCAGGACGATCACCGGCCAGCGGGGCCGCTCGCCCGCCCTGCCGGAACGGGCGGACTCCTGGATGCCGGCGATGCGGTCCAGCGCCTCGTCCATGGCCGCGGCCATGGCCACGTGCACCTCCATCGGCTTGTCGCCGACGACGTGCAGGGGCTCATGACCGTAGCCGCGCAGCAGATCGTCGAGTTCTGCCTGCGGGAGCCGGGCCAGCACCGCCGGGTTGGCGATCTTGTATCCGTTCAGGTGGAGGACCGGGAGCACCGCGCCGTCGTGGACGGGGTCGAGGAACTTGTTCGAGTGCCAGGAGGCCGCCAGCGGGCCTGTCTCCGCCTCGCCGTCGCCGATGACGCAGGCGACCAGCAGCTCGGGGTTGTCCAGGGCGGCTCCGTAGGCATGGGCCAGCGCATAGCCCAGTTCACCGCCCTCGTGGATGGAGCCGGGGGTCTCCGGTGCGACGTGGCTCGGCACCCCGCCGGGGAACGAGAACTGCCGGAAGAGCCGGTCCAGGCCGGCCTCGTCCCGGCTGACGTCCGGGTAGATCTCGCTGTAACTGCCCTCCAGCCAGGAGTTGGCCAGCACGGCGGGACCGCCGTGGCCGGGACCCCAGATGCACAGGGCCGACAGTTCGCGCGCCTTGATGACACGGTTGAGATGCGTGTGGACCAGATTGAGTCCGGGCGAGGTACCCCAGTGACCGAGCAGCCGCGGTTTGACGTGCTCCGGCCGCAGCGGCTCCTTCAGGAGTCCGTTGCTCATCAGATAGATCTGGCCCGCGGAGAGGTAGTTCGCCGCGCGCCAGTGGGCGTCCAGCTCCTGGAGCTCCTCACGGCTCGGCGCCGGCCGGGTGCGGCGCTTGAACTGGATCATGAATTCCTCCGTAAGGAGCGAGCCGCGCTCCGTCGCGGGACTCGCTCCACGGATGCCCTACCACCGCGGGGGCCTGATCTCCTGCGTGTGCCCCGAATGAACTGCCGGGTCACCCGATGGATGGCGGCGGTCCCGGTTCCGGAGGTGTCTCCGTCGCGGCAGCGGTCCCGTTCCGTCCGGAGTCGGATGGCCTCTCCGGCACCACAGCGACGGGGCACTCACTGTGGTGGAGCACCGCGTGCACCACTCTGCCGAGCTGGAGTCCGAAGTGGCCGTGTCTTTGCCGCGCACCGACGACGATCAGGTCCGCCGCGGCACTGCGCTGCACCAGTGCCTTGTGAGCCGGTCCTTCGACGGTGGAACGGATCAGGGTGAGTTCGGGGTGTTCCTTCAGGCCTTCGGCGACCGCGGCGTCGATCAGGGTGGCCGCTCTTTCCCTGTAGTACATGCCGGGTTCGTCGACCGGCTCCGCGTGGTCGACGGTGTCGTGCACCGGACGGTGCCAGGCCCGGACCGCGTCGAGTTCACATCCGCGCGCTGCGGCCTCGCGGCAGGCGAACGGGGCGGCGCCCGTTCCTTCACTCTCGTCGCCCACTCCGAGCAGGATGCGCCGGTGAGTGCCTTCGCGTCCTGCCTTGTCCCCGCGCACCACTACCACCGGGCAGTGTGCGCGCGACGCCACACCCAGTGACACCGATCCCAGGAGCAGGCCTGCGAGTGCGCCGCGGCCACGCGATCCGGTGACCAGCATCGCGGCGTGGTGGCTCTCGTTCACCAGACCGGTCACGGTGTCCTCGGCGAGAACATCTGTGCCGGTCTCGACATCGGGGTTGCGGCGGTGGGCGCGTTCGACGGCGTCGGCGACGAGCGTGTCGATGAGGACCTGCTCCGACGGACGGTCGGAACTGTCTGCCACGGTGGCGCCCTCGTACCGCTCCCACCTGGACGCGTACACAAGACGCAGCGGAAGCCCGTGGAGCGCCGCCTCGTCCACGGCCCAGTCCACCGCTTCGAGGCTGGATTCAGAACCGTCGATTCCTACGACCAGTGGCGCTTGCATCGACCCCACCGCCTTCTCCGACCGCTGGGAGTGATTACTCCTTCACCGTCGCATCGGGGCGCTGCCGCCGCGAGGGCGATGGGCCGCGGGGTCGGCGGTCGGCGTGCCGCGCGGTCAGCGGTCGGCGATGTCCTCGCGGAGGCCGTCGGAGAATTCCCACCACGACAGGGGGAGCCAGTCGCCGTCGACAAAGGCATCGACGGTCGCGCCGCGACCACGGACAGTCACCGTGGTTCCGGGGTGGTACGTGGTGCCGGACAGGCCGAGCACCGGGACGAGCAGGGTCCCGAGCCGATGTGCTGCCACGTGCCGCCCTCCCTTCGATTTCTCGGTGCGATACCGGGGCGGGATATACCTCACCAGGGTTCTTATTCCTCCTGAGATTACCGGCTTGTCCCATCTTTCAGGGCGGAGAATCATGAGAGATGGGTCACGAACAAGAACGGCCAGGCAAATCGCCGGTGCATTACCGAGCGGAGGAGGAAGCAATGAAGGCCGTCATGTACAAGGGACCGTTCACCGTCGCAGTCGAAGACGTCGACAAGCCCACGATCCAGCACCCGAACGACGTGATCGTACGGATCACCTCGACGGCGATCTGCGGCTCCGATCTGCACATGTACGAAGGCCGTACGGCGGCGGAGCCCGGCATAGTCTTCGGCCACGAGAACATGGGAGTCATCGAGGAACTGGGCCAGGGCGTCACAGCACTCAAGGAGGGCGACCGCGTGGTCATGCCCTTCAATGTCGCCTGCGGATTCTGCACCAACTGCGTCGAGGGATTCACCGGATTCTGTCAGACCGTCAATCCGGGATTTGCGGGCGGCGCTTACGGCTATGTCGCCATGGGCCCGTGGACGGGCGGCCAGGCGGAGTACCTTCGCGTTCCCTACGCCGACTTCAACTGCCTGAAGCTGCCGCCGGGAAACGAGCACGAGAGCGACTTCATGCTGCTCGCCGACATCTTCCCCACCGGATACCACGGCTGTGAACTCGCCCAGGTCCGCCCGGGCGAGAGTGTCGCGGTGTACGGCGGCGGGCCGGTCGGGCTCATGGCCGCCTACTCGGCCCTGCTACGCGGCGCGAGCAAGGTGTTCGTCGTGGACCGGGTCCCCGAGCGGCTGGAGAAGGCCCGGGAGATCGGCGCGGTGCCGGTCAACTTCGCCGAGGGCGACCCCGTGGAGCAGATCAAGGAACAGACCAAGGGCGTCGGCACGGACAAGGGCGTGGACGCCGTCGGCTACCAGGCGATGGCGCACGGAACGGACCGGGAGGAACCGGCCACCGTCCTGAACTCGCTCGTCGGCACGGTCCGGGCCACCGGAATGCTCGGCGTGCCCGGCCTCTACGTACCGGCCGACCCGGGAGGCCCTGACGAGCAGGCCAAGCACGGCATGCTGCTCGTCTCGATCGGAAAGCTCTTCGAGAAGGGCCTGAAGATGGGTACCGGTCAGTGCAACGTGAAGCGCTACAACCGGTACCTGCGCGACATGATCATCGAGGGTCGGGCCAAGCCGAGTTTCGTCGTCTCGCACGAACTCCCGCTGGCCCAGGCACCGTCGGCATACGACAAGTTCGACAAGAGGATCGAGGGCTACACGAAGGTCGTGCTGCACCCGTAGCCCCGTGGCCGCGGCCGTCGTCCGCCCGCGGATCAGTAGGCCGAGTCGACGTTGTCGATGGAGCCGTACCGGTCGGCGGCGTAGTTGGCGGCTGCGGTGATGTTGGCGACCGGGTCGGTCAGGTCGTGCTTGGTGCCCTTGACGTGGTAGGCGTCGAAGGTCGGCTGGATGACCTGGAGCAGGCCCTTGGAGGGCGTGCCGTTCTGCGCGTTGACGTCCCAGTTGTTCTGAGCGTTCGGGTTACCGCTGGACTCGCGCATGATGTTGCGGTGGAGGCCCTCGTAGGTGCCGGGGATGCCCTCGGACTTCATGATGTCCAGAGACTCCTTGATCCAGCCGTCGAGGTTGTCGGAGTACGTCTTCTTGGTCTGCTTGGCCGTCTCCGCCTTCGCCGCCGCGACGCTCACCGAAGCCGGCTCGGCGGCGTGGGCGGGCGAGGGGGCCAGCGTGAGAGCCGCTGCCGCGGCACCCGCGGTGGCGATGCCTGCGACGGAGAGCTTGCGGAATCGGGCGATGCGGCTGGTGCTGGTCTGGGCGTAGGCGGTCATGCGTTCTCCAATGGTGGACTACATGGGGAGGCCGACCGAGGTTCGGTTCGGCGTGAGCAGCACGGCCGATGCGAGTGGGACCCGCCGGGCCGGCTCGTGCTCCCCGGACGACAGCCATGGTTAGCGGCGCCTGACGGTGGGCGCAAAGATGTGACGTACTAACCAGCTACATAGAAACGCCGGGAATGATCTTAAAAAGGGACATTTCTGCACTTTGCCTGTGCCGGAGGACCACTACCGTCCTTAGGACGTGACGTGGCTCCTATGCGTGGGATCACACGGAAGACGCGATCCGGGGCCGGATCCGGACGGCGCCGGAGGCACCGATGGCACGACTCATGACCAGGCGCCGCGCCTGCTTCGGCCGGCCTGCTGGGCCACCAGCGCCATGCCGGCGACCAGAAGGGACACACAGGGACCGATGAGCAGGGGGGCCAGCGGGTGCGTGGTGATTCGGCCGCCGAGATATCCGAGTCCGACCGTGGAAAGGACGAACACCGCCTCGGCGACGGTCGCGCCCAGCAGGAACCGCCGGAACGGGAATCCGATGATGCCCGCGGTCAGCCCGCCCAGCGCCCGTCCTCCGGGCAGGAACCGCACCGCGATCACCGCCGGCACGCCGTACTGCCGGAATTGCCCGGAGACCGTCTCCAGCATCGCCCGCCGGCCCGTGGTCCGCGTGAGACAGCGCAGCGCCCGTGGGCGTGAGCGGCACGCCGCCCAGAAGACGCAGAGATCGCCGAGGACCGTGCTGGCCAGCAGGATCACCAGCAGGAGCGGGAGGCTGAGGGTCCCCACGGCGGCCAGCGCGCCCGCGCCCGCCACCAGAGCCGAGTTCGGCACCATCGGTACCACGGTGACCAGCACGAGCAGTGCGTAGATCCAGTGCTCGCCTTGCACCCTCGACCAGCCCCCTCGGAGTCGGACCATGTCCGCCGGCCGTCCGCTCGACGTCCGCTCGACACGTTTCGCTCCACGCTCGCAGGTGCATCCCGTGCGATCAATGCACGTCCGGCCAACCCACGGGAAACTTCGAGCCGCCCACGGCCCGGTCTTCTGGACATCCCGGCAAGATCCGGGAGACGGGCCTTGGGTTTGGTTCACGCCGAGCTCGCGCGCCCGGCGCAGCACCGCGATCGCCCGGTCGCGATCACCCGGTCGCGATCGCTCGGGGTTCCGTCGGCGTGATGAGTGAGGCGCATCGCGCCGAAGCCCATCCTGTTGACCGTCAGGTCGCCGAGCATCCAGGTGCCCGACAAAACACAAAGGCAAGGAGGTTGCCCACTCCTTGCCACTCTCAACGTATAGCGCACCGGGGGGCTTGCGGCAAGACCCGGTTCATGCCGCAGAATCTCCGCCCGGAGCCAGAACCTGCGGAGATCAAGGATTCGCGAAGTACCCGTGTTTTTGCCGAAGTACGGGTCTCGCGGATGTGCGCGCCGCCGGACTGCGCGGAGCAGCTGGCCGAAATCCAGTCTCGTTGAATGGGCGTTCTGATGATTGACGTGATCGTGGTCGGCGGCGGACCGACCGGCTTGATGCTGGCCGGCGAGTTGCGGCTGGCCGGAATACACGTGGTCGTGCTGGAGAAGTTGACCCAGCCGACCGAGCAGTCCCGCGGGCAGGGCCTGCACGCGCGCAGCGTCGAGATGATGGACCAGCGCGGCCTGCTGGACCGGTTCCTCGCGGTCAGTGAGAAGTTCCAGGTCGGCGGACTCTTCGGTGGCATCGCCAAACCGTGGCCGGACCGGCTGGACACGGCGCACCCGTTCGGCCTCGCCACTCCGCAGCCGGTCACCGAGCGGCTGCTCAACGAGCGTGCCGTCGAACTCGGTACCGAGATCAGGCGCGGCTGCGAAGTGGTCGGGCTGAGCCAGGACGAGGACGGGGTGACCGTCGAGCTGGCGAGTGGGGGCACCCCCGCCAATGAGGGCGTAGCCAGTGCGGGTCCCCCCGGCAATGGGGGCGTAGCCGCCGGGGGAACGGGAGTCACGCGCCTGCGCTCGCGCTACCTCGTCGGGTGCGACGGCGGCCGCAGTGCGGTGCGCAAGCTGCTCGGCGTCGGTTTCCCCGGTGAGCCCGCCAAGGTCGAGACGCTGCTGGGTGAAATGGAGGTGACCGAGGATCCTGCGACGATTGCCGCTGTCGTCGAGCAAGTCCGCAAGACCCAACTGCGGTTCGGTGTCACCCCCGACGAGGACGGGGTGTGCCGCGTTGTCGTGCCCGCCGACGGGGTGGCCGAGGACCGTACGACCGCGCCGACTTTCGAGGAGTTCAAGCAGCAGCTGCGGGCCTTCGCGGGCACCGACTTCGGCGCGCATTCGCCGCGCTGGCTCTCCCGGTTCGGCGACGCCACCCGGCAGGCCGAGCGCTACCGGGTCGGCCGGGTGCTGCTGGCGGGCGACGCGGCGCACGTCCACCCGCCGACCGGCGGGCAGGGGCTCAACCTCGGCGTGCAGGACGCGTTCAACCTCGGCTGGAAGCTGGCCGCCGCGGTCAACGGCTGGGCGCCGGAGGGGCTGCTGGACAGCTACCACGCCGAACGGCACCCGGTGGGCGCCCGCGTACTGGACAACACCCGCGCGCAGATCACGCTGCTGGGGACCGATCCGGGTGCGACCGCGCTGCGGGAGCTGTTCTCGAAGCTGATGGACTTCGAGGAGGTGAACCGGTACGTGACCGAGATGATCACCGCGGTCGGGGTCCGCTACGACTTCGGCGAGGGCCACGAACTGCTCGGCCGGCGGCTGCGGGACGTGAAGCTGAAGCGGGGTCGCCTCTACGAGCTGATGCACGGCGGCCGCGGACTGCTGCTCGACCAGACCGGCCGGCTGTCGGTGGCGGGCTGGGCGGATCGGGTCGACCACGTCGTCGACGTCAGCGAGGAACTGGACGTGCCCGCGGTGCTGCTGCGGCCGGACGGCCACGTGGCGTGGGTCGGTGAGGATCAGCAGGATCTGCTCAGCCGGCTGCCCACGTGGTTCGGCGCCGCCGTCCGCTGAGCGCGCAGTCCCGGCCCGGACATCCGGTCCTGGTGCTGGGGGTGGTGGCGGCCGCGTGGGCTCCCCCGGGTGGCCCGCCGTCGGCCGACGCGCCCCCGCGTCGCTGCGCGCGTTATGGATTCGCGGCGCAGTGCGCGGGGGTAGCGTCGCGCCCATGGATGAACGATTTGGGCTTGCCGTTCCGCGTTCGCTGGAGGAGGCGTGCGACCCGCGACGCACGGCGCTGCTGGTCTACGACATGCAGACCGGCATCCTGGAGCAGATCGGCGAGCGTGACCGTGTCGTCCGCCGGGCGGTCGAGGTGGTCGGTGCCGCCCGGGCCGCCGGAGTCCGCACCTTCTTCCTGCGCCACGTGACGCTTCCCCCTGAGCTGATGGGCGCCTCCCAATTGCGCATGTGGCGCGCCTGGCAGCGGGCCGAGCGAGCAGCCGACGTGGTCTCCCCCTTCCCGCCGGGCGCCGCGCAGACGCAGATCATCCCCGAGTTGCGGCCCACCGGCCGAGAGACCGTGGTCGACAAGATCACCATGTCGGCGTTCGAGGGCACCTGGCTCGACATCGTGCTGCGCGACTGCGGAATCACCACGGTCGCCGTCATCGGCGTCGCCATGGAAATCGGGATCGAGCCCACGGTCCGCCATGCGGCCGACCTGGGCTACGTCCCCGTCGTCGTCACGGACGCCTGCGCGGGTGGCGACACGGAAGCCGCCGAACGCTCCCTGGCCGCGCTCCGCTTCACGGGGGACGCCCTGATGACCACCGCCGAGGAGTTCCGCTCCGTACTCACTCCCCGATGAGCCGGCCGTATCGCTGAACGGTCAGGCTCCGGGGCCGTCCGCGAGCCGGGCCGTGATCGTCTTGGGTCGCTGGTACTCGTGCAGGGCCAGGGCGCTCAGGTCCGTGCCGCTGCCCGACGCGCCCCGGCCGCCGTGCGGGAGTTCCGCGGTCTGCACGAGATGGCAGTTCAGCCACGCCTCCCCCGCGTTCAGCCGGTCGGCCAGGCCGAGGCCCGCGCCGAGGTCCCGCGTCCACACGCTCGCCGCGAGTGCCTGGGGGACGCCGTTGGCCAGAGCGATCGCCGCGTCCAGGTCGTCCGCTCGCTGGACGGTCAGCAGCGGGCCGAAGACCTCCTCCACCACCGCGGGATCGTCGTCGGGGAGATCGGCCAGGACCCGCGCGGCGCGCCAGAACCCGTCCTCCTCGCCGGGTCCCGGGGCGATCTCCGCGGCGGTGTTCCGCTTGGCCTGCGAAGCCCCGACGATCCGGTCGTAACGGGCGGCCTGGTCGGCGTTGTTGAGCGGGCCGAAGTCCCGGCCCGCCAGACGCCGGGTCATCGCTTCGGTCAGCCGGCCGACGGCCGTCTCGTAGTTCTCGCGCAGCGCGATGACCCGGGCGGGCGCGGCGCAGCTCTGCCCGGCGTTGTAGGTGCTGGCGCGGGCCAGCTCCGTCCAGGTGTCCGCCGGAGCGTCGGGCAGCACGATCGCGGGGGCGTTGCCGCCGAGTTCGAGGCTGACCCGGCGGGCCCCGGCACGGGCCGCGACATCGGCCCCGGCGTGCCCGCTGCCCGTGAACGCCACCATGTCGACGTCGTCCCCGACCAGCAGTCTGCCGGTGTGCCGGTCCCCGGGCAGCGTCTGCAGGACCGCCGGACCGAGTGCTTGCGCGGCGTGCTCGGCGAGCAGCCAGAGCGAGTCGGGCGTGGACTCGGCGGGCTTGGCCACCACCGTGTTGCCGGCGGCCAGTGCGGGCGCGCAGCGCCACGCGGCCATCAGCAGCGGGTAGTTCCAGGGGACGACGACTCCGACGACCCCGATGGGCTCCCAGCGCACCCAGCTCTCGTGCCCTGCGACGAGCCGCCCCGCCGCCGGGACCGACTGGGCGCGGGCGGCCGATGCGTAGAACCGGAACAGGTCCGCGACCTGCTCGATCTCGCCCTCGGCCTCGGCCTCGGGTTTCCCGGTCCCGGCCCGCTCCCGGGCCACGTACTCGGCGGCGTGTTCCTCGACCAGCCCGGCCAGCCGGTCCAGCCGCCGGGACCGGTCCTTGGGGACGAGCCCGCGCCAGCCCGGCCCGGCGGCACGGGCGGCGGCGACGGCCGCGCGCACCTCGTCCTCCCGTGCCGCGGGGAGAGTGCCGCGTACACGGCCGGTCCGAGGGTCGACGAGCACGGTGTTCATGGCGGTGATGGCCTCCTTGTGCCGAATCGCGCTACAGCCCGTACGACCGCAGCCAAAGCTCCAGGGTGAGTACGAGCCACAACTTGCCGCCCTGCCGGGGCAGCAGCGTGCCCTCACCGCGCATCCAGGTGCGCACGGTGTCGGGGCGGAACAGCCCTCGCTCCCGCGCGGCCCGCCCGAGCAGCAGGTCGCCGCCGAGGTCGCGCAGCGGGCCGCTCAGCCACTGTTGCACCGGAACTCGCATTCCGCTCTTGGGCCGGTCCACGACGGTGGCGGGCAGCAGGTCCCGTACGGCCTCCTTGAGCACCCATTTCTCGGCCGTGCCGCGGAGCTTGAAGGCGGGCGGGGTGGCGAAGGCGTGGTCCACCACCTGCCGGTCGAACAGCGGGGCGCGGCCCTGGATGCCCTGGGAGGCGGTCAGGCGCTCGACCTTGGTGAGGATGTGGTGCGCGCCCTTGGTCCGCAGATTGCAGTGCAACAACTGGTTGAGCAGGTACGTCATCCGCTCCGGCCCGGCCAGGTACGGCTCGACGAACCGCTGCGGGCGCGGCGCGTCGGCCAGCGCGTGCAGCGCGTCCGAGGTCAGCAGCCGGGGCAGGTCGGTCCAGCACTTGCGGTACGACCGCAGATACGCGGTGGCGCGGTCCTCGGCCGCATCGGATGAGCCGTGTGAGCCGTAGGGCATCTCGTGCACCAGCATCGGGAGGTTCTTCGGCCCGCCGAACACCGGGTCGCCGCCCTCCCCGTTGAGCGCGACCCGCAGCCCGTCGCCCGCCACGGCCTCGGCGAGCATCAGGTTGGGCACGGTCAGGGGGTCGCCGACGGGGCTGTCCAGCAGCGCCGCCGCCTCGGCGAGCCGCGCGGCGACGGCGTTGCCGGAGACGGTCAGCACACGGTGCCGGGTGTGGCAGTGCGCGGCGACGAGGCCGGAATAGCCCAGTTCGTTGGGGAGTTCGCCGCCGAAGCTGATGGAGTACGTGTGCACGGGGTGGGCGTGGAGCTTGGCGGCGAGGGCGGTCACCAGCGAGCTGTCGATCCCCCCGGACAGCAGCACTGCGACGGCCTCGGCCTCGGGGAGCCGTCGCGCAGTGGCCTCCTCCAACAGGGCGCGCAGGGCGAGAACGTGACCCGACGGGTCGTCGGGCACCGGGGCGTCGGTACGTTCCTGGGGCTCCCAGTGGACCTGCTCGGTCATGGTGCCGTCCGCCGCGAGCCGCAGCACCCGTCCCGGCAGCACCTCGCGCACGCCCCGCAGCAACGTCTCCTCGCCGGGCAGATAGGCGAAGGTCAGGAACGAGCGGACAGCGGCCAGGTTCAGCCCGGTGCCGAGGGCGGGCCATCGGCGCAGCGCCCGCAGGGAGGTCGAGGCGGCCCAGCAGCCGTCGGCGCGGGCGTAGAAGAGCGTACGGGCGCCGACGTGGTCGCGGATCAGCACGAGGTCGGGTCCGTCCAGGACGGCGAGCGCGAACATCCCCTCGGCCAGGGCCACTCCGCGCTCACCGAGCCGTGCCCAGCAGCGCAGCAGCAGCTCGCCGTCGGGGCAGTCGGGCGGTACGGGCGCCTCGTCGGCGGCGTCGGCGGCGTCGGCGGCGAGGGCGGCGATCAGTTCGGCCCGGTTGTGCAGGGTGACCTCGCCGACGGCCGTCAGCCCGTGGGCGGTGAACGGGCCGTCGGCGTGGCCGGGTTCGTCCTCGACCAGGCCGAGGGCGGGTGCTCCGCCGTCGGGCCCTTCGCCCGGCGCGGCGCCCATCGCGGCGAGGTGGGCACGGGCCTGCCCGGGGGCGGGCGCCAGGCAGGCGCAGAAGCGCGCCATGGCGGCTCCTTCCTTGTGGCATGGTCGGTTTCGGTGTCCCGCGGTGTCTCGCGGTGTGCCGCGGTGGACGGCGGCAGGCGTCGGCGGGCCGGTCAGCCGGTGCCGGGCGGCCGGCGGTTGCCGTCAGCCGAAGTCGTCGTCGCTCCAGCCGCCGTCGTCACCCTCCCAGGCCATTTCCCACGCATCGTCCTGGTCGTTCACGGGGTCGCCACCCGGATCACCGCCACCCGGATCACCGCCGCCCGGATCGCCGCCGCCCGGATCGCCACCGGGATCGCCACCGCCGTCCCCGCCGCCGGACGACGAGCTCTGGGCCTGCTGCTGGCGCAGCGCCTCTTCCTCCTCCGGCGTGAGGTGCAGCGGCGGGAGCTGGGCGGCGGTGATGGCGAGACCCGCCACACCGAGTCCCACGAGCATCGCGCCCATCCGGCCGCCGAACGAGGTCCGGTTGACCATGACGGTCTCACCGCGCCCCCACAGCGTGCGGCCGTAGCCGATGTCCCGGCCGTAGATCACCGATCCGTCGGCAAGTGCGCGCTTGACGATCCGCTGCCCGAGCAGCTCGTCGGTGCCCGAGGAACCCTGGTTGTCGTGCCAGTGCACGAGGTTGCCCGTCCCGCGGCGCCGCCATTCCTGACGGCCGTCCTCGTAGTTGCGGTGGACGCTGCCGTCGGCGAGCAGTTCGTCGGTGTAGCCGATTTCGTGGGGCCGGTTCATCGTCTGCGGTCCTCGCATGTGGGGGCCTCGGGTCTGCGGTCCTCGTGTCCGGGGTGCCCCGGGCAGGGCCGTGCGCCGGGCCGGGTCATGGGGCGGGCCAGGTCATGAAGCCGGTGCCGCGCAGATCGCGCAGGTCGCTCCACACGGAGGTCCGGGGCGGCCGTAGCCCGCGGGTGAGCCGCAGCACCGTGCGCAGCAGTTGGGCCGGCGGTACAGCGGCGACCTGGGTGAACCGGCCCTCGGACAGCCATTCGACCTCCTGCGGGCGCAGCCCCCGGGGAAGCGGCCCGAGGGCCGGCACCGGGTCGGACCTGCGCCCGGACACCAGGTGCAGCGCCGCGGCGTGCCGGGGTACGAGCCCGAGCGAGACGACCCGTACCCCGGGGACCGGCCCGAGCCCGGCCCGTACCCGGGCGGGCAGGGCGATCCCGGCCGGGCTCGCGTCGTGCAGAACGTGGACGACCGAACCCTCGGCCCGTTCCAGGGCGGCCGCGAGGCGGGGGTCCGGCGGCAGGTCGTCCTCGGCGGCCAGCACGGGGCAGGCCGCCTCCAGGTGCACATGGTTGGCCAGGAGCATCCGGGCGATCGAGCGGTCCTGGCAGACCAGCAGCCGGGGCAGCCCGTAGTCGTACAGGTCGGGCTCGGACGCACGACGCGGGCCGTCGGCAGGTCCGGGTGGGGCTGCGATGGGCCCGGGGAACTCCGGGAGCAGCCCCGGTACGTCCCTGCCGCGGGCGTCGAGCGCCTCCGTGAACCGGGGCAGCCGCAGCGGTGGGGCCGGGGTACGGGGCATACGGCGCAGCACTGCCGGCGTCGGCCGCAGCACGCGGCACGTCTCGTAGTACAGCTGGCGTTCGGTGAAGCGGATGCCGCCGGGCTCGGCGGCGCGCGCGGCGGCGGCCGTGATCGCCCGGTCGAGCAGCCGGGCGGCGGGCCCGCCGCCCCGTCGGCCGCCGCCCCGTCGGCCGGTGCCCGCGCCGGTTCGGACTGCCGGGTCGTGTCGCGCGTTCACCAGGTGGTCCTGCCTGCCGTCGGGGACGCACCGGGAGGCGGCGGCCATGTGAGGAAGCCGACGGACGCGGCGCGCCGCCGTTGCGGGTCGGCGGCGGTGGTCACGCGCTCGGCGACCCGGGTGACGGCGGCCAGCAGCCGGGCGGGCGGGACGCCGACGAGCGGGAACGTCCAGCCCCCGGCCAGCCACTTCAGTTCCTCGGGCGTGAAATCTCCCGTCGCCGTGAGCTCGGCCATGACGTCCTGGTCCGGCTTGCGGTCCCGGTACGACACCGCGTTCGGCAGGCCCCGGACGGCACGCAGCGGCAGCCCGGCATCGATCACGGGCCGTCCCTGCACGGCCTGGCGCACCCGCCGGGCGAACAGCAGGCCGCGCGCGCCGGCGTCGTGCAGCACGATGACGGGACCGTGGCCGGGCAGGCCGTACGGGCCGTGCAGGTCCGGGGCGAGCGTGAAGCCGTAGCGCTGAGGCACGCCGGCGGCGGCGAGGAAGACGGCGACGGACTGGTCCGGGCACAGCAGCACGCCGCCGGGGCCGCCGGTCGTGTTCTGCGCGGGCGACGGGTACGTGTGGTCGTCGACCACCCCGGGCGGCAGCCCGCCGTAGATCCGCATCCATTCCTGCATCACGTCGGCGCGGAAGGCGTCCCGGCGCATACGGGGTTGTCCCCGGCCGACGCCCAGCGCACGCGCGATCACGACGGCCACGGCGACGAGCAACAGCGCGCCGCCGACGAACGCGAACGGCGGCGAACCGATGATCCCGACGAAGCAGAGCATGAGGCCGACGACGAGCGCGGCGCCGGCGCAGCCGAGCTCGGGCCGGCTCTCGCGCAACGACTTGCGGGACAGCGCGTACCACAACTGCCCCGGCGTGCAGGGCACCTGCCCCTCGTCGGTCAGTTTGGCCAGGACCCGGCGCACTCGCAGGTCGTTGAGCTTCAGGGAGTTGGTCTTGGGGTCCAGCGCGTAGGGGCGCCGGCACTTGCTGCAGACGTTGCCGGTCCGCTCCTTGCGCAGCAGCGAGCTCTCACAGTGCGGGCAGATCACCGGGGGACCTCCAGTGCACTCGCGACGCGACGCAGCCGGGCGGCCAGTCTCTCCCGGACGGTCGTGGTGCCCGTGCCCCGCAGGCGCTGGACGTTCTCGATGTCGCGCAGCGCGACGGCCAGCGCGCGGTAGTCGGTCGCGGGCTGTGTGAGGGTGCCCAGCGGCGCGGCGCCGGTCGCGGGCTCGGCGGCAGCCCAACGGCGCTCCGCCTCCCGGGCGGTGATCGCGTAGTCCTCGTGGTCGATGCCGTAGCCGGTGTTGGCGGCGAGGATGGTCAGCGGCGTGGTGCCCCGGTTGGCGAAGGAGTGGGGCATCATCTCCGGGATGCGGATCATCGTCCCGGGCACGAGCGGGATGTCGGTGACCTCGCCGCGGGCGTCGTCGTACAGCCCGCACGAGGCATGGCCGAGGCTGAGGACGAAGTGCTCGCCGCCGTGGGCGTGCGGGGTGAAGGCGCTGCGCGGGCCGACGACACCGAACTTGACGGTCGCGTTGGAGGGCCGCTCGGGCGAGGTGGTGGCGTCGCCGACGAGGTAGTGGGCGAACTGGCCGTCGTCGATGAAGCGGAGGAAGTCGCGATCGGGGCCGAGTTCGCGGGCGCCGTCGCCGTCGACGAGGACGATGCCTCCCTCGGGCAGGAGGCGGTAGAGCTCCACGCCTCGCGGCAGCCTTCCGGACGGCCGTCGCAACCGCCGGAGTCCCCCCGTTCGGGCTGTTGCCGGTATGTCGTCACGCGGTATGCCGGACATCGAGCCTCCCCCCAGTGGGCTTTGTGCCCCTTGTACGCGCGCCATCGTAAGGCGCTGATCCGGAACACGGTGGGCGTGCGCAGCAACTCGCGGCCGACGCCTGAGCAAACGGTGGGTTAACGGTACGACGGCCGCCGGTGTGCGGAGCCGTGAAGGGACTTCGACAGCGCCAGCACCTCAGACGCCGGCCGCGTACCGCCAGAAGTCCCGCATCAGCTCGGGGAAGCTGGGCCCGCCCATCTGCAGCTGGCTGAGCATGATGGTGGCCGTGCCGGTGGACGGTGTGATGTGCGCGGTCGTTCCGGTGCCGCCGACCCAGCCGTAGCGTCCTGGCACGCTCCACGGTTGGACGGCCTCGACATCGACCGCCCCGCCGAAACCCCAGCCCATCCCTTCCAGGAACAACCCGGCCGACTCACGCTCGGACGGGCTCAGGTGATTGGTGGTCATCTGCCGCACCGACTCGGGCGTGAGGAGCCGGATGCCGCCGGCCGTCCCTTCGGCGAGCAGCATCCGGCCGAAGGCGAGCCAGTCGTCGACGGTCGAGACCAGCCCGCCGGCGCCGCTCGGGAAGGCCGGCGGGCTGCTCCACTGGCCGTTGGCGGCGTCGACCAGCTCAAGTCCGCCCTCGGGACCTGTCCGGTAATAGCCGGTGAACCGGTCGAGCTTGCCGGCCGGTACCACGAACGCGGTGTCGGACATCCCGAGCGGCTCGAAGATCCGTTCGGCCAGGAACTCCGGCAGCGGCCGTCCCGTGACCCTGGCGATCAGCACGCCCTGGAGGTCGGAGCTGATGTTGTACAGCCAGCCGTCGCCCGGCTGGTGCAGCAGGGGAATGCGGGACAGCCTCGCCATCCACTCGTCCGGCGCGGGAACGGTCTGCGGCTGCGGAGGTCCCTGCTTCAGCTCACTGAACAGCGGCGCGACCGCGGGCAGTGAGAAGTCGGACGGAAAGCCGTACCCGGCGCGGGAGCTGAGCAGATGGAACACGGTGATCGGCCGGACCGCCGGGACCACGTCGTCGACCGGCGCGGCCGGCGTACGGACGACGCTCGGTGACGCCAGCTCCGGCAGCCACGGCCCGACCGGGTCGTCCAGCGCGATCCGGCCGTCCTCGACCAGCATCATGACCGCCGCGGCGACGACGGGTTTGGTGATCGAGGCGATACGGAAGATCGAGTCCCTGGCCATCGGGGCGGTGCCCTCGACGTCGAGGGATCCCACGGCCGCCACCTCGACGCGGTCACCGCGGGCCACCAGGCCTACCGCTCCCGGTACCAGGCCTTTGCTGACGTGCGTCTCCAGAGTGTCGCGCAGATCGGCCATGGGTCCACCCTCTCAGAATGTGCGGTCAAGGGCTGGACTCCGGGCCCGGCGCAAAGTCATCGTGCCGGTGTTCTCGGATCCGGCCGTATCCGGCCCGGCCACGGCTGGGGCTGGGGCTGGGCCAGGGCGAGGGCTCGGGATGGTCCCCGGCTTCCCGCGACGACCGGCCGACCCCGTCACTCGGGCGGCACGAGGGTGAAGTAGCGGTCGAGCACGCCCCGGTCTCCTGTCACCCCGTCGAGGCGGTCCGCGGGAATCCGGTGCCAGAGGAACAGCATCAGGTCCGACGCCGTACCGGACAGCTCGACGTCGCAGGGTCCGTCGTCGGCGGCATCGAGCCGTACGTCGTCGCCGTCGAGGTGCACCGTCCATCGGCCCGTGCCGTCGGTCCGGCGGAAGCGGTAGCGCTCGCCCGTTCCGGCCGGGGCCTGCTTCCTGGAGCGTCGTGCCGGTGCCATGACCTCGAAGTTCTGACGGACGGCGTACTCCGCGAGCTCGGTGTCGACCGGCTGGGGCACTCCGAGTGCGCCCCCGGCGTCCCAGCGGTGCACCGCGGCCTCGATGGTCTGCATCCGCAGCCAGAAGCCGACGGTCTGCTCGCGCGACCACGTCCACACGGCCGCGTCAGGAGGGCTGTTCCTGAAGTGCGACTCCAGCGTGGCGGCCCCTTCCGCGTAGGCGTCGATCAGGCTCTCCGGCACCGGTCCTCGATGCGGTGGCGTGCTTTCCGGTGTCGGCCAGCCCTTACGGTCCGCGGGCAGGCCGGCGAAGACGTCCGCGAGGTCCGGCGGCTGCTGGAGCAGATCCCTGAGAATGTGGTTCACATACAGGTGCACGCCGCCGAGGTGCGCGATCAGGTCGGACATCGACCAGCCGGGGCAGGACGGGACCAACGGCGCGTCCTCGAAACGGGTCGCCTCACGGGCGGCGGCCTCGAACGCCCGGGTCTCGCGACGGAAGTGAGCGGTGAAGTCCATGGCCTCACACTGCCACCCCTACGGGCCGGGCAAGCCTGGTGCTTTCGGCCGGATTCGCCTGGTCGCGGGGACTGCGATCCATGGCGTGACGACCACATCGCTTCCGCGCCCGCTGCCGGGCCCCGCAGCACCGCAGCTCCGCAGTTCCGGAGCACTGGAGCACTGGAGCTCCGGACCATCGGCAGTCGATCGTCAACTCTCGGGCGCCAGGCAGGAGGCAGGCCGGGCCCGCCTCACCTGCCGCGGTCGGGCCGCGCCGACAGCCCTCGGCGCAGGCACTCGGTGAGGCGTGCCGCAATGCTCCCATCGGGGTCGAGTCGGGGGTTGAAGATGGTGACGTCGAGGCCGACGGCCCGTTCGTCGGCCAGTGCCGTCCGCAGCACACTCTCCAGCTCCTGCCAGGTCAGCCCACCGGGGAGGCGGTAGTCGACAGCAGGCATGATCGCGTCGTCCAGGACGTCGACATCGAGGTGGACCCAGTACCCGGCGCTTCCGCCGGCGGCGAGTCGGCCGACCGCCTCGCGGGCTGCCTCAGCAGCACCGGCCGCGCGCACACCGTCGAGGTCGATCGCGTGCAGCTGTGGCGGGAGGGGCTGCATCCCGGCCTGCGTGGACTCGTCGGAGTCACGGAAGCCGAAGGCGACGACATCCTCGTCCCGGAGCAGGGGCCCGCGGCCTTCGAGGTCGGTGAGCAGCCGGGGGCCGCGGCCCGTGGCCAGGGCGAGTTCCATCGACGCCGCCTCGCCGGTCGGTTCCGCCGACGGCTGGTAGAAGTCGGTGTGGCCGTCGAGGAACAGCAAGCCGTAGCGACCGCGGCGTCGCAGGGCGAGGAGGTTGCCGAGCAGGATGCTGCAGTCGCCGCCGAGGACCACGGGAAAGCAGCCACGGTCGAGGACACCGCCGACCGCGTCGGCGAGTCCGACGGAGTACTGCGCGATACCGACGGGGTTGAGGATGCCGGTGTCAGGGTCCCGCGTCGGGTCGTACGCCGGCGCTTCGACCCGGTCCGCCCGTCGCGCCCCGAGGTGCGCCGGCAGACCGGCATCGAGGAGAGCCGTCGGCAGGTCCTGGACGCCGGACGGCCGCAGCCCGAGCACGGACGGCGCCTCGATGATCTCCAGTTCCCGCACGTCCGGACTCCTTCGTCGGCCGGGCCGGGTCGACCGGCATGCCTCTTCGGCGTCATCCGGTGGAGTGCCGCCGATGCAGGACTCATAGTGCCCCGCGCCAACGCGTACGCCGAGCTTTCGACACAGCCCCGGACACGCTCCCGGGCACCTCGCCTCCGGTACGGATCCGCCGCTGGATACGGAGGCCGGGCCGACGCCCCGGCCCCAACGGCCCGACGTGCAGGCGTGCGTCCGGCACACCGATCCCCTCCGCCGTATGCCCCGTACGCCCCCGCATGCTCCCACTTTCGGGGCTATTGGGAGAGCAGTCCGCCCGTGTACGGATCCTCGGCGAGCATGCGCCAGGAGTGGCGTGAGGTCCGGAACGCTTCCGGGTCGACGGCCTCCACCAGCTCCTCGACCGGCGAGTGCAGCAGCCACGGTGCACAGCGGCTCGTCGAAGGCACCGAAGAGCTCACAGTCGAGCGGCAGTCCGAGCTCGGTGAGCAGCCGCCGGTCGGCTCGTGGGTGAGCTGTGCAGGCCGTCGCCTCAGAGCCGGACCTTCCAGCTGACGGTGGACTTCAGCGTCCCGGCGATCTTCGGGTCTCGCACTGAGGGCGTACGGTCCTCGACGGTGACCGACAACGTGTGCGTGCGCAGGTCGAGCAGCCGCAGAAGCAGGTCCGACACCCGCACCCGAGTACGGCCGGCGAAGGGCTTCAGCTCCTTGCCGTCCAGATACCAGCGGATCCTGAGCTGACGCCCGTCCGCTCCCGTCAGCCGGGGTACGGCGGCTTTCGCGGTGTCTTCCGGCCGGAGGGTGCGAGTCGTGGGGGTGACCGCGGTGACAAGCCTCGCATGGCGGTGGAAGCCCGCGATCATCGCCTCGACACCGGGCAGGTTGAAGGGCTTGCCGAGGGAACGCATCAGGGAGTTGTCGGTGGGCCGGTACAGCCCCTTCACGTAGTAGCCCCCGCCCTCGTACGTGCCGACCGTGCCGCCGTCGGGCGACTCCTCGCCCAGCCAGCGGTGCCACTTGGCCCGCTGCCCGGCCATGTCCTCGGCCGTCAGTGCGGAGATGTTGGAATCGGCGGGCTCGGGGCCTGTGTATTCCTCGTAGCCCGGGTAGTCCGGGTAGTAGTACTCGTCGGCGAGCTTGCCGAGCGAGTGGCCGGTCTCGTGGATGGCGACCTGGCCGGACTTCTCGTTGCCCGCCGAGGCGGTCGAGATACCTTCGTAGCCGAGGGTCGCGCTCGGCTCGTTGTAGCCCGCGCCGCCGTACTTGGCGCTGTTGGCGAGTACGAGGACCAGGTCGGCCTCCGGTGCCTTCGCCACGTACGCGTCGACCTTGTCCTGGTCGATGCACAGCAGCCGCTCGATGTCGTCGCACCAGAAGTACGAGCCCAGGGCCGTGTCCCGGACGATGTCCGGACCGGGGTCGCCCGAGACGCCGGACTGGTTCGAGACGGCGTCGACGGCCCAGACGTTGAAGAGGCCCTGGTACGTCGTGTACGGCTCGACGGCCGCGAGCTCGGCCCACTTCTCCCTGGCGTCGGTGTGGAACTGGGCCAGTTCGGCGGTGGTATAGCCGTCCCCGACGACGACGATGTCCAGCCGGTCGTCGGTGGAGCCGTTGTCGATCAGTTTGGTGACCTCGCCGTCAGCGGCCTCCTCTGCCGCCGAAAGCCGGGGGGACGGCCGGTCCCGGCCCTCCTGCGGTACGTGCGTGTGGCCGGATCCGGCGGCTGCGCCGTGCTCCGGCCCGGGTATCTCGACCTCGATCCCGGCCGCGGCCCCCGCCTCGGCCGCGGCCGCCGGTCCGGCGGGTGCCACGGGACCGGCGGACGCGCTGCCGGGTGCGCCGGCCAGTACGACGGTGAGGGCAGCGGCCGTGCCTGCCACCGCCATGACTCCGCGCCGAGCTGAACGCATGGAATTCTCCCCCTGCCAAGCAAGTTAAGCGGATACATAAGCATGCTGAACGGATTGCTTAACCTAGGTGGAGGCGCGGATGGTGCGCAATCCCTACTGCCCCTGAATACTGGGGAGTTCAAGGAACAGGGGGTTCCCATGGACGAACCGGCCGAGATCGGCCTTCGGGTGCAGCGCCTGCGCAACGAACGCGGGCTGACACAGCGGCAGTTGGCCGAACCTTCCTACACCCCCGCGTACATCTCGACACTGGAGTCCGGCAAGGTCCGGCCCTCCGAGACCGCGCTGCGCTTCCTCGCGGAGCGGCTCGGCACATCCTTCGAAGAGCTGTCCACCGGCCGCCCCGCCCATCTGGCCACCGAGCTGCGGCTCGCCCTCACCGACGCCCAGCAGCAGCTCGCCACCGGCTCCGCCGACGAGGCTGCCGTCCGCTACCGCCGGCTCCTCACCGACGCGGAACACCTCGGCCTCGCTCCCGAGCAGGCCGAAGCGCTCCTCGGTCTCGGCGAATGCGCACTGGAGACGGGTGAACTGGCCGACGCGGGGCGGCACTTCGAGGCAGCCCAGCAACTCCTGGCCGGTGAACCGCTGCCCCGCCGGGCCCGCGCGATCCGGGGCCGCGCCATCGCCCACCTCCTCGCCGGGGAGCTGCGCTACGCCTGCTATCTCCTCGAGTCCACCATCGACGAGCTCGGCGCGAGCGGTCTGGCCGACCCCGAGGCGCTGGTACTGCTGTACGCCGCCGTCATCGGCCCGTACATCGACATGGGCGCCCATGCCCGCGCCGCGCACGCCGCCGAGCTCGCCCTGGCTCTGGCTCCCCACGTCAGCGACCCGGCGCTGGTGGCGGGTATGCATCGCCAGGTGGCCCGTACGTTCCTCGCCGAAGGGCGCACGGCCGACGCCGATGCCTCGCTCGCCAAGGCCCAGGCGATCTACCGGCAGCTGAGGCTGCGGACCGATCTCGCGCACTGTCACTGGATGCGCGGCTACGTCCACGCACAGAACGGCGAACTCGCCCTCGCGGAACAGGAGTTGCGCACCGCCCGGGACATGCTGACGGCCAAGCGCGCCGTGCTCTACACCGCCCAGGTGGAGGTGGAGCTGGCCGACGTACTGCGACGGCTCGGGCGGCTCGACGAGGCGGCCGGCCTGCTCTCGGCACTCCTGGAGCTGGGCGACCGGCACGGGGCGGTGCATGCGGGCGGCGCACACCGGCTGCTCGGACTCATCGCCGAGGAGCGGGGGCAGACCGAAGCCGCCGAGGAGCACTACGTCCTGGCGCTGGCCCTGCTGGAGCGCAGCGGGGCCAGCGGCGACCTCGCCGACCTGTGCCGTCTGCTGGGCGACCTGCTGCGGCGCGGCGGGCGCACCGAGGCCGCGCTGGACGCGTACCGCACGGGACTGGGTCACCGGGCAGCCCCCGGCACGACGACCCTGGGACCGGCCCCGGCGGCTCCGTCGATGCCGCGGCGCTGAGAGCTGCCCGGCGACGGCGATACCCGTCGGGCGGAGACTGCGGCGGGCCTCCGCTCTGCCGAAGAGGATCTCCGACTGCGCCACCACAGCCCCGGTCCGTACGCGGCCTGGGACGCGGCCACCCGCGAGGAGATCTGCGGCGCGCTCGCCCGTCAGGACGAGTGCCGGACCTGCTTCCGCCGAACGTGTGACGGCTCTCCGGACGTTCAGCCGGCCGCCATAGCATCGACCGCCTGCACGCGGAGCGGCGACGCGCCTGGCACGCCTTGTTGAACCGGTTCCCCGCCTCCCACGGGTGAACCGGTTACTGCCTGTGGGCTTGTCGTGCCGCGCCCCGGGCCGGGACGCGGTCGACTGGGGATGCTGCCGCATTCCTTCGCACGACCACCCGGGAGAGACATGTCGCACCATCTCAGCGGGCCCGACCTCCGTTCCCCGAAAGGGGACGCGCGCCTCGACCTGACGGATCTCTTCGTCTTCCCGGCCCCGGGCGGCCGTCGCACCGTCCTGATCATGAACGTGAATCCGTTCGCCCCCAGCCGGGGCGACGCTTTCCACCCGGACGCGGTCTACCGGATCAACGTGGACACCGATAGCGATCACATGGCAGACGTGGCGTACAGCTTCGTCTTCTCCGAGCCACTCGACGGTGAGCAGACCGCGACCGTCCTCCGCGCTGTCGGCGATGCGGCGCGCGATCACGAGGCCGCCGGGGAGGTTCTCTTCACCGAGGTCCCTGTCGCCTTCGGGCCCGAGCCGTTGCCGGTCGTGTCCGGCGAGCACCGGTTCTCCGCCGGCCTGCGCAGCGACCCGTTCTTCGCGGACCTCGACGGCATCGTCAACGACTTCACGTGGACGGGCAACGACTTCGGCGCCGACAAGAACGTCTTCGGCATCGTCCTGGAGGTGCCGGACTCGGACCTGGGCGACGACCCCATCGGCGTGTGGGCTCGCGTCAGCGTGCGCAAGAACGGCGAACTGCTGTCGGTCGATCGCGGCGCCCACCCCTCCCTCACCGCGTACTTCAACGCCGACGAGGTCAAGGACTCCTACAACGCGGGCGAACCCGCCGACGACTGGGCGACATACCTCGAACCGTGGTCCGCGGTCCTCGCCCACACCGGCGGCTACGACAAGGCGGGCGCCGAGCGGGCGCTGCGCACCGTGCTTCCCGACATCCTCGACTACGACCGCGAACGGCCCATCGCGTACCCCAACGGCCGCACCCTCACGGACGACGTGACCGACGCCCGCCTCGCCATGGTCACGGGCGGCAAGATCACCGAGGACCACATCGGCCCGCACACCGACCTGCTGCCCGAGTTCCCGTATCTGGGCCACCCGCACCTCCTCGGGTAGTCCGGGCCTCTGCTTCTGCTTCTGCTTCTGCCACTGCCACTGCCTGCGGCACAGGATGTCCTGGCAGAGGCAGAGGCAGAGGCACACGCACAAGCTCGGCCGAGGCGGTGTCCGCCACCGCCGTGCGTGGACGTGGCCCGTACGCCGGACGCGATGCTCCGCGGGCCGACCTCCCTGGCTCTTGTGCCCGGATCCCCGCTGCCCGATACTCCCAGCGCGAGCGCTTGTCGGGAACACGTCACCCACCCTGTCCCCGGCTGCGCCTCACGGGCCCCTCACCCCCCGGGCCCCTCCCATCCCCAGGAGGAGATCTGTGAGGAACGAGCGCACCACCTCCCCCAGCGGCATCGCGAGACGCATCCAGATGCTCGCCGCCGCGTTCGGACTGGCAGCCGCCACCGCCGTCGCCCTGCCGAACGCCAACGCGGCCACCCCCCAGACGTACGGCGCAGCCCAACTCGGCCGGGTCAGCGACGCAGTGGAGAAGGCCGGCGTCGGCGGCACCGCCTGGCATGTCGACAGCGCGTCCGGACGGGTCGTCGTGACCGCCGACAGCACCGTCTCCAGCGCCGGGATCGCGAAGATCAAGAAGGCGGCGGGCGCCGATGCGGGCGCCATCCAGGTCGAGCGGGCCCCCGGTGTCTTCACGCCGCTCCTCGGCGCGGGCGACGCCATCTACGGCGGTGGCTACCGCTGTTCGCTCGGCTTCAACGTCGTCAGCGGCAGTACGTACTACTTCCTCACAGCCGGCCACTGCGGCGACGTCGCCGACACCTGGTACACCAACTCCGGCCTGACCACACTCATCGGACCGACCATCGGCTCCAGCTTCCCGGGCAACGACTACGCCCTCGTCCGCTACGACAACGCCTCACTCAGCCACCCGGGCGGATTCAGCGCGGCGAACGCCTATGTCGGTGAGCCGGTCAAGCGCACCGGCTCCACGACCGGCACACACAGCGGCACCGTCACCGCGCTGAACGTCACCGTCCACTACAGCGGAGGCGGCACGGTCCGCGGCATGATCCAGACCAACGTCTGCGCCGAACCCGGCGACTCCGGCGGCCCGCTCTACGACGGCAGCAAGGCGCTCGGCATCACCTCCGGCGGCAGCGGGAACTGCTCCTCCGGCGGCACGACGTTCTACCAGCCCGTCCCCGAGGCGCTGAGCAAGTACAAGGTCAGCGTCTACTGACGCGTGTTGCGCACGAGGGCATGAGCCCTCGGGTGAGGCGCTGAAGAGCTCCTGCGGCACGGGGCGTCCCACGCCGGGTGGTGACCACCGGTGCGGGGCGTCCCGCTGCCTGCGGCCTTGCTGCCGGAGCAACCAGGCGACGAACGCCCACCAGCAGCTACGAGGAGGATCTCAACGGGGTGTCCGCGGCCCAGGGGCGAGCGGTCTCGAGTTGAGCGGCCAGTGACAGCAGTGTCGTCTCGTCGTCCCGGCGGCCGACCAGCTGTACAGCGAGAGGCAGGCCGGAGTCGGTGAAGCCGGCCGGGACCGAGGCCGCGGGGTTGCCGGTGACGTTCCACAGCGCGCAGTACGCGATCATCGGCATCGCCCGCAGCACGGCCCGGACCGTGCCGGTGCCGCTCAACCGGCCGGTCCTGGGCGGCAGGCTCGCGATCGTCGGGGTGAGCAGCACGTCGATCCGGTCGAAGACCCGGTTCGCCTTGGCGGCGACCTTCTCGCCCTGCGCGATGCCCCAGCGCGTGACTCCCGGCCGGGCCCACGCGCCGAGGCGCACCGTCTCACGGGTCCGCCGCTCGAGCTGCTTGTAGTCGTCCATCGCGAAGGCCTCGGTGCGCAACCCGGCGAACCATTGGGGCACGAACGCCGCCGTCGGGTCCGGGTAGCGAGGATCGATCTCCTCGACGTGATGGCCCAGTTCTGCGAGCAGCGCCGCCGTATCCGTGACGGCCCGGACCACTTCGGCCGCCGGCCGCACTCCGCGGGCGACCGGTTTGGTGGACCAGCCGATCCTCAGCCGCCCGGGTCCGTTCGCGGCGGCCGCCGCGAACGAGGTGGCCGGCTCGGCGGCGCGGAACATGTCCCCGGCCGTGGAACCCCGGATCGCGTCGTGGACGAGGGCGCAGTCCAGCACCGAGCGCGTCAGCGGACCGATCACGCCCAGCCCCCACCACAGGTGCGGGTGCGGGGAGGTGGAGACGCGGCCGCGTGCGGGCTTCAGCCCGAACAGTCCGCAGCAGGCGGCCGGAATCCGGATCGAGCCGCCGCCGTCTCCGCCGATGGCGGCCGGAACGAGACCGGCCGCGACCGCCACCGCGGAGCCACCGCTGGAACCACCCGGTGAGTGCTCGAGCGACCACGGGTTGCGCGTGGCGCCGTGCGCCGACGACTCGGTGAACGGAAACAGGCCGAACTCCGGCATGTTCGTCTTGCCGATCACGACCGCACCCGCGGCACGCAGTCTGCGCACCACCTCACTGTCCGCTGCCGCGGGCCGGGTGTTGGCGGCGGTGCCGAACGTCGTCACGTGACCGGAGACGTCGTTCTCCTCCTTGATGGCGACCGGCACCCCGTGCAGCGGACCCCGCTCGTCCAGTGGTGTGGCGTCCCGCCGAGCGGCTTCGGCCGGCGCCTCTTCGGCCATGACCACGGTGAACGCGTTGAGGGTGTCGTCGTGGTTCTGGATGCGGGCGAGCAGCAGCTCGGTGAGCTCACGGGCTGACACATCACCGGCACGGACGGCTGCGGCCTGCCCGGCAACTCCTGCGTACACAAGATCCTCAGTCATTGACGGGGAACGTACTCCGGCCGCCACCGCCCACGTAGCGCAAGCCATGGTGACGCCCGTCACATCGTCACTCCCTGGACGTCGTCGGACGGTTCCCCTTGGACTTCTTCGCCGCGATGCCCCGGGCCAGTTCGAACGCGGCAGCCGGGTCCGTCTCCTTGTTCCAGGGCGCCGCGCCGCACCAGGGGCCGATGCGGCGGAACTGCTCCAGTGCCGCCTCGTGGAGTCCGGCCTTGCCGAGGTGGTACGCCAGCTTGTGGCGCAGCCGGGGCAGGCGTTCGTCGTCGCCGGGCACCTGGTTCAGGGAGTCGGCGACGGTTTCGAGCAGTTCCTTGGCCTTGCTCGAGGAGGGTAGGGCCGAGGAGGCCTTCTCGAGCTCGTCCAGCGCGTGCAGATGCATGCCGGCGAGCGGGCTTCCGGCCGGGGCGTACCGTACGGCACGCTCGGCGAACTCCAGCATCAGCTGGTCGGAGCCGAACCACTTTGCGCACCAGTACTGCAGGGCCTGCCAATGGCCGGCGTAGTGGTACGGGGCACGCGCCACGAGCCCTTCCCACAGCGGTCGGAACTGGGCGCCGGAGTACTGCACTCCACGGGCGGCGGTGACCATGACGACCCACGGACCGGGGTTCAGCGGATCGAGTTCGGCGGCCTGCTTCGCAGCGGTGACCGAGGCGGGGAGCAGCTCCCGGAATCGGTTCATCCGCTCAGCCGGGACCTTGTGCGCGTACTCGGTGCCGCGGATCGCCCAGGCGCGGTGGAGGAGCAGCTGGGCGTGCAGGGTGGCGGCGTCGCAGTTCTCCGGCTGGACCGCGCGCCAGTCGTCCAGCCAGGCGTCCGCTTCGTCGGCGATCTGCTGCAGCAGCTCCATCCGGGACCACCGCTCGTCCCAGTCCTCGCCCGCGGCCGCCACATACGCGGCCGCCGGCCGCCAGTCGCCCTCCCAGGCAGCGTCCGCGACGGCCTGCATTTCCTTGTACCGATAGGGGGGCGCGGGCGGCCCTGCGCGCTGGGGGTCCAACTGCTCCCGGGGCACGAGTCCGTACTCTTCGGGCACGAATCGATTGCGGACCCAGCTCTTGCGGCGCGCGGGCGCCAGGAAGATGCCGCCCAGCCAGGCGAAGATCGCGCCGGTGATGACGGCGAAGATGATTGTCACGGCCGCGATCATCCCTGGCAGCAGTCACACCGAGCAACATCTTTGGCTATGGCTCGGCCTGCCATCAGCGCGGGCGCTGTCCACGGAACTGTCCGGGCGGAACATTCCGTCAACGTCATCGCGTCCGGGCCCCTTTGACGTGCACGCTCTCGATCCGCGCCGCCTCGGCACACCAGGCGGTCCGGCCGCATGCCTGCCCGGACGGACAATTTCGGCGAATCCGGCTGTCCGTACGACTCGTCGCCACTACGGTGACGGGCATGAGCGCCGACGACATCAGCCCCGCCGACCAGTGGCCGATCCCCCCGGCCTGGATGTTCGCCTGCACCGACTGTGTCCGCCTCTACGAGACGATGAAGGACATCCAGGCCGTCACCGACGAGCTCTGGCTCACCGGCCGACGCGGAGTGGACTGGGACCCGTTCGACAGCGCCGTAAGCTCACAGATCCGCGTCGCCCATCACCTCGCATCCGCGCACGCGGACCTCCTGCCGGACTGGGACCCGGCCTGCGCACGGTGCACGGAGCACCAGGCCCACCTCGCCAGACTGGCGCAGTCGGACCTGGGGCCGGGAACGGCAACGGCAGCGGGCGAGCACCGCGCCTACCACCTCTTCGCACCGCCACGCAGAGCGGGTTTCATGTAGCCGAACCGAAAGCCGGGCGAGCTGCGCCGAGGAAGAGGCCAGGCGTCCATGCCCCGGGTGGTTCGCAGGCATTGGCGCCGGCCATGGACAGCGCGCGATGCTGGGGCCATGGAGATCGAGATCCTCGTCGTTGCCGACTGTCCGCACACGGCGCCTGCCGCCGCGTTGCTGCGACGGGCGATCGATGACGTCGGCCTGCACGGCACCACGGTCAGCACGCGCGTTGTCACTGGCCAGGGCGAGGCCGATGAGCGCGGCTTCACGGGGTCGCCGACCTTCCTGATCGACGGACATGACCCGTTCGCCGGGGCCAGGCGCCCGGCGGGGCCGGTGGGGCCGGCGTGCCGGGTGTACCCGACACCGGATGGTCCTGCCGGTCTCCCCACCCTCGACCAGCTGCGCCAGGCGCTGTCCGGCGCGCTCCACGACCAGGACCTGGCCGACGCACAACGGCGGCACTGGCAGAACACGTACACCGCCCACCCGGGCATGTACGGCGAGCAGCCTTCCACCCCCGCGGTCCATGCCGCAGACGTCTTCCACGCAGCCGGGGCCAAGGATGTGCTGGAGCTGGGGGCCGGGCACGGCCGTGACGCCCTCTACTTCGCCCGCGAGGGGTTCACCGTCCAGGCCACCGACTTCAGCACCACCGGCCTTCAGCAGTTGCGGGATGCCACCCGCGTCCAAGGCGTCGCAGATCGCGTCAGCACCGCGGTGCACGACGTCCGTGAGCCGCTGCCGCTCCCGGACGCCTCGGTGGACGCGGTCTTCGCGCACATGCTGCTGTGCATGGCCCTTTCCACTCCAGAGATCCGCGCCCTGGTGCACGAGGTCCGCCGAGTGCTGCGGCCGGGCGGGGTGTTCGTCTACACGGTGCGGCACACCGGCGACAGCCACTACGGCACCGGCACCTCGCACGGCGACGACATCTACGAGCATGGCGGCTTCGCCGTGCACTTCTTCTCCCGTGACCTGGTCGACGCACTGTCCGACGACTGGACGCTGAACGAAGTCCACGCCTTCGAGGAAGGTGAGCTGCCACGCCGCCTGTGGCGGATCACCCAGACCCGACCCCGATGACTCGGTTCCCAGGCGATTCGTGCGTGTGCACCGTGGCTTGCCAGGCCTGCGACACGGTCGTAGGCGGTGATCCTGACGCCTCGGTTCGTCTTCTGCCGTACGTCGAGGATCCATCGGGCGCCCGCCGCCAGCAGTGCAGGACGTCCTCGAAGCCGACGCGAACTACGCAGCGAGCGCGGCGGGTTCGCCGAGGTGGGCAGCCGCTGTCCGCCACGCAGCCGTCACTGCCGTGCGGGCCTGAGCAGTCCGCATGGCACCGTCACCGGTCAGCTCGAGCGGAGCTCCCACGTGGACGTGCAGATTCGGGCGGCGCAGTGGCGCGGTGGCCAGGCCCGCGATCTGCTTGGCGGCATTCCCCGAGATGACCCGGCGTGCCCCGGCCTGTCCTACGGGAACGACAGGCGCGCCGGTGCGGAGGGCGAGCCGGGACAGGCCACTGCGGAAGGTACTGGGCGCCGCCTCCGCGGCGTCCTTGCGGCGCGGGAGGCCGCCCTCGGCGTAGATGAGGACCAGCCGTCCCCTCTCCAGGGCCGCTGCGGCGAGGTCGAGGGCGTCTGCAGCCCGCCGGGTCCTGCGGAACACCGGGACGTGTCCTCCGCGGGCCAGTGTGTGCCCCAGGAGCGGGATACGCCACAGGCCGGCGGCAGCCATGACGACCGGCTCGACACCGAGGCGGTGCAGAGCAGCGAGCACGATGGCGGGGTCGGCGAGCGAGGTGTGGTTCGCGGCGAGAATGCTGCCCGGCGCCAGTTCGGTACCGTCGTCGGCTGTCACCGAGAGGCGTCCCACCGCAGGCACCAGAACACCCGCGACAGAGCTGAGCATGTTGGTCTCCCGGTCTCGACGATGTTGAGCTACATCGTCGGCGGCGCGCGCCCCGCGGGCCTGAGCAGGCGTACTCAACTCCACCCTGGCGCCATACCCAGATCACAACCTCCACCAGGAGGCTCGTTCCCCAAGTCACGGTTCTGGCTCAGGTCCTGTCGTCCACACTGAGTGACCGCTGCCGGCCAGTGCCTCACCGCCGCCGGTGGAGGCCGATCGCCGGGAAACTGCCGCCCCATCGAGGGACACCGCCATGCTCCAGCGTCCCGCGCCGAGTAGCTCCAGGTGGTGGGTGTGCAACGCGTTCAACGTGCTGCGATGACCGACGCTGACCAGCATGCACTCGGGCAACGCATCGTGCGTCAGGGTGTAGAGCGCGTGCTCGAGGCCCTCGTCGAGGGCGGACGTCGCCTCGTCGAGAAAGGCCAGGCACGGCCGGCTCAGGAGGATCCGGGCGAACCCGAGGCGCTGCTGCTCGCCTGGAGACAGGATGCGCGACCAGTCGATCTCGTCATCGAGCCGATCCTCCAGGTGGCCCAGGTGCACGCTGTGCAACGCCTGGCGCACCCGCTCGTCGTCCATCCGGTGCGCAGGCCCCGGATAGGCCAGCGCGGTGCGCAGCCTGCCCAGGGGCAGGTACGGCCGCTGGGACAGGAACAGCGTGCGGCCGTCGGTAGGTCGCCATACCGTGCCCTGGGCGTGCGGCCACAGGTTCGCCAAACTGCGCAGCAACGTGGTCTTGCCGCTGCCCGAGGCACCCTTGATCAACAATGCCTGGCCCGGGTTCAGGCTCAGGCTCAGCCCGTCGATCAGAGGCCGTCCGTCGGGACGGCGTACCGTCAGGTCCTCGATCTCCAGCGCGTCGGGAAGGTCCGCGGCTGTCAGGGACGGCAACGCGCGCGACTCCTTGTTCGCCTCCAGCAGCCCCGTCAAGCGGTCGAGCCTGGCCCGGTAGGCGGCGAAGGTCTCGTAGGAGTCTCGGAAGAAGGACAGCGAGCCCTGCACCGAGTCGAAGGCTTGACCGGTCTGGGTTATGTCACCGAGGGTGATGGCCCCGGCGAAGAAGCGCGGCGCCTGAATGATGAAGGGAAACACCACCGCGATCTGGGTGGCCGTAACGTTGACCCCTTGAAGCTTCAGGCTTCGAAAGACGATGGCCCACTTGTTCCTGATGACGGCGGAAAACCTCGTCGCCAACGTCGCACGCTCCGCATCCTCGCCGCGGTAGAACGCGATGTTCTCGGAGTTGTCCCGCAGCCGCACCAGGGCGTAGCGGAAATAGGCGCCGAGTCCCTCGCCGAGGAAGTTCAGCCGGATCAGCGGGCGACCGATCCGGAAGGCAAGCACCGAGGCTACGAGCACGTAGAGGTAGACCAGGAACACCATCGCATGCGGGATCTCGTGACCGAAGACGGACAGCGGCCCGGACAGCCCCCACAGGAGGGCGGTGAAGGACACCAGTGACAGGGCGGCGTTGACGGCACCCATCGCCAGCCAATGCGACTCCGTGACGAACGAGGTGATGTCTTCCTGGATGCGCTGGTCGGGGTTGTCGACCGGCGCTGTCACGAACCGGCTCCGGTGGTAGGCGCGTCCCTCCAGCCAGTCGGCGACCATGTGATCGGTGAGCCATGTCCGCCAATGGATGATGAACATCTCGTCGATGAGAGAAGTGAGCAGAGTACTGAGGACGACGATCGTTATCAGCACGCCGGCGATGGCGATGGCGTACCAGAATGCTTTGGAGTCCATTTTCTGCAGCGCTGTGATGAAGTCGTTGTTCACAAAGGTGAACAACACGGTGAGACGCACCGTGAGGGCCACCAGCCACAGCATCAGGGCGAGCGTGAGCAGCGGTCGCCAGCTCATCCAGCTGCGTCGAGGCCTGAAATAGGGAAAAGCGATCCGCCTGAATTGCTGCCCCCAGCGCGTGTAGCGCGCCAGCAGGGCAACGACTACGGCGAAGACGGCCACGGTAATGGCGAAGGCCTTCCCCGTCCAGATGAGACTGGTGAGCCATTCGGAGTCCCAGTCCAACGACGCACTCACAAGATTCTCCAGCGGTAGCGTTCCATGATGGAAACTGTCTGTTTCGTGACCTTGGTCCTTTACGCGCAGGTTCTGCCTCAGTACGCCACAGCGCACGACGCACCCTCATGTCGCGGAATCTCGTAACTCGACAATCTCGCGCGATCTTGATAGCCAGTTCGCAGCCTGCCGAAATGCCGTCCGAGAAGGAGCATTCCGCCGGACTGCGACGTCGATCGGTATGTGGATCTGGCGCGAATTCCGGACGCCGGGAGCCTCGGGCAGCTCGGCACGCATGCGGTAGCAGGGCCTGGGTGACGTGACCGGCGAGCGTGTCGGCGATGGCGGCGGTGGGGCCGCGTGGCACAGGAGCGGCCATGGCAGAGGCCACCAAGGCGGTAGGGGCGGGGGCGTCGCTGGGATGAGCGGTCAGCGCGTGGTACGGGCCCGGGCGCGGTCGGACTGGACACGTACGACGTCGGCGTGCGCGGCCGCGCGGACCTTCTCGCCCGGACGGCAGCGCGCCGCGCTCTTCCCGAGCGACGGCAGGGTGCCTGCTGCAGGTCAGATCAGTCGACGCCCGCACGCGTGGGCGACGGAGACGGCGAGTCGGACTCCGCGCGCGCGAGCGCGCAGGACTGCGACAACAGGGCCTCCCGGCGCATCGGATGGGCTCGCATCCCTGACCTACCAAGAGGCCTTGCCTTCATCCGCCGACCGCACGGCGATCACCCGGTCAGGACCCCTGTTCGACCGGACAGGCCCGTGGTCAGCGGATGGCTTCTCAGGTCAGATTCAGCCCGCCGTCGAGCACGATGACCTCACCGGTGAGATAGGTGTTCGCGATCACTGACGCCACCAGGTCTGCCACGTCGGCCGGCAGGGCCGGGCGGCGCATGGGTGCGCGGTCCCGCCAGAGCTCGTGCGCCTGCGCCCAGTCCTTCGTCATCGGCGTGTCCACCAGCCCCGGCGCCACCGCGTTGACCCGCACCTCGGGCCCGAGCGCGGCCGCGAGCAGCCGGGTCACGTGATTCAGCGCGGCCTTGCTCGCCGCATAGGGCACCGATGAGCCCTTGGGGCGCACCCCGGCGTGGCTGGTGACGTTCACGATGCTGCCGCCCGCGGGGGATCGGCGCAGCGCCGGAAGGGCCGCCGTGCACAGCACCCATGGCGCGATCAGGTTGACCTCCAGCAGCTGCCGCCAGTCCGCCGGTGTCGCCGCGGCCAGATCGTCGTGCGGGATCGGCCAGCTGATGCCCGCGTTGTTCACCAGCACGTCCAGCCGCCCGTACCGGCCGAGCGCCGCCTCGACCAGCCCCCGGGCTTCCTCCTCCACCGCCAGATCCGCCCGAACGTACGCCCCGCCGAGCTCCGCCGCCAGGGCCTCCCCGGCCTCCACACTGCGCCGCGAGTGCACGACGACCCGCATCCCGTCCGCCGCCAGCCTCCGCGCGACGGCCTCCCCGATCCCCGACGTGGACCCGCTGACCAGGGCGACGGGCCGATCCGCTTGGTCGATCTGTTCGATCCTCATGCCCGCAGATCCTGCCACGGTCCCCTGTGACCGGTCGGCCGGTGCCGGGCCTCTGGCCGACCGAGCAGCGACGGCACCGTTCACCTGCGTGCGCGCCGGCGCGGGGCGCTGCGCGCCGTCAGACGAACGGGACGGCGCGAGCCGTGTCGACGGTGCCGAGGACCGCGGCGATGCCCTGTGCCAGGAACGGGATCCGGTGCGCCGATATGCCGGCGATGTTGATGCGCCCCGAGGCCGTGCCGTAGATGGCGAACTGCCGGCGCAGCCGACGCATGTGGTCCGGCGTGAGCGGCAGCATCGAGAACATGCCCTTCTGCCGCGCGAGCGCCTCCGCCTGGACGCCGCAGCCCAGCGCACCGAGGTGTGCGACCAGATCCGACCGGTTGGCCGTGATCCTGCCCCGCATGACGTCGAGTTCGGCCCGCCAAGCGGCCCGCAGCTGCTCGTCCTCGAGGATGGTGGTGACGACGGCGGCGCCGTGCTCCGGTGGCATCGAGTACAGCGTCCGTGCGGCGTTCTGCAGTGCCGTTTCCACGTGCCGCAGCGCCTGCCGCGACGATCCGAGGACGACTGCACAGCCGGTGCGGTCGTTGTAGAGGCCGAAGTTCTTGGAACAGCTGACGGCGATGAGCATCTCCGGGAGCCGGTCGGCCAGCATCCGGGTGGCCCTCAGGTCGGCCTCGAGACCGTCACCGAGCCCGTGGTACGCCAGGTCGACGAAGGGAACCCAGCCGTTTGTCGCGGCGAGCTCGGCCAGCGCCTCCCATGTCTCGAAGGAGGGGTCGACTCCGGTGGGATTGTGGCAGCAGCCCTGGAGCAGGACGACGTCCTTGCTTCCGGCGGCACGCAGGTCGTAGAGCATGCCCGTGATGTCGGGGAGCCCTTCGGAGTCGAGTCGTCCGTATGTCCGGACCTTCAGGCCGGCGGCTTCCAGGATGGGCCGGTGATTGACGTAGGCGGGGTCACTGATCCACACCGTCGCGCCCGGGTGGGTCTGGCGCACCAGGTCGGCCAGCAGTCGCAGTGCTCCGGTGCCCGCCACGGTCTGGACGGCCGTGGCGCGTGCGGTCAGGGCTTCGGTGCCCAGGACCATGGACAGCATGGCGCGGTTGAAGGCGGTGTTGCCCGAGAGTCCGCGGTACTCCTTGGAGGCGGAACGTTCCGCCAGGTGCAGCTCGGCCTCCCGGACCGCTGTCATGACGGGGGTGGTCCCGGTGTGGTCGCGGTAGACGCCGAGGACGAGGTCGAGGCGCTCGGGACGTGTGTCGGCGGCGTACTCGGCGGCAAGGTCCCACAACGGGTCGGCGGGCGGGGAAGGGAGGAGCTCAAGCATCAGCGGGAACCTTGTGTCGGGGGCGTCGGTTGGCGAGGACGACGCCGCAGGTGATGAGGGGGACGCCGACGAGGACGGACAGGGTCGGCGACTCGTTCAGGAGGGGGATGGCGAGCAGGACGACGGCGACCGGGCTGAGGCTGCCGACGACCGAGCTGCGCTCCGGTCCCAGCCGGCGGATCGCGAACGCGTACAGCAGACCGGCACACAGGCCGACACCCAGGCCCTGCACGACGAGGAACAGCGCGATGTCGCCGCCGGTCGCCCGGGCGAGACCGGTGGGCAGGACATCGGTCAGGGCCAGGATCGCGATGACGGCGAACGACGGCAGGCACAGCAGCCCGATGGACCCGACCGGGTCGAGGTCCACTTCCCGCAGCCCCACGGTGTACAGGGCCCACAGCCCGCTGGCGACGAGCAGCGTGCCCGAACCAAGCAGAACATCCTGGTCCAGTGCAGCGGTGTAGCGCCAGACCAGCGCGACGACGCCGGCCACGATCAGCACCAGCCCGGCCCTCTGCGTTCCGCGGGGAGCGCCCCGCCCGCCCGCGACCATGAGGGCCGAGACGAACAGCGGGACCATCCCGGGGACGATCGCACCGACGAATGCGGCCGATGTCAGCGACCCGCCGTACATCGCGGCGAGAAAGAACGGCACCCCGGCACCGCAGACGATCTTGGCCGCGGGACCCGGCCGCACGGCGGCCAGCCGGCGGCGGCGCCGCCAAAGGGCGGGCGCCAGGACGACGAGGGGCACGCCGAACCGCAGCAGGGCCGCGTCGGCGGGCAGCAGGGTGGAGGCGCTGAGAGCGCGGGCGCTCAGGGCGAACGCGGCCCAGATCGTCACGGTCAGCACCAGTGCCAGGGTTCCCGCCGTCGGCGGAGAGAGCCGTCTGTGTCCGGCGGCACGGAACGCCGAAGAGGTGCTCCGGGAGGAGCTCTCCACCCCGGCGGGCGGCGCTGCCGCCGCCGCTTTCATCGTGACCACCGAAGATTCCTCCCGCCCATGACCTGCTCGGGCGGCGCCGACTACCAACCCTGACTCTTGCGAGCAAGGCTAGAGCCATCAGCGGGGCAGCCGATTGCTAGTTCTGCCCTATGAACCTAGCCTGGAGACAGAATCTGCCAAGGAGTGACGATGGACGCTGTGGATCTCCAGATCATCCACGAGTTGCAGGCGGACGGGCGGCTGTCCAACCAGGACCTGGCCGACCGTGTCCGGCTCTCCCCGTCGCCCTGTCTGCGCCGGGTACGCCGCCTGGAGGAGTCGGGCCTGATCAGCGGCTACACGGCCATGGTGGACCAAGTCGCCTTCGGCCTCCCGATCACCGTGTTCGTACGGGTCCGCCTGGAACGCCACACCGCCGAGGCCGTCAATGTGTTCGAGCAGCACGTCGGCCTCATCGAGCACATCCAGGACTGCTACCTGATGGCGGGCAGCAGCGACTACCTGCTCAGAGTCGTCATCGAAAGCCTGGAGGCGTACGAGACGCTGGTGCGCACGCAGATCCACGCCATTCCCGGCATCACGTCGATCGAATCCAGCTTCGCGTTCGGAAGCGTCAAGCAGTCCAAGGTCTATCCGCGCCCCGGCAGCCCGTCGCGACCCGGCGCTGCCACCCCCCACACGGGCCGGGGGTCCGGCCGCCGGTCCGATGGCGGGGACGCCCCCGGGAAGATTGTGCCTGCCATGTGATCCAACTCCACGCTTGCGTACGGCAGTCCATGGGAATATCCCTTGTTTCTCAGGGGGAACAAGGGGGGCTTTCTCATGACTGCAGGGGATCCACAAAGCCGCATTCCAGCCTATCCGGGCGTCGAGCGCTTCATCGACGCCTTCGACAAACTGGTGGTACAGCCACGGCGCAGCCGCAGCAGAGTGCCGGTCGTCCTGCTCAGTGAGCCGGACGGCGGCAATGCGGGGCGCCGGATCGTCACGGGGCTCCGCTCAAGGATGCGCGGCCGCAGCGAGGTCCTCGCCCCGCACGCGTACATCCCGCAGATCCCGGACGGGACGGAGCCGCCGCCGCTCGAGCTCTTCGAGCACCTGACCCTTCAGCTTGCCGAGACCATGCCACCCGGCACCGGTGAACTACGGCTGCACAGCTACCGGTTGCTGCGCTCCGTCGTCACCGCGCCCGCCATCGAGGGACTCATGGAGCGCCGCCACGCCGAGCTGCGCAACCACTGCTACGCGGAGCACCGCAACTGGTCCCGCACCGCCCAGACCCTGTGGTGGCTCGGCGGCCGCGATCAGGCCAGCGGCGGCACGCTGCTCGAGCTGCTGTGGAACTTCATCGCAGGCCCACTCTTCCAGCGGCTGCCGCGCGCCTTCTACGGCTGGCGCGCCAACCGCCGCATGCTCGGGCGGGCCCGCAGCCGCAGCTGGTACGCCGAGTGGGTGCGCCGTCAGCACGGCAGCCCGCCCACCGACTTCTTCCGCTCCGCGCTCGACCTCGTACACGGCGAGCCGGCCAGTGAGCCGGAGCGCCTGGACCGAGTGCTCATGCACGCCCTGCTCGCCGACCTCGACCAGGCGTGCCGGACCCGTCTCCTCAACCCCTGGCGGCGACGCCGCACCTCCCGCTTCGTGCTTCTCTTCGACGAGGCGGGGCCGGCCGACTCGCGCGTCCAGCGCTTTCTGCGTGAACTCCGTTCCGCCATGGAGGACTTGCGCTGTACGTCGGTGTTCGCCGTGGCGGGCGGCGTACGCTCGCTGGCCTCGCGCATCCCCGACATCGACGCTTCGGGCCTCGCCCACGCCGGCGCCGAGCTGATCAACATCGAGCGGCGCGGGATGACGCCGGGTCAGCCGACCGGCATCGTCGTGCCGGTGGCCGAGGGTCCCGAGGACGACCAGGCAGCGGTGTACTGGCTGGGCCGCTGGCCCACGCTGGTGACGCCGTCGCCGCGCTGGGGTCCCGGCGCCGAGGTCGCCGGAGTGCTCGGCGTCGGAACGCTCGCACTCGCACTCGTCGCCGGCCTCGTCCTCGTACCGGACATCGCGAACCGCGAAAAGGACGACCCCTGCCAGGGCTCCACCTTCCTCGGCACCGACGGGCAGTGCGTCGGCGTGTCCGAAGGCGCGGCCGGCTTCGGCAAGGAGCCCAGTGAGCAGGCCGTACGGGCCGTGCTCCAGCAGATCGAGCGGCAGAACGAGGCGGTCGACAAGGAGCTCGCGGGCCGGCCCGACGACGACCCGCGGCCCGGTCGTCGCACCGTCGTCTACTTCGGCCCGCTCACCGGTGGCAAGAACGCCGAAGACCCGGTGCGCGGTGGCACGTTGGCGGAGCTGCGCGGCATCGCGCTGGCACAGCAGCACATCAACGCCCAGGCGCTGCGTTCCGGCGAGCGCGTCCCGCTGCGGGTGCTCGCCGCCAACGCGGGTGACCGCTTCAAGGACGCTCCCGCCGTCGCCGACCGGATCGCAGAGCTCGCCGCGAGCGATCCGTCCATCGCGGGCGTCGTCGGTTTCGGGCAGAGCCGCCGCAACACGTACGACGCGATACGCACCCTCGACAAGGCCGGCATCCCGATGGTCGGCACCTCGGGCACCGCCGATGAACTCCTTCGCCAGGGCGAGCACTACTACCAGACGGCCGCCACCGATGCGCGGGCCGCCGAGCTGATGGCAGCGTTCGCTTCGGGCGCCGGGATGACCGCCGGCGGGCAGAAGGCGCGCCGGGTGAGTCTTGTTGCCGACGCCACCGACGCCTACAGCAACAGCCTTGCCGCGTCCTTCCGTGCCTCGTACGGGCCGGGGCGCACCGACGTACTCCTCTACACCCCCACCGACGCGCCGGAACCGGGACCGGTGCCGGGTGCGCTCGGCGGGCGTTCCGTGCCGACCGTGGAGGACCTGGCCCGCGAGGTCTGCCGCGCCGTGAGTGAGGAGCCGCGAACGGCGGTGGTGTGGTCGGCGCGGGCCAGCCAGTTCCAGCTGTTCCTGGCCGAGATCGCCCGCATCTCCGGCGACTGCCCGAAGATCACGGTGCTCGGCGGCGACGACGTCACCAACACGCTGACGGACGAGCAGCGCCCCTGGGACGACTTCAAGGGCCTCACCCTCTTCTACGTCTCGCACGGCTACGCCCCCACGCTGGCGGCACGGAGCCCGGAGGCCGCGGCCTTCCTCGCCGCATACGACCGTACGTACGGCGGCGACCACAGCGCCAGGACGAAGGCGATACGCGAGGACGGTCATGTCGCGCTCGCCTGGGACGCGTTGCGCTATCTCGCCGAAGGCATCGACCAGGCCTGGCGCACCACCGGCAGGCATGACGAGCGCCTCGACCGCGGGCTGCTGCAAGGCGTGCTCTACCAGGGCCTGGGCGGCGGGGGCTTCGACGGCGCCACCGGCCGTATCGACGCGCACGGCGCGGCGGGCGGGGGACGGCTGACGGAGGACAAGCTGCTTGCGGTGCTGCGGGGCAGCAGCGACGAGCCGGCGACCGAGCTGCTGTGCGGCACGGTGGCACGCGGCGATGAACGCAAGAGGTGGGGGCCGAAGGGCGAGGAGCACCCGTGTCCGTAACGGCGTCGGCTCACGCAGGGCCCGGCTCCTGGGCAGTGCCGGAATCATCGCTGCCGGACCAGCAGGCTCCCCAGTGCGGTGCGCTGGTGCAGCACCGCCCGGCCGGCGCGGACCGTGGTGATCAGTCCCGCGCCGCGCAGCGCGGCGGCATGGGCGGAGGCGGTGGCATTGCTGACGCCCAGTCGGCGGGCGAGGCCGCTGGTGGTGTGCTCCTCGGCGAGCAGCAGAAGGGTGTCGAGGCGGGTCCCGCCGAGTACTCGGGCCAGCGCGTCGTCTGCCCCGCCCGCCGTGTCCGGTGCGAGTGGCAGCCCCGGACCGGCTGGGTAGGTCAGGAACACGGGACCGTTGGGCAGATCGGCGATGAGAGGGTGGCCGGTCCAGTGGAAGGTGGGCTGGAGCACCAGGCCGCGGCCGCCCGGCCAGAGGTCCGATTCCCAGGGCGCCTCCAACTCCCAGATGTCCTCGTGCAGTCGGCTCCCGGGGACGAGGGCGGTGAGTGCGGCGGCCGTGCCGTGCTCGGCCACGGTCAGCGCATAGCGGGTGAATTCTGCCTGGTGCAGGTCCTGTACCAAGGGCCATACGGGGCGCAGCGCGGTCTCGAAGGCCGCCTGTTGTGCGCGGCGCAGGAGTTGCCAGGCATCGTCATCGCCCCGGTGCAGACCGCGGATCCACTGCGGGGACGGGCTGGGGTGCCGGGCGTAGAGCCGCTCGATCTCGGAGCGGACCAGGGCCGGTTGGCAAGCCCGTACGGTGTCCAGCCCTTCCGTCAGGTCGTCGCTGAACACGTCGATGAACTTGGGGGCCTCCGCGCCGGGAACCAGGTCCGCCAGCGGCTCGGCTGCGGCCGGCAGGGACCGGAGCAGCCGCTGTCGCCAGCGGCCGAAGAGCAGTTCACCGTCGGGGCGGCACATCCTCATGAGGGCCACGTTCAGCTCCTGCAGCGGGGCCGGCCGGGGCGCGAACCGGACCCGGACGAAGTCGGTGGCCGTGAAATGGATCCGTAGCACTACTTTCCCCGGCGGCAGTCCGCCATCGTTTCGGTCTGGGCCTCAACCATCGCCCGCGTTCCCCGCCGAACGACAGCATGCCCGCATGACCTCTTCTTGTTCCTTCACCTCTGGTGCGGCCGCAACGGACCGCCGGACCCTCGTCAAGTCGGCCGCGCTGGCGGCCGGGTTGCTGCTCATGGGCGGCGAGGGTGTCGCACGGGCCCAGGCACGGCCCGCGGACGGTGTCACCGTACGGCTGCCCGCGCCGACCGGCCCGCACCGCGTCGGCGTCGCCACCCTCTGTCTGGTCGACCGCTCCCGGTGCGACCCGTGGGATCCCGCGATCCCCGTACGGGAGGTCGTGGTCACGGTGTTCTATCCGGCCCGTACCGTCCGCAGCCACCCGGTCGCACCGCAGATGACCGAGACCGCCGCGGCGATGTTCAACGACATCGACGTCCCCATCCACGGCTTGCCCCCGTCCGGTGTGAACTGGGCGGCCACCGCATCCCATGCGCACATGGGCGCGCCCGCGCAGGCCGTACGGCGACCGGTGCTCCTCTACAGCCCGGGCGGCGGCGACCCGCGCACCCTGGGCACCGGGCTCGCCGAGGAGCTGGCGAGCCATGGCCATGTCGTGGTGACCGTCGATCACCCCGGCGACGCCGGCGAGGTCGAGTTCCCCGACACCACGGCGTACCGGAACCGTCCCTATCGCATTACGGTGTTCCGGGACGATCCCCGCAAGGACCCGCAGCTGGCCCGCACCATGATCGACACCAGGATCGCGGATCTGAGCTTCGTCCTCGACCAACTGACGGCGCTGGCGGCCGGCCGCAATCCGGATGCGGCGGGGCGCCCACTGCCGGAGCATCTCGGGCGTGCCCTGGATCTGCGGCGGGTGGGCGGCTACGGCCATTCCGCCGGGGGCACCGCCGTGGCCGAGGCGATGTACGAGGACCGCCGGATCGCTGCGGCGGTCAACCTGGAGGGCTATCTGGGCCATCCGCCCCACCGACCCGGTCAGGAGGGGGAGCTGTACCCGGTCGCCCGCTACGGGGTGGACCGGCCGCTGCTCCTGCTGGGAACCGACGGGTTCATCGGCAAGGAAGAGGCGAAGAAGGAGCTGGAGTATTCCTGGTCGGCCCTGCTCGCTCACTCGCACGGGTGGACCCGCCGACGGCAGATCGACCGCGCCGCACATTGGGTGTTCACCGACTACGCCGCCATAGTGCCCCAGTTGCGGGCGGCCGGGCTGATGACGGCCGACGCCCGGCGTGCGTTGGTCGGCACGCTCGACCCGGCCGTATCGGTGCCCACGGTGCGCCACCACGTACGGTCGTTCTTCGCCCGGCACTTGCGCTGACCGGCCCGCCGGAACCCGGCCCGATCACCGAACGCGCATCCCGGTGATCGCAGATCGCGACCTCGCCCGATTGCTCACGGTCGCGCATGCTCTCGTTCTTCTGTCCGTTCCTGATCGCGTTCACCAGTCCGGCAGCAAGGTCGGCCCGCTCGGCCATGGCGACGATCACCAGGTACTCGTGGTCGGCGTGGGCACCACCCCCGACTGCTCCGAGGCCATCGAGTGTCAGCACCCCCAGTGCGGCCGTGAAGTTGCCGTCGCTTCCGCCGCCGACCGCCGTGCCTTCGAGGTCAGAAAGCAGTCGACGCCTGACCGGTCATCGAGCGTCGCCAGGCCATGGACGGCCTGTACCAGACCGCCCAGCATGTCGACGACCCCGGGGCCGGTCGCATGAGGTCCTCGATCATCGCATCGACACTCAGATCGACGGTCTTGTACATCGTCACGTCGGAAGGGCACTTGGTACCTGCGCTCACCTGGTTCCCCACTCCCGGCCTGCCCGCCGCCTCCGGCCGTTTCACCTGGATGGGTAGGCACGGGTCGCGGAACCATGTGATCCACATGAGGCTGACCTGGGAATCGGTTGCCTCACATGACACCTGGTCAGTGAGCCGTCCCCCTTGGTCCCACAGGGAGTACAGAGTGCGTCACTTCAAGCATGTCGGCCTGAGCGCGGCCACCGGACTGGCTGCTCTCCTCGTCTGCGCACACCCGGCATCGGCCACCAGCGATACCGGTCCCGTGCCTGAGAAGTCCTTCGAGCTGGTCGCGAGGCAGACCCAGATCACTTCCATCGATGCGGACGGGGCGCCCGGGGCCGGCCAAGGGGACGAACTGGTCGTCAGCGGGGACCTCGTCCGTGAAAGCACCACGGTCGGCAGCTACGGCGAGGTCTGCACACTGACCCGAACAGCTCCTGGTGACGAGTCCGACCTGTTGTGCGTGGGCTCCTTTTCCCTGGCCCAGGGGCACATCGCCTTCCAGGGCCGGTTCACCGTTACCGCCGGCGGCCCCGGCGACATCACGTTCGCGATCACCGGAGGCACGGGGGCCTACCGCACGGCCCGCGGCTACATCCACGCCGTCAACATCAGTGAGACGGAGACGCAGGTCTCCGTCCACCTCAGCCGCTGACAGGGCAGGAGAGGCCCCCCGAACGGCCCGGCCTTCTCAGCGGCCGTGCCCGTCCCGTGACCGTTCGGTCGGGAACAGCGGGGCACAGTGAGGCACGGTGATCGCTCGCGGCAACGCCGATGAGACCGGCCCCTGACCGACTTGCTCGGTCAGGGGCCGGCCGCCTGCGGTGGGTGGTGTGGAGTTCGAACCCACCACGAACGTACGGGCCCGACTTCGGGCCGGGCAGTGATCGCACGCCGGAGCCGGTGCCGATGGTGCCCGGTCGTCCACCGCGGATGCACACCGCACCCCGGGCCGATGCGGTCCGGCTGAGCTCGTAGGCTCGGGGCATGGCGGGTACACAGGCACATGGGACGGAACGGGGACCGGGGCGACCGCGCGAGGAGCGGGTCACCGGGGCGGTCCTGAACGCGGTCGTCGAGCTGGTCACCGAGCAGGGCATGCAGGCGGTCACGATGGATGCCGTCGCCGCCCGGGCCGGGGTGAGCAAGCCCGCCATCTACCGGCGCTGGCCCACCAAGCAGGATCTGGTCATTGCCGCTGCCGAGACCCGTATCGGCACCCTGTCGGTACCCGATCTGGGCGACTTCCGCGACGAGCTCCGTGTCGTGCTCATGGCACGCCTGGAGGCGTACCGCCTGCCGGGATCGGACCGTTTGCTCGCAGGCATGATCGGCGCGGCGGCGGAGGCAGGCGCCATGCGGGGCCAGTACGCGCAGTACACCGAGCGGATCACCAGCGAGACCAGGAACATCCTCGAGCGCGGTATCGCCCGTGGTGACGTGCACCCCGACACCGACGTCCGGGCCGCGGCCACTCTGGTGGCCGCACCCCTGCTCTTCCGGCTGCTCGGCGAGCAGGAGCTGCCCGACGCCCGGCTCGTGGACACCCTGGTGGACCTCGTCGCCCGCGCTGTCGGCTCGGCTTCCTGAGCCGTTCCCCTCACCCCTGCGAACCGGCTGGGACATCGATGCCCGCAGACCCTTGCCACGCCCTACCCCAATAACGATACTTCCAGGAACGAAATCCGGACCCGACGTTCTGGAGAGCCATGGACAGCGTCGTCACCACATCTGTTTCCGCCCTCGACAAGCCCCTGATGCACTTCGGGAAGCGCACGCTGGAGCGCACCGCGCCGGGTCTGCCCTCGGCCGAGTACCGCCGGCTGGCCATCCGCCCACTCACCCCGCACATCGGTGCCGAGATCGACGGCGTCGACCTCTCGCTGCCGATCGGCGAGGACCTCGCCGAGGAGCTCAGGCAGGCCCTGCTGGAGTGGAAGGTGATCTTCTTCCGCGACCAGGACGCCTTCGATGCGCAGTCCCAGCTCGCGCTCTCCGGCGTATGGGGCGAGCCGGAGCCGAACCCCTTCTTCCCGAAGACCGAGACCGCCGGTGTCTCCCGGCTCGCCAAGGACGCCAAGGCCATCGGCAACAAGAACATCTGGCACAGCGACCACTCCTTCATGGCCGCGCCCGCCCTCGGCTCGGTCCTGCGCGCCGTCGAGATCCCGCCCGCGGGCGGCGACACGATGTGGGCGGACATGGCGGCCGCGTACGACAACCTGTCCCCTGAGATGCGCGAGCGCATCGACGGGCTCACCGCCGTGCACGACTGGGTGCCGAGCTGGGGGTCGACGATGACGGACGACCAGGTCGCCACGCACCGGCAGAACCTGCCGCCCGTCGAGCACCCGGTGGTCGTCCGCCACCCGCGCACCGGCCGCAAGCTGCTCTACGTCAACGAGCCCTTCACCGTCCGGATCGTCGGGCTGTCCGACTCCGAGAGCCGGGACCTCCTCCACGAGCTCGTCCTCCAGGCCCGTATCCCCGAGTACCAGGTGCGCTTCCGCTGGCAGCCGGGCTCCGTCGCGATCTGGGACAACATCGCCACCCAGCACTACGCGATCAACGACTACTACCCGCAGCCCCGCGTCATGGAGCGCATCGCGATCGCGGGCGTGCCGCTCTCCTGAGCCGCACCCGGACCGGCCCGCCCACGGCCCGGGCACGAGCCCGGGCCCGCGCCCCTCCCTTTCTCCCTCTCCCCTTCGCCATTCGCCTCCCGCGGAGCCCTTGTGACCGACACCGACGTCGTACCAGCTGTGCCCGCCGATCCTGCGAAGACCGCGAGCGACCCACGGCTCCGCACATGGGTGGTCACCGCTCTGCTCGTCGTCTTCATGATGATCAACTTCGCCGACAAGTCCGTGCTCGGTCTGGCGGCCGACCCGATCCGCGAGGACCTCGGCCTGTCCGCCTCCGCCTTCGGACTCGCCAGCAGCGCGTTCTTCCTGCTGTTCTCGATCTGCGGCGCCGCGGTAGGGCTGCTCGCCGACCGCATACGGCCCAAGTGGCTGCTGCTGACGATGGCCGTGCTGTGGTCCGTCGCCCAGGCCCCGCTGGCCCTGGGCGGAGGGCTCGCGGTGCTCATCGCCTCGCGTGTTCTCCTCGGCGCCGCCGAGGGGCCCGCCTTCCCCGTCGCCCAGCAGACCACCCTGTCCTGGTTCCCCAACCACCGGCGCAACCTGCCGGGGGCACTGATCGTGCTGGGGGTCACCCTGGGAGTCCTGGTCGCCGCTCCCGTACTGACCTGGGTGATCCATCATCACGGCTGGCGGTCGGCCGTCGCCGTGGTGGCGGTCGTCGGCGTGGTGTGGGCGCTGCTGTGGATCCCCTTCGGCGGGGAGGGCCGGTACGGGGCCGGCACGGACACGCACTCCTCGTCCTCCGCCGTCCCGGAGGGCGAGGGCAGGGCCGCTACCGGTACTGACTCCGCCATCGGGGCCGGTGCCGGTGCCGGCCCTGCAACCCCCAGGACGCCGTACCGCCGGATCCTCGCGACCCGTACCTGGATCGGTGCCACGATCGCCTACTTCGGCACCTACTGGCTGATCGCCTTCGCCCTGGTCTGGCTCCCCTCCTACCTCCATGACGGGCTGGGCTACTCCTCGGCCCGGTCCGCCCAGCTGCTGATGCTGGTCTGGGGTCTGAGCGGCGCCGTGGTGCTCGGACAGGCGGGTCTGACCGGATGGCTGCTGCGCCGCGGGACCGCGAGCCGGTGGGCCCGCGGCAGGGTCGGCGGCATCCTTCTGATCATCGGTGCCGCGGCATGCCTGGCCCTGCCGTCGGCCCCGGACGGTGCCGTGACCGTCGTGCTCCTGGTCGCCGGAGTCGCGCTCTCCGGAGCGATGAGCACCGTCGCCGTGACCACCGTCGCGGAGGTGGCCCCGGCCGATCGCCGCGGCGGCGCCCTGGGCATCATGAACGCCGTGGTGACCACCGCCGGTCTGATCGCCCCGACGCTGATCGGGCGTCTCGTGGACACCCATGGAGCGGGGGGCTACCAGTACGCGGTCGTGATCACCGGTGTCCTGCTCCTGCTGGGCGGCGTCGCCGCCGTCACACTGATCGACCCGGACCGCGACGCGCGCCTGCTCTCGGCCTGACGACGCGACACCGTGGTGTCCCCCGGGCGGAGTCCGCCGCGACTCGCACCGCGCACGGAGGCCCGCCCCACCCGCCTTCCCGCTACCTTCCGCAAGGAATGCCGTGAATTCCAGCGCCAACTCAAGTGCCCTCGACACCTCTTCCCTCGACCGGGCCGTCGCCGACCTGCGCAACGGCGCTCTGTCCTGGTCCGCCACCCCGCTCGCCGAACGCATCGCCCTGCTGGAGCGGCTGCTGCCGCGGGTCGTCTCCGGCGCCGCCGGCCTGGCCGCGGCCGGCGCCCGCGCCAAGGGGTACGTCCCCGACTCCCCGTGGGCCGCCGAGGACTGGACCGGCGGGCCCTGGGCCCTGGCGCAGAACGCCTCAGCCCTTCTGCACGTACTGCGGCGCATCGCGACGGGCAGGCACCCGCTCGCCGCCGGGGCCGTGCACGAGCGGCGCGGGCGTACCCAGGTCGACGTCTTTCCCGCCACCGGCTGGGACAGACTGCTGCTCAACGGCTTCACGGCGCAGGTGTGGATGCGCCCCGGCACCACCGCCGACCAGGTCCGCGACCGCGCCGCGGGCGAGTACCGGGGCCGGCCGGGAGGCCCGGCCGTGGCCCTGGTGCTCGGTGCCGGGAACGTCGCGGCCATCACCGCGCTCGACATCCTGCACAAGCTCTACGCCGAGGGCCAGGTCGTCGTCGCCAAGATGAACCCGGTCAACGCCTATCTGCGCCCGCACTTCGAGCACGTCTTCGCCGAGTACATCGACCGCGGCTGGGTCCGTTTCGTCGACGGCGGCGCGGCCGAAGGCGGTCATCTCGCCCGCCACGAGGGCGTCGACGCCATCCATGTCACCGGCAGTGACCGCACCCACGACGCCATCGTCTGGGGCACCGACGAGGACGCCGAGCAGCGACGGATCGACGACCGGCCCCTGGTCGACAAGCCCTTCAGCAGTGAACTGGGCGGTGTCAGCCCCTGCATCGTGGCCCCCGGACCGTGGAGCGACTCGGACTTCCGTTTCCAGGCCGAGCACATCGTCACCAGCAAGATGAACAACTCCGGCCACAACTGCATCGCCAGCCAGGTGCTGGTCGTGCCGCGCGACTGGGACGGCACGGAGCGGCTGCTGGACGAGATCCGGAGGGTGCTGCGCGGCCTGCCGGAGCGCACCGACTATTACCCGGGCGCGCAGCAGCGCCTCGCCACCGTTCTCGCGGCACACCCGGAGGCGGAGACACACGGCGACGGCTGCCGGCTCCTCGTCCCCGACATCACCGACCACGACGACGTGCTGATCACCGATGAGGTCTTCGGCAGCGCCCTGGGCGTCGTACGGCTTCCCGGCGCGACCACGGCCGAATTCCTGCTCCACGCCGTCGACTTCGCCAACGACACCCTCCCCGGCACCCTCGGCGCCACGCTCATCGTCGACCCCAGGACGGAGAGGACCGACCGCGCGGTGGTGGAATCGGCGATCGCCGGTCTGCGCTACGGCACCCTGGGCGTCAACTGCTGGTCCGCGGTAGGCTTCCTGCTCGGCTTCACCCCTTGGGGCGCCTTCCCCGGCCACACCCGGAAGGACATCGGCAGCGGCATCGGCTTCGTGCACAACGCGTTCATGCTCGAGGACATCGAGAAGACCGTGCTGCGTGCGCCCTTCACACCCGCCCCGCGCGGGCTGGTCACGGGTGACCCGTCACTGTCCCCGCGTCCGCCGTACTTCGTCACCAACCGCACCGCGCTGACCACCGTGGAACGTGTCACCCGCTTCACGGCCGCGCCGAGCCTGCGGAGACTGCCCGCCATCTTCGCCTCCGCCCTACGCGGCTGATCCCGCCACCACACCTACGGAGTTCCCATGCTCAATCTCGCCGTCATGCTCGAGAACAGCGCCCGTGCCGTGCCCGGCCGCACCGCTGTCGTCCTGGGCGACCAGGAACTGACCTACGCGGAACTGGACGCCGCCGCCTGCCGCGTGGCCAACCTGCTGCGCTCGCGGGGCATCGAGCCCGGCGACAAGGTCGCGCTGTCCTGCCCGAACCTCCCCTGGTTCCCGGTCGTGTACTACGGCATCCTCAAGGCCGGCGCGGTGGTCGTCCCGCTCAACGTGCTGCTCAAGGGCCGGGAGATCGCGTACCACCTGGCCGACTCCGGAGCGAAGGCGTACTTCTGCTTCGAGGGCACCGCCGAGCTCCCGCTCGGGCAGGAGGGCTGGTCCGGCTTCGGCGAGACGCCGGGCTGCGAGCACTTCTTCCTGATGACCGCGGCCCCCACCGAGGACTCCCCGATCGACGGGGCCCAGACCCTCACGGCCGCGCTGGCCGGCCACGGTGCCGACTTCCAAACGGCTGTCACCGAGTCCGGGGACACCGCGGTCATCCTCTACACCTCCGGCACCACCGGCCTGCCCAAGGGTGCCGAACTCTCCCACTCCAACGTGACGATGAACGTGCTGACCTGCCACAAGATCTTCGGCGAGGTCGAGCACGACGTCCATCTGGTCACCCTGCCGCTGTTCCACTCCTTCGGCCAGGTCGTCCAGATGAATGCCGGTCTCGCGGCGGGGGCGACCCTGGTGCTGTTGCCGCGGTTCGACGCCCGGTCGGCCCTCGGCCTGATGCAGCGCCACACCGTCACCTTCTTCGCCGGTGTGCCCACCATGTACTGGGCCCTGCTCAACGCCGACACGCCCGGTGTGGACCTGACGCAGATCGCCAAGAATCTGCGGATGGCCGTCTCGGGGGGCTCGGCGCTTCCGGTGGAGATCCACCGCCGGTTCGAGGATCGGTTCGGAGTCACCATCCTGGAGGGGTACGGGCTTTCGGAGACCAGCCCGGTGGCCACGTTCTCGCCGCGCGGCGAGAAGGTACGCCCGGGCTCCATCGGCCGTCCGGTCTGGGGCGTCGAGGTGGACCTGATCGCCGAGGACTGGTCCCCCGTCCAGGACCCCGACGCGGTCGGGGAGATCGTCATCCGCGGGCACAACATCATGAAGGGCTACCACAACCGCCCCGAGGCCACCGCCGAAGTGATGCGGGGCGGCTGGTTCCGCACCGGCGACCTGGCCCGCCGGGACGCCGACGGCTGGTACTACATCGTCGACCGCGCCAAGGACATGATCATCCGCGGTGGCTTCAACGTCTACCCGCGGGAGATCGAGGAGGTGCTGCTCACCCACCCCGCCGTGAGCATGACGGCGGTCATCGGTGTCCCCCATGACAGTCACGGCGAGGAGGTCAAGGCCTGCATCGTCCTCGCCCCGGGTGCGGAGCTCTCCGAGCAGGAGCTCATCGCGTGGTGCAAGGAGGAGATGGCCGGCTACAAGTACCCCCGCCTGGTGGAGTTTCTCGACGTCCTGCCCACCAACGCCACTGGCAAGATCCTCAAGCGCGAGCTCCGGGACGCGCCGGGGATCGCCGATTCGGCTCGTGACCCTGAGCGTGCATGAGGCCCTCTGGGCACGCTGACCGACGAGGACGCCCAGCGCATCGCCCTCATCCACGGCACCACCGGCACAGAAGACCCCTACGGCCGGCTCCGCGAGCCCGGATCGGACCTCACCGAGGAGGCAGTCATGGCAGACACCGCACAACGGGTCGCGCCGCACATGAAGATGAGCCAGGTGGCCATCGTCGACGGATTCCCCGAGCGAGCGGCAGGCAGGACCGCCCTCGATCACCTGCGCGCGAGCGAGGTGATCCGATGAGCACGCCGCCCCACAGCGTCGACTACGTCGTTGTCGGAGCCGGCTCGTCCGGAGCCGCGCTCGCCGGCCGGCTGACCGAGAAGGGGACGGTCTCGGTCGCCCTCCTGGAGGCGGGCGGCCCGGACAAGAAGGCGGCCATCCACATCCCCGCCGCCTTCTCCCAGCTCTTCAAGTCCGAACTCGACTGGGACTACTCGACCACCCCGCAGGCCGAACTCTCCGGACGCAGCATCTACTGGCCCAGGGGCCGGATGCTCGGCGGCTCCTCCTCGATCAACGCCATGATGTGGGTACGCGGGTACGCCGCCGACTATGACGAGTGGGGCGACCTCTGCGGCCCCGACTGGTCGTGGAAAGGCCTTCTGCCCTACTTCCGCCGTGTGGAGAGGATCACCGGGGCCACCGACCCGGACCACGGACGTTCCGGCCCCATGAGCATCGAGCCGCAGCGCGACCCGAACCCTCACACGGCGGCCTTCCTCGACGCCGTCAAGGAACTCGGCCATCCCCTCGAGCCCGCCAACACCACCACGCCCACGGGGTTTTCGCAGACCATGGTAAGCCAGCGACGCGGTGCGCGGTTCAGCACCGCGGACGGCTACCTCAAGCCTGCCCGCAGCCGCTCGAACCTGCACGTCATCACGCACGCGCAGGCCACCCGCGTGCTCTTCGAGGGACGCCGCGCCGTCGGCGTCGAGTACAACGCCGGGGGTGTCACGCGCAAGGTGCTGGCACGCCGCGAGGTCGTACTCAGCGGCGGCGCGGTCAACACCCCCCAGCTGCTCATGCTCTCCGGCATCGGCGACGCCACCCACCTGCGCACCCTCGGGATCGACGTCCTCGTGGATGCGCCGGAGGTCGGCGCCAACCTCACCGACCATCTCATCAGCGGCCTCGCCGTCGACGCCCCGGACCGGACGCTGTTCTCCGCCGAGCGGCCCGCTGAACTGCTGAACTACCTCGCCCGCCGCCGGGGCATGCTCACCTCCAACGTCGGCGAGGCGTACGGCTTCGTCCGCAGCCGGCCCGGACTCGAACTGCCCGACGTCGAGATCATCTTCGCCCCGGCGCCGTTCCTCGGCGAAGGTCTCGTCAAGGCGTCCGGTCACGGGCTGACGGTGGGGGCGATCCTTCTCTGCCCCCGGAGCACCGGATCGATCACCCTCGCCTCACCGGACCCGCTGGACAAGCCACTGATCGACCCGCGCTACCTCACGGACCCCGACGGGGCCGACCGCGCCGCCCTGCTGGCCGGGCTCGACGTCTGCGAACAAGTCATCGACCGGCTCACCGCCCGCGGACTGACCACGGGCCGTTTCCTCATGCCCGCGGGAGCCGAGGAGCTGCCCCGCGACCAGCGTGACGCGCTCGCGCTGGCCGATCACGCCCATACCCTCTACCACCCCGTCGGAACGGCACGGATGGGCCGCGACGACTCCTCCGTCGTGGACCCGCAGCTCCGTGTACGAGGGGTCCACGGTCTCCGTGTCGCCGACGCGTCGATCATGCCGACGATCATCCGCGGACACACGAACGCCCCGGCCATCGTCATCGGAGAACGGGCCGCAGACCTGCTCGCCGCGAGCTGAGGGCCCACGGCCGGCCCGGGTCCGGATCGCGATGCTCATCCACGACGCCGAAGTCCGGCGGCCGACCGACTCCCGTATGCGGGCGGGGGGGGGGGGGGGCCCCCCCCCCCCCCCCCCCCCCCACACCCCCCCAAGAAACGCCCCGCCCCCCCCACCCCTCACCCCGCCCCCCCGCCCCTCTCTTACCCCCCCCTCCCCCCCCCCCCCCCCCCCCCCCCCCCCCCCCCCCCCCCCCACCCCCCCCCCCCCCCCCCCCCCCCCCCCCCCCCCCACCCCCCCCCCCCCCCCGCGGCGTGTGCGGGTGATTCCTCTGGGTCCGGCCTCATGGCATCCACCGTTGGCCACGCTCGGTAGGGCAAGCAAGGGCACTGCGTGAAGGGGGCCTTGTCCATGACCGAGCCCCGGAGCACCGATCCGTACACAGCGGCTGTGCCGCCTGGCCCGCACGACGAAGGTCGCCGTCGGAGGAGGGTGCGGGCAGCGGCCAGCTGATCGACGATCCCGCCCTGGTGGAGCACTGTCAGAGGTCATACGATCTCGCCAGGGCCGCCGCACTGTCGCCGAAGGCGTCCCTCGAACTGCTGGAGTCGGTGCGGAGGACTACGGAACGCATGAACACCGTGCAGGAGTTGAGCCACGCAGTCTGGCGCAAGTCGTCCTACAGCGATGGCACGGGCGGAAGCTGTGTCGAAGTCGCGGATCTTCCCGGGACCGTTCCCGTCCGCAACAGCAAGAACCCGGACGGTCCCGCGCTCGTCTTCCGTGCTGCGGGCCGGGCGGCCTTCGTGACCGCGGTCAAGGAGGGTTCCGTCGCGGGCTGACGGCCCCACCCCGCGTCCATCAGCACGGCGAACGGAGTTGCACCATGGCGGCCATCAGCCTGCGCAAGATGGAGGAGACCGCCCCGGCCCTCGTCAGCCTCTACAAGAGCGCGGGCGTCTCGCTGGAGAAGCACGGTCTGAGCGGTCAGCGCGCGGCCGTCTACCTGGTGGTGGACTACTCCGGTTCGATGAGGCCGTATTACCAGGACGGCAGCGTCCAGGCTCTCGCCGACCGCGTGCTCGGGCTGTCCGCGAACCTCGATGACGACGGACGTGTCCCGGTCGTGTTCTTCTCCACGGACATCGACGCGGAGACCGAGATCGCGCTCGCCGGACACGAGGGCTGCATCGACCGGATCGTCGCCGGTCTCGGGCACATGGGCAAGACGAGCTACCACCTGGCGATGGACGCCGTCATCGACCACTACCTGGACAGCGGCGCCACGGCACCGGCGCTCGTCGTCTTCCAGACCGACGGCGGGCCCATCAACAAGCTCGCCGCCGAACGCTATCTGTGCAAGGCGGCCGAACTGTCGATGTTCTGGCAGTTCATCGGCTTCGGCGACCCAGGCAGCAAGCAGTTCGACTTCCTGCGCAAGCTGGACGAACTTGCGGTCCCCGCGAAACGGTCCATCGACAACGCAGGCTTCTTCCACGCGGGCCAGGACCCGCGCCGGGTGCCGGACGCGGAGCTGTACGACCGGCTGGTGTCCGAGTTCCCGGTGTGGCTGGAGAACGCACGAAGGATCGGCATCGTACGGTCCTGACCGTCGGGACGGGGCCGGAATTCCGGTGCGGCGGTCCGGTCCTCCGTGCGAGCGTGGCGCGTATGGCTACCTTGGTGCGGCATGTGACGATCGACAGCTCCGACGCGTACGCGCTGGCCACCTTCTGGGCCGGGGTCCTGGAGTGCCCGGTGAGCGACGAGGACCAGCCGGGTGACCCCGAGGCGCTGGTCCAGGCGCCCGGAGTCGGCATCCTCTTTGTGACCGTGCCCGAGAAGAAGACCCTGAAGAACCGGGTCCACCTCGACCTGCAGCCGCAGGACCGTACCCGCGACGAGGAGGTCGACCGGCTGCTGAAGCTCGGCGCCACGCTCGTGGGCGACCGGCGCAACCCGGACGGCACCGGGTGGGTGACGCTCGCCGACCCTGAGGGCAACGAGTTCTGCGTGGAGCGCAGCGCGTCCGAGCGGGCCGCGACGGCGAACGTGCCGGGCGCCGAACCGACGGAGTAACCCCCACTGGCCCCCACGGAGGCCGTCGGGCTTCCAGGGACGTCCGGAGCCCTGGGAAAGGGCCGGAACGGACCGGCGGTCGCAGCGGACGGACCTGACCCGGCTCCTGCGGTCCTACGGCCGTACGGGCTCGGGTGTCGGCGCGGGCACGATCACGGGTTCCGGGGTGGGGTCGTCGTTCAGCTTCCGTTCCACCTGCTCCAGGTCGCGGATCGCGTGATCGAGGTCCTCCTGGAGGACCTCGAAGATCCTCGGTGTCTGGGGAGCCGCCTCCCGGAATGCGGCGGCCCGGCGCTGCGCGGCCCGGAGATAGTCGAGCACGTTGCGGGCGTACTCGGCCGGAGGGAAACCGACGTACTTGCTGAGCAGTGACTCCAGTGTGAGCGAGGCCTTCTGGGTGTCGGTCGTCATGACGGCGAAAAGGTCCCAGGCCTCCTGGTCGTCGTGCGGGACCCTCGCGCGCAGCCACTCGTACGCCTGATCCCGCCGGGCCAGGGCTTCGTGCACGTTCCGCCGCACCGAGAGCAGGGCGAGCTTGAGTTCCGGTGGGACCGGATAGACCTGGCCGGCGTCCATGTCCAAGGCCGTGCGGAGGTCCGCGATGTTGGTGAGGGACTTGTCGATGTCGTCGAGGGCGACGCGCAGTACCCCGATGTTCCGATAGAACTCCGGGTCCCTGCACTGCAGATCGTGGTACCCGGCCAGCCGGTCCGCCGCAGCCCGGATGTTGCGGTCGACGAGTGCGATCTGCTCGAAGGCTCCTGTGTCCCGCAGAATCTCCAGCGCCCGGTCGCCACGGGAGCGAGTCAGCGCCTTGGCGAAGCAGAAGCCCGCCAGCGAGAACAGTGTGCCGATGACGAAGTCCTTCTCCTCGTTGAAGATGCTCTGCAGATTCTCGTACGCGATCACGGAGATCACGACCAACAGGATCAGCCCGCCAAGTCCCCACGTGTACTGGGCACTTGAGGGCCGGCCTCGCTCGAGCATCCGTTGCAGCATGCTTCGCCCCCTCGGCAACCGGCTCGGTGAAGGTCAAGGGTCTTGAGGGTGGTCCGGCGGTGTCAAGGGCGGACCGGAGTCACGCGCGGGCGCGCACGAACGAGGCCCTCGTGGCGCAGTGGACCGCAGTCCGCTCGGCCGCGGTCCGCTCGGCCGCGGTCCGCTCGGCCGCGGTCCGCTCGGCCGCGGTCTGCTCGACCGCGGTCCGCGAGGACGAGCAGGGCCGGGGCAGCGGCCGGTCATCCGGTCGTCAGGCCCCCGTCCACCGTGAATTCCGTGCCGGTGACATACGACGACGCATCCGACACCAGGAAGAGGATCAGCTCGCCGACCTCCTCCGGCCTGCCCATCCGGCCCAGCGGGACCTTCGACCAGTCCCCGCCGGAGACCGCGGCCGTCATCGGGGTGTCGATCGCCCCGGGGTGTACGGAGTTGACCCGGATCCCGTACGCCGCCAGGTCCAGCGCCGCGGACCGGGTCAGCCCGCGCAGTCCGAACTTCGTGGATCCGTACGCCGCATGGCCGGGGATGCCGACCAGCCCGGCCGTCGACGAGACATTGACGATCGAGCCCCCGCCTGCCCCTTTCAGTACGGGCAGCACGGCCTGGATGCCGAGGAAGGGGCCGAGCAGATTGACCCGGAGCAGCGTCTCGAAGTTCTCGTACGTCTCGTCCTCGACGCTCGCGGTCCGCCATATCGCCGCGTTGTTGACAAGCGCGTCGATCCGTCCGAAGGCCCCGAGTGCCGCCTCGACCGTGAGCGCCCAGCTGTCCGCGACCGACACGTCATGGCGTCCGAACAGGCCCGCGTCGCCCAGGGACTCGGCGATTTCCCGGCCTTCGTCTTCCCGTACGTCCGTCACCACGATCCGCGCGCCCGCCTCCGCGAAGAGCCGTGCCTCCGCGGCGCCCTGGCCCCGTCCCGCGCCCGTGATCAGCACGACTCTGCCGTCCAGTGAGATCATGGTCAGCGCTCCAGCACCGCCGCCCGGCACTGCGAGGGCGTGCCCCACGCGTCCCGCAGCGGCCGGGCTCTGCGCAGCCAGAGGGAGAGGTCCAGCTCCTCGGTGTAGCCGACCGCGCCGTGCAGCTGGAGGGCGGTGCGGGCGGCGGTGTACGCGGCCTCGCCCGCCGCCACCTTCGCCGCGGCGACATGGGCGGGCGCCATGGACAGCGCCGCCCCGAACAGCAGCGGCCGGGCGAACTCGAGGGCGATCAGGGTGTCCGCCAGCCGGTGCTTGACCGCCTGGAACGACCCGATCGGCGCACCGAACTGGGTGCGCTGCCCGGCGTACGCGACGGTCCGCTCCAGCAGGGCGAGCCCGGTGCCGAGCGCCTGCGCGGCCGTGGCGAGCCGCGCCCAGTCCGCCGCGCGCGCGGCCGCGGCCGCCACGTCCGGCCCGGTGGCCAGGACCTCGCCGCCGTCGTCCGGTACGGCCAGTCGCCGCGCCGGATCGGCCGAGGCCCGCACCGGCCCGTGCCCGGGTGCGATGAACAGCCGGAACGGCTCTCCGTCCTTGCCCTGTTCGGCCACGAGGACGCACGTCGCCGTATCGGCGTCCAGGGCGTAGGGTCCCGAGCCCGGCAGCTTCAGCGTCGCCGTCACCTCGCCCGCCGCGATGCCCGGCAGCAGCCGCTTGGCCGGCCCGGGGTCACCCAGCCCGGTGACCAGCGCCGCCGCGGCGACCGTTTCCACCACCGGTCCCGGCACCGCATGGCGTCCCAGCTCCACGAAGGCGACGGCGAGTTCGACGGGGAGCGGGCCGACGCCCTCGTACGCCTCCGGCACGGCCAGTGCGAAGACGCCTGCCTCGGCGAGCCGGGCCCACAGCGCACGCCCGGGCGAGGCGTTCCCGGCGGCCCAGGCGCGAGCCGCCGCAGGGGTGTCCGCGGCCGTCAGCATGGCGTCCAGCGAACGGGCGAAGGCCTGTTGCTCGTCGGTCAGCAGGAACTTCATGGGGTGCCTCCTCGCGGATCGGTCCGGGACACGGGCACGAGCACAGCCGCGGGCACGGGCACAGGCACAGGCACAGGCGCGCCAGGGCGCGCCGGCCAAGGGCCCGGGGGCGTCTTCCCGGACAACCCCCGCATCAGCGGCGCCCCTTCGGCAGACCGAGCAGCCGCTCGGCGATGATGTCGCGCTGGATCTCGTTCGTCCCGGCGTAGATGGGGCCCGCCAGCGAGAACACGTACCCCTCCGCCCACCCGCCCGGCCCGTCCGCGAGCTCGCCCTCCCCGCCCAGCAGATCGAGCGCGGTCTCGTGCAGGGCTATGTCGTACTCGGACCAGAAGACCTTGTTCAGGCTCGACTCGGCGCCGATGACCGCGCCCGCCGCGAACCGTGCGGCATTGGCACAGGTGAACAGCTGGTACGCCCGTGCGCCGATCACCGCGTCCGCGACCCGGTCGCGCAGCGCGGTGTCGGCCGGGTCGGCGGCCGAGCGCCACAGCTCCACCAGCCGGTCGGCGGCGGCGAGGAAGCGGCCGGGAGAGCGGAGCGTGAGGCCGCGTTCGTTGCCGGTTGTCGACATGGCGATACGCCAGCCCTGCCCCGGCTCGCCGATCACGTCCTCGTCCGGTACGAACACCTCGTCCAGGAACAGCTCGGCGAAGGCCGGCTTGCCGTCGAGCCGGCGGACCGGGCGGACCGTCACACCCGGCGCCCGCAGGTCGAACATCAGATACGTCAGGCCCCGGTGGGGTTTGCCGGCGTCGAGGTCGGTCCGGAAGATGCCGAACGCCCGGTCCGCGAAGGCCGCCCGTGACGACCATGTCTTCTGGCCCGACAGCAGCCAGCCGCCGTCCGTCCGCACCGCCCGGGACGTCAGCGACGCGAGGTCCGAGCCCGACTCCGGCTCCGACCACGCCTGGGCCCAGATCACCTCGCCGCTCGCCATCGACGGCAGCACCCGGGCCCGCTGCTCCTCCGTGCCGTGGTCGAAGAGGGTCGGGGCGAGGAGGTTGATGCCGTTCTGGGAGACCCGCCCGGGCGCGCCCGCCGCGTAGTACTCCTCCTCGAAGACCAGCCACTGGAAGATGTCGACGCCCCGGCCCCCGTACCGCTGTGGCCACGACACCACCGACCAGCGGTCGGCGTACAGCTCCGCCTCCCACTCGCGGTGCGCGGCGAAGCCCTCCTCCGTCTCCAGCGACGGCAGGGGCCGGTCGGGGACGTGCGCGTGCAGCCACTCCCGGGCCTGTGCGCGGAGCGCGTCCTCGTCCGCCGTGTGCGTCAGGTCCATGGAGTGCCGTCCCTCCTCGGAACACCTTCCCTAACAAGTGTTTGGTAGGTTACCGTGCCGGTGTGACGGACAACAAGGCTCAGTACGTGCTGGGGCACGCCCTGCTGGACGGCCGTACCGCCGTCATCACCGCGGCCGCCGGGGCCGGGATCGGCGGTGCCACCGCCCGCAGGTTCCTGGAGGAGGGCGCGCGAGTCCTCATCAGCGACGCGCACGCACGCCGGCTCAAGGAGACCGAGGAGACGCTCGCCGGGGAGTTCGGGGCCGAGGCGGTCGCCTCACTGCCGTGCGACGTCACCGACGAAGCCCAGGTGCAGGACCTCTTCGGACACGCGGTCCGGATCCACGGCGGGCTCGACATCGTCGTCAACAACGCGGGCCTCGGCGGGACGGCCGCGCTCGTCGACATGACCGACGAGCAGTGGACCCGCGTCCTCGACGTCACCCTGGGCGGCACCTTCCGCTGCACGCGCGCGGCCCTGCGCGCCTTCCGTGACGCCGGCCGCGACTCCGGCCGCGACGCCGGCCGCAGCTCCGGCCGTGGCGGCGGGGCCATCGTCAACAACGCCTCCGTCGTCGGCTGGCGCGCCCAGGCCGGACAGGCCCACTACGCCGCCGCCAAGGCCGGCGTCATGGCGCTCACCCGGTGCGCGGCCCTCGAGGCGGCCGAGTACGGGGTCCGGGTCAACGCGGTCTCACCGAGCCTCGCCATGCACCCGCATCTGGTGAAGGTCACCTCGGCCGAGCTGCTCACCGAGCTCACCGGGAAGGAGGCCTTCGGCCGGTACGCCGAGCCCTGGGAGGTCGCCAACGTCATCGTCTTCCTGGCCAGCGGCTACTCCTCGTACATGACCGGCGAGACCGTGTCCGTCAGCTCCCAGCACGCGTAGGACCAGAATGGGCACGTGCCTACGACCAAGAAGAAGACCCAGGTGACCGCCTCGCCCGAGCGGCGCCGCGAGCTGCTCGACACCGCGGCCGAGGTGTTCGCGGCCCAGGGCTACAACGCCACCACGGTCCGCAAGATCGCGGACGCGGCGGGGATGCTCGCGGGCAGCCTCTACTACCACTTCGATTCCAAGGAATCGATGCTCGACGAGATCCTCTCCACCTTCCTCGACGAACTGTGGGAGGGCTACGACGCCGTCCTCGCGGCCGGGCTCGGGCCGCGGGAGACGATCGAGGCGCTCGTCACCGAGTCGTTCCGCGAGATCGACCGGCACCGCGCCGCCGTCGCGATCTACCAGAAGGAGTCCCGGCACCTGTCCGGGCAGCCCCGCTTCCACTATCTCGCCGACTCGCAGCAGAAGTTCGAGAAGGCGTGGCTCGGGACGCTGGAGCGCGGGGTCGCCACCCGCGTCTTCCGCGAGGACCTGGACATCCGGCTCACCTACCGGTTCGTCCGCGACACGGTGTGGGTCGCGGCGTCCTGGTACCGGCCGGGCGGACAGCACAGTCCGGACGAGATCGCCCGCCAGTACCTGTCGATGGTGCTGGACGGCATCTCCGTACGAGAGACGTCACCACAACCGTAGGAGTTGTCATGGCCGAGGCCTACATAGTCGAAGCGGTACGCACCCCGGTCGGCCGGCGAAAGGGCGGCCTCGCGGCCGTGCACCCCGCCGACCTCGGCGCACACGTCCTGAAGGCCCTGGTCACACGGGCCGGTATCGACCCGGTCGCCGTGGAGGACGTCGTCTTCGGCTGCCTGGACACGGTCGGTCCGCAGGCCGGTGACATCGCCCGCACGTGCTGGCTGGCGGCCGGACTCCCCGAGGAGGTGCCCGGCGTCACCATCGACCGCCAGTGCGGCTCCTCCCAGCAGGCGGTGCACTTCGCGGCCCAGGGCGTCATGTCCGGCACCCAGGACCTCGTCGTCGCCGGCGGCGTGCAGAACATGACGCAGATCCCGATCGCCTTCGCGTCCCGCCGGGCCGCCGAGCCGCTCGGGCTGGCCGACGGCCCCTTCCACGGCTCGCAGGGCTGGCGGGCACGGTACGGCGACGCGCCCGTCAACCAGTTCCACGGCGCGGAGCTCATCGCACGGAAGTGGGGCATCTCCCGGCTCGACATGGAGGAGTTCGCCCTCCGCTCCCACCGGCGGGCGATCCGGGCGATCGACGAGGGCCGCTTCGAGCGGGAGACGGTGGCCTACGGCGATGTCACCGTGGACGAGGGCCCGCGCCGCGACACCTCCCTGGAGAAGATGGCCGCCCTCCAGCCGGTCATGGAAGGCGGCACGATCACCGCCGCCTGCTCCTCGCAGGTCTCGGACGGCGCCGCGGCCATGCTGCTCGCGAGCGAACGTGCGGTGCGCGAGCACGGCCTGACCCCGCGCGCCCGCGTCCATCACCTCTCGGTCCGCGGCGAGGACCCGATCCGTATGCTCTCCGCGCCCATCCCGGCGACCGCCCACGCGCTGAAGAAGACCGGCCTCTCCATCGACGACATCGACCTGGTCGAGATCAACGAGGCCTTCGCCCCGGTCGTCCTCGCCTGGCTCAAGGAGACCGGCGCAGATCCGGCCCGTGTGAACGTGAACGGCGGCGCGATCGCCCTGGGCCATCCGCTGGGTGCGACCGGCGTGAAACTGATGACGACGCTGCTGCACGAACTGGAGCGCACGGGTGGGCGGTTCGGGCTGCAGACGATGTGCGAGGGCGGCGGCCAGGCGAACGTGACGATCATCGAGCGGCTCTGATCCGGGGTCCGGGGTCCGGAGGTACAGAAGTCCGGCGCTCCCGCGGTCCGGACGACCGCCGGTCAGCGGCCGCGCCGGCGGACCTCGGTGGGCTCCCGCAGCGCGACCGCAGAGTTCGGGTGTGCTCGCGACGGCATCCATGCCAATGGCTTTGCGGGTCCGGGCCCGAGCCGTGCTAAGGTCTCAGCGTTGCAGTTTTGGTACCCATGAACTTTATGTGCGCCTGACGGGAATGTTCCGCCGGGCGCATAATTGTTTTCCGGCATCTCCGGATGGGACCTCTTACCTATCGGGAGAATGACATGGCCACGGGAACCGTGAAGTGGTTCAACTCTGAAAAGGGCTTCGGCTTCATCGAGCAGGACGGCGGCGGCGCCGACGTCTTCGCGCACTACTCCAACATCGCCACCTCGGGCTTCCGTGAGCTCCAGGAGGGCCAGAAGGTCTCCTTCGACGTCACGCAGGGCCAGAAGGGCCCGCAGGCGGAGAACATCGTCCCGGCCTGACACCCGGACGCGTACCTCGCAGCCGGGGCCCGCACCTTCGCGGTGCGGGCCCCGGCTCGTGCTGTCCTCAGGCCCAGGAAGGCATCGAATGACTGTCCCCGAACGTCCCGCACGCAAACGGCCGGCCAAGCGCGCCGCCACGCAGTCCCCGAAGGCGTCCGCGAAGAAGTCCATAGCCGGCTCCGCGAACGGTTCCGCGAAAGGCACTGCAAAAGGCTCTGCGAAGCGCTCCGCCGGTGTGCGCCGCGCCGCGCCGCCGCAGGAATTCGCGCTGCCGCAATCCAGCACGCCCGCCCTGCCCGCCGTCGGGGCGTTCGACGAGCTGGACATGCCGGCCGCGCTGCTCAAGACCCTCGCCGCCCAGGGCGTGACCGAGCCCTTCCCGATCCAGGCCGCCACCCTGCCGAACTCCCTTGCCGGACGTGACCTCCTCGGCCGCGGGCGCACCGGATCCGGCAAGACCCTCGCCTTCGGTCTCGCCCTGCTCGCCCGCACCGCCGGGCGGCGGGCCGAGGCGCACGCGCCGCTCGCCCTGGTCCTCGTGCCCACGCGGGAGCTCGCGCAGCAGGTCACGGACGCCCTCACCCCGTACGCGACGGCCGTCAACCTCAGGCTCGCGACGGTCGTCGGAGGGATGTCGATCACCAAGCAGGCCGGTGCGCTGCGGCGCGGCGCCGAGGTGCTCGTGGCGACGCCCGGACGGCTCAAGGACCTCATCGAGCGCGGCGACTGCCGGCTCGACCAGGTGGCCGTCACCGTGCTCGACGAGGCCGACCAGATGGCCGACATGGGCTTCATGCCCCAGGTCACCGCGCTGCTGAAGCAGGTGGAGCCGGACGGGCAGCGGTTGCTGTTCTCGGCCACCCTGGACCGCAACATCGACCGGCTGGTACGGCAGTTCCTGAGCGACCCCGTGGTGCATTCGGTCGACCCGTCCGCCGGCGCGGTGACCACGATGGACCACCACGTCCTGTACCTCGCCGACGAGACCGACAAGAAGGCCGTCACCACGCGCATCGCCGCCCGTGACGGCCGGGTCATCCTCTTCCTGGACACCAAGCGGTCCGTGGACCGGCTCGTCAAGCGGCTGCTGGCCAGTGGCGTACGGGCCGCCGGGCTGCACGGCGGGCGGACCCAGCCGCAGCGCAACCGCACCCTCGACCAGTTCAAGAACGGGCAGGTCACCGCACTCGTGGCGACCAACGTGGCGGCCCGCGGCATCCACGTGGACGACCTGGACCTGGTCGTGAACGTCGATCCGCCCACGGATCACAAGGACTATCTGCACCGCGGCGGACGCACCGCGCGGGCGGGCGAGTCGGGCAGCGTGGTGACGCTGGTGCTGCCGGACCAGAAGCGCGAGCTGACCCGGCTGATGTCGGACGCGGGGATCAGCCCGCGCACGGCCAGCATCAAGTCCAGCGACGAGGAACTGGCCCGGCTGACCGGCGCCCGCGAACCGTCCGGCGTGGCCGTCACCATCGAGGTGCCGCAGCCGCAGCCGAAGCAGGCCTCCGCGCAGTCCCGCCCGAAGCGCAAGCGCGCAGGAGCGGCCCCGGCCCGTCGCTCGCAGCCCGCAGGGCGCGGCCGGACCGGGGGCGGCCGTGCTGCCGGCGGTGCCCAGGGCCGGACCGGGAGCCGCCGGGCCGCGCAGTAGCCGCTCAGTGGCCGGGCGACAGCCCGGCCGGCCCGGTCGCCGAGCCGCCGGGCCGGCCCGCCGTTCAGTGCAGCAGCCGCCCGCGCAGCGCCGACAGCGTACGAAGATCCAGGCCCAGCCCCTTCGTCAGATAGCCGAAGAGGCCGCCGTACTCCGTGTCGACGGCCGCGAGAGCGGAGTTCAGATACTCCGTGCGCACCTCCTGCAGCGGGATCAGCAGGTCCGGGTTCTGCATCCGGCCGGACTGCTTCAGGCCCTCGCGGACCTTCGCGTCGTACGCGGCGCGGTAGGTGTTGGACGCCAGATAGTCCTGTACGGCGAGCGGCTCGGGCACGCCCAGCGCGACGAGCAGCAGATAACTCGTCCAGCCGGTGCGGTCCTTGCCGGCCGTGCAGTGGTAGAGCAGCGGCGTGGTGGCGGCGGACGCCGCGTCGCGCAGCGTCGCGCCGAACCGGTCACGGTTCTCGGCGCTCGTGACGAACGTGCGGTAGACGCCGTGCATGAACGCGGCGGCCTTGCCGTTGCCGAGCATCTCCTCCTGCTTGACCGGATCGCCCGAGCCGATGACGGCCAGCAGCTGGGCGAACAGCCCGTTGTCGGTGACCGGGCGGGACGTGACCGCGAGGCCGGCCGGGAGACGGTCGGCCCCGTCGTACTGGAGCTCCAGCGGGATGCGGTAGTCGACGACCCTGCGCAGCCCCAGTCCGGCCAGCGTGGTGACGTCGGCGTCGGTGAGCCTGCTCAGGGCGTCGGCGCGGTGGACCAGGCCGTACCGCACCCGCTCTCCGGTGTAGGTCGGGTGGCCGCCCAGATCACGGACGTTGACCGCGCCCTGGAGCGGGAGATGAGCCTGGAGCGGGAGATGCGCCTGGCGGGGGCGCGCGGACGCCGCGGGGGCGGCGGACGCCAGCAGGGCGGTGGCGCAGGTGGCGCAGGCGGTGCTCAGCAGTGCGCGTCGTGTGAGTGGCATGACGGAACTCCCTTGCGGGATATGAGGGTTGGTCACCCTGCGGTCGGCAGGGTGCGGAGCACGTGCTCGGCCTCGGACATCACGCGGGTGATGAGCTCCGAGCAGCTGGGGAGGTCCTCGATCACCCCCGCCACCTGCCCGGACGCCATGACGCCGAGGTCGGTGCGGCCCTCGACCATCGAGGCCTTCAGGAGCATGGGTGTGTTCGCGGCGAGCAGGACCTGGCTCCAGGACAGGCCCTTGCCGTGTTTCATCGCGAGTCCGTCGCGGACCATCGCGGCCCAGGACAGCCCCGAGAGCTTCTTGAAGCCGGCCGCTCTGCGCAGCGCGTGCAGCAGCGCCCGGGTGCGGCCCGACCGTTCCAGCGCGTCGACCAGGTCCGTACGGAGCATCCGGTGCGGCAGCCCGTCGACGGCCGTCGTGACGGTGATGTCCTTCACCGAGGCCGCGAGATAGCGGGCCTTGACGGCGTCCGGCACGGTCGAGTCGGAGGTGAGGAGGAAACGGGTGCCCATGGCGATGCCCGCCGCCCCGTACGCGAGCGCCGCCACCAGTCCCCGCCCGTCGTGGAAGCCCCCCGCCGCGACCACCGGGATGTCGACCGCGTCCACGACCTGCGGCAGCAGCACGGTCGTGGCGACGTCCCCGGTGTGCCCGCCGCCCTCACCGCCCTGCACGACCACCGCGTCCGCGCCCCACGCCGCCACCTTCTCGGCGTGCCGGCGGGCGCCGATGGACGGGATGACGACCACGCCCGCGTCCTTCAGCTCGGCGATCAGCTCGCGCGAGGGGGCGAGGGCGAAGGAGGCGACCCGTACGCCCTCGTCGATGATGATCCGCACCCGCTCCCGTGCGTCTCCGGCGTCGGCCCGCAGGTTGACACCGAAGGGCGCGTCCGTACGGGACTTGACCTCGCGTACGGCCCCCTTCAGCTGCTCGGTGGTCATCGTCGCGGAGGCGAGGATGCCGAGCGCCCCGGCGTTCGCGGACGCGGAGACGAGCCGGGGGCCGGCCACCCAGCCCATACCGGTCTGGACGATGGGGTGCCGGACGCCGGTGAGTTTGGTGAGCGGGGTCGCCAGCGGGGCCATCACGCTCTGACCTCGCGGTCGCGGGCACCGGCCGGATCGATGACCTCGCGGATGAGGCGCAGCTCGGCGGGGGTCGGTTCACGGGTGTACGGGACGTCTTCGCCGATCGTCAGGTCGAAGCCGGTGGCTTCCCGGATCTGCTCGACCGTCACACCCGGGTGCAGGGACGCGAGCCGCATCGAGCGGTCCGGTGTCGCGAAGTCGAAGACGCCGAGGTCGCTGACGACGCGCGGGATGCGGTGGTAGCGGGTCGCGGAGGGACCTGCCGCGGCCGCGTGGTCGTGACCGACGCCGCTCACCATGTCGACCTTCTCGACGAAGACCCGGGCGGAATGCCGTGGCACCCAGTAACTCACCGGATTGTTGAGGGTGTTGACCGGGGCACCCCGCACCCCGAGCAGCTGGCGCGTCGGACGGGACCAGTCGCCGATGCAGGAGATGTTCTGGTTGCCGTACCGGTCGATCTGGCTCGCGCCCATCATGACGTGCCGCTTGCCGCCCGTGACCATCGTGAGATGGCGGCGGTACGGCAGCCAGCCCTCCACGGTGCCGTCCGGTCCGACGAGCATCGCCTCGCCGTCCGTCAGGAGCAGCTCGGGGGAGAAGGTGCGCCTGGCGAGACGGGCGCCGATGGACGGGATCCGGCCCATCGGGCTTGCCAGGACCTCGCCGTTGTCGCGCCAGGCCTCGGCGCAGGCGATCACGCAGTACTCGGCCCGGGTGGGTGGGAGAAGAGGCCCACGAGTGACGGCCGTGGTCATCGCTGCTCCTCGTGCCAGGCCTGGACGGCGCGCTGGTAGTCGTGCTCGCTCCCGCCGGACAGGAAACGCTGGGCGAAGTCGGGCCAGGGCGTGGTCGCGTACAGCTTCTGGAAGGCCTCGTCGCGGCCGTAGTCGGGGGCGCATGAGGTGAAGTGCGCGCCGTTCGGGGCCTCGACGACGCCGGTGACGCTGTGGCGGCTGATGAGAAGGGTCTGCGGGGCGGCGTCCTTGGTGAGCTCGGCGGTTTCCACGAGCTGCTCGCAGGAGACGTACGCGGCGCCGGCGGCCTCGCAGAAGAGGTCGTCGAAGTACGGGTCGGGGCCCAGGTACTGGCCGTTGCCGAGCCGGTCGGCGCGGTTCATGTGGACCAGGGCGGCGTCCAGGCGGAGGGCGGGTACGGCGACGAACTCCTCGCCGTCGTCGTAGGGCGAAGTCACCGTCCGCAGCTCCGGGTTGACGCGCATGACGTCCGAGCCGAGGCCCGCACGGACGGGCAGGAACGGCAGCCGGTTCGCGGCGGCGTGCAGGCCCCACATGAACATGGCCTCGTCGAGCTCCGTCATCTCGAAGGCGCCACGCTCGCGGGCGGCACGGAACTGCGGCTCCAGCGGGATGGAGTCGAGGGTCGCGAAGGGCGCGACGAGCTTGCGGATGCGGCCGGCGGCGGCGAGCAGGCCGACGTCGGGACCGCCGTACGAGACGACCGTGAGGTCGGTGATCCCGGTCCGGAGCAGTGCTCTCACCAGGGCCATCGGCTTGCGGCGTGAGCCCCAGCCGCCGATGCCGAGGGTCATGCCGCTGTGCAGCCGCCCGACGGCCTCGTCGACGGTCATGGTCTTGTCGGCCACGCTCATGCCTCCTTCTCGTCCTTGCCGAAGGTGTCGCGGACGCGGTCGGCGGTCCCGCTGAGACCGGCCTCGAACGTGAAGCCCTGCTCGAAGCGGTAGCTGCGGCGTACGTCGACGGGGTCGATGCCGTTGATGGCGGCCTTGGCCAGCCGGAGCAGATACGGGTCCTTCCGCGCGATCTCGCGCGCCAGCTCCAGGGCCGCGGCGTGGAGTTCCCCGCGCGGGACGACCTTCCAGACCGAGCCGTGGGCGTGCAGTTCGGCCGCCGTCGCCGTGCGCGAGGTGTAGTACAGGGCGCGCATCAGATGCTGGGGGACCAGCCGGGCGAGATGGGTGGCGGCGCCGAGTGCGCCCCGGTCCAGCTCCGGCAGCCCGAAGGTGGCGTCGTCGGACGCGACGATCGCGTCCGCGTTGCCGACGAGGCCGATCCCGCCGCCCAGACAGAAGCCGTGCACGGCGGCGACGACGGGGACCTCGCACTCGTAGACCGCGGCGAACGCCTCGTAGCAGCCGCGGTTGGCGCCGATGAGTGCCGGGTTCCCTGCGTGCCCGGTGTCGCGCTGCAGCTCCTTGATGTCGACGCCCGCGTTGAAGCCGCGGCCCGCGGCGGCCAGCAGGACGCAGCGGATCTCCGGGTCCCGGCCGGCGGTGCGGACGGCGTCGGCGAGGTCGTACCAGCCCTGTACGGGGAGGGCGTTGACGGGTGGGAAGTCGACCGTGACGACGGATATGCCCTTCTCGGGGCCTGAGGTGGAGACACCCATGAGCGGATCAGCTACCTTTCCACCAAACATTTGTTAGGTGATGCTGGGTCAGGAAGGTAGCAGCCGATGGAGTTGGAGGGGAGGGTCGCCGTCGTTACGGGTGGCACCCGGGGCGTCGGCGCAGGCATCGCCCGGGCGTTCCTGTCGGCCGGGGCGGAGGTCGTCGTCTGCGCGCGCAGGCCGCCGGACGCGCCGGTCGGTACGGGGGGCCGTACGGCGCGTTTCGTGTCCGTGGACCTGCGGGACGCGGCGGCCGTGGCGGAGCTCTTCACCGGGGTCGTACTGCGGTACGGGCGGCTGGACGTACTGGTCAACAACGCGGGCGGGACGCCGTACCGGCTGCTCGGGGAGCGCGATGCCGAGCGTCACGCCCGGGTCGTCGGTCTGAATCTGGTGGCGCCGATGACCGCGTCGCTCGCGGCGTACGAGCATCTGCGCGCGGTGCGCGGGTCGGTCGTGATGATCGGCAGCGTGAGCGCGACACGGCCGTCGCCGGGCACCGCGGCGTACGGGGCGGCCAAGGCGGGGCTGGAGAGCCTGGCGCGGTCGATGGCCGTGGAATGGGCGCCCGAGGTGCGGGTGAACACGCTGGTGCTCGGGATGGTCCGTACGGAGCTGTCCCATCTCCACTACGGCGACGAGGCGGGCGTGGCGGCGGTCGGCCGCACGGTGCCGCTGGGCCGGCTGGCCGAGCCGGACGAGATCGGCGACGCGGCGGTGTTCCTCGCGTCGGAACGGGCGGCGTATGTGAGCGGGGCGTCCCTGCTGGTGCACGGGGGAGGGGAGCGGCCCGCGTTTCTGTCTGCCGCAACTGCCAACAAGGAGAGCCGAGATGACTGCTGAGCCGACTTCTGGACCGACTTCTGGACCGTCTTCTCGACCGTCTTCTGGGCCGTCTTCTGGGCCGACTGCCGGGATCTGTGAAGGCCGGGTCGTGATCGTGACGGGTGCGGGACGGGGGCTCGGGCGGGCGCACGCCCTGGCGTTCGCGGCGGAGGGGGCCCGGGTGGTGGTGAACGACCTGGGGGTGGGACTGGACGGTGCTCCGGGACCGGACAGCCCGGCGGCGCACGTCGTCGAGGAGATCAGGGCGCTGGGCGGCGATGCGGTCGCGCACGGCGGTGACATCGCCACGGCGGAGGGGGCGGCGTCCCTCGTGGCCACCGCGGTGGAGAGCTTCGGGCGGCTCGACACCCTCGTCAACAACGCGGGGTTCCTGCGCGACCGGATGCTGGTCAATCTGGACGAGGACGACTGGGACGCGGTGATGCGGGTGCACCTGAAGGGGCACTTCCTGCCGCTGAAGCACGCGGCGGCGTACTGGCGGGCGGAGTCGAAGGCGGGCCGTGAGGTGGCGGCCCGGGTCGTCAACACGTCCTCGGGGGCGGGGCTTCTCGGCTCGGTCGGCCAGGGCAACTACAGCGCGGCGAAGGCGGGCATCGTGGGACTCACGCTGGTCGCCGCCGCGGAAACGGCCCGCTACGGCGTGCAGGTCAACGCGATCGCGCCGGCCGCGCGCACCAGGATGACCGAGCGGACGTTTGCCGACGCGATGGCGGCGCCGGGGGAGTCCGGGGCCTTCGACGCGATGGCCCCCGGGAATGTGTCCCCGCTGGTCGTCTGGCTCGGCTCGATCGCGTCGGCGGGCGTCACCGGCCGCGTCTTCGAGGCGGAAGCGGGCCGCATCACGGTCATGGAGGGCTGGCGCCCGGGCCCGACCGCGGACAAGGGTGCGCGCTGGACGCCGGGTGAGGCGGGCGAGACGGTCCTGAAGCTGCTGGCGGAGTCGGAGGCGCCGCAGCCGGTGTACGGAGCGCGGTAGTTGCAACGGGGGGACCGTGTCCCCCGTGTCTCCCCCCGTGCCCCACCTGCGCCCGGGTTGCCGTGCGGCTGCCGCCGGTAGGGGCGCCCGGGGGGGTGGGGTGTCGGGTAGGGGTTCGGGGGCACCCGGCCCCCGGACACCTCTCCCAGCGGGCTTGGGGCGGAGCCCCCGGGTCAGTCCACCAGCCGTTTCGTCGCCGCGCGCTGCCTCTCGGTCGCCCCCGTCAGGAAGCGGGTCACGACCTCCAGCTCGTCGGTCGTGAACTCCTCGTAGAGTTCCGCGACTTCCCGGGCCCAGTCGTCGAAGAGCGGAGCCAGCTCCGCCAGTTTCTCCGGGCGGGACTCGATCAGCACCCGGCGTTTGTCCGTCGGGTGCTTGACCCTGCGGACGTAGCCCTTGGCCTCGAGGCGGTCCACCAGGCCGGTCACCGATGCCGGGGCGAGGCCCGAGCGCTCCGCGAGGTCCTTCGCGGTGAGGGCGCCGTGGCGCTGGAGGAGGTCGAGGGTCTTGGTCTCCGTGGGGCCGAGGCCCTGCTTCGCCGCGATCGCCGTGTGGAACGCGACAGACGCCGCGCTGGAGTCACGGCCCGCCTCGGTCAGGGCCGCGATCACCTCGGCCCGGCGTGCACTGCCCCCGTCCCTGTCCCGGTCCCGGTCCCTGTCCCTGTCCCTGTCCCTGTCCCTGGTCATGGGCACAGCCTAGCGAAATATTTCGTTCGGTCGAACGAAGGACTTGCGATCACCCGTGCCGTGATGCAAGTCTTTCGTTAGGTCGAACGAAATAAATCAGGAAACAGGGAGCCGGAATGACCACGACAGCCAGTACCGTCGCCGCACCCCCGGCGGCGCTCCATCCGCGCCGCTGGGCAGCCGCCGCCGTCATGATGATCGCCGCGCTGATGGACCTCCTGGACGTGACGATCGTCAATGTGGCGATCCCGTCGATAGGCCGCGACCTGGGTGCTTCCGAGAGCGCCCTGCAGTGGACGGTCTCCGCCTATCTGCTGGGCTTCGCCGCGACGCTCATCGTCTCCGGGCATCTCGGTGACCGCTACGGACGCAAGGCACTCTTCCTCGCCGGCACGGCGGGCTTCGGCATCGCGAGTCTGGCGTGTGGGGTCGCGCACAGCCCGGGGCAGCTGATCGCGGCCCGGGCGTTCCAGGGCGTGATGGCCGCGATGCTGATGCCGCAGGTACTCGGCTCGTTCCGCACGCTCTTCCACGGCAAGGAGCGCGGCGCCGCCTTCGGGATGTACGGAGCCGTCGCCGGCTTCGCCTCCGCGATCGGGCTGCTGCTCGGCGGACTGCTCACCGATGCCGACCTGTTCGGCTGGGGCTGGCGCTCCGTGTTCCTGGTGAACGTCCCGGTGGCCGTCGCCACGTTCATCGCCGGGGCCGTACTCGTACCGGTGACGAAGGAGCGCTCGGCGGGCCGGCCGGATGTCCTGGGCAGCCTGGTGCTGGCGGGAGGTCTGGTCGCCATCGTCCTGCCGCTGGTGCAGGGGCACTCCAACGGCTGGCCGCTGTGGGGCTGGATCTGCCTCGCCGCCGGTGTGCTGACCGTCGTAGGACTGGGGCTGTTCGAGGCGCGCCGGCGCGGCGCGACGGTACCGCTGCTGCCGGCCCGCGCGTTCCGGCTCCCCGCGTTCTCCGTCGGTGTAGCCGTGCAGATGCTGTTCGCGATCGGTATGCAGGGCTTCTTCCTGGTCTTCGCGATCTGGCTGCAGGGCAGCGAGGGCTACACCCCGATGCAGGCGGGCCTCGTCACGGTCGCCTTCTCGGTCGGCGGCTTCCTCACCGCCCCGGCAGCCGACGCCCTCGCCGTCAGGGCCGGACGGCTGGTGCTGGTCGCGGGCGCACTGATGATGGCCGGCGGCTTCGCCTGGGTCTGGTACGCGGTGACGCAGTCCGCCGCCACTCACACCGGCGCCTGGCCGCTGGTCCCCGGTCTGGTCGTCGCGGGCGCCGGCCTCGGCTTCCTGATCGTCCCGCTGGTGAACGTCGTCCTGTCCGCCGTCCCGGGCGACATCGCGGGCGGTGCCTCCGGAATCTTCTCCACGGCCCAGCAGTTCGGCGGCGCACTCGGCGCGGCCGTGATCGGCACCGTCTTCTTCGAGCACACGACGAGCGGCCTGACGGACGCGCTGTCGACGGCGATGCCGTGGGTGGTCGCCGCGTTCGTCCTCTGCGCCGTCCTCTGCCCGGCCCTCCCGCGCACCGCGGCCGGTCAGGACACCTGATCCCCCTCCCGTACATCGCATTCTCCGACGACCCCGCCGTCGTCGTCGAGGGCGACAAGGAGGTGACGGACCAGGCGAAGCTGCTGGGCGGCGCCCTGACCCTGCCCGGAAGCCCCGCGGCCCGCCCGAGCGTCTGCTCCGGCGGGCCGCGTCGCGGGCCGCGTCGTCCACCGGCCGCGTGGAGATCCCGCCGCGACTGACGCGGCGTCGGTTGGCGGTGTCGGTGGCGCGGCGGCGTTGTCAACTCGGTGAGCGCCACTGGGAGTTCACGCATACGGCGTGTGACGGCCCGGTGGTGGAGGTGAATTACGTGAAAACACCTGGCGATTGACGTTGACACGACAAGTTCTACGCGCGTCATCATGACGCTATGCGAATCCCCCCACGGTTCACCATGCTCGGCGGCGCTGCCGCCCTCATCTCCGCCCTCGTCGTCGGCGGACCCGTCGCGGCCCCGGCGGCCGCCGCCACCGCGGTCGGTGAGATCTGCTACTCCGACCTGCCCTCCCAGGCCCACGACACCCTCGAGCTCATCGAGAACGGTGGCCCGTTCCCGTACTCGCAGGACGGGACGGTCTTCCGGAACCGCGAGGGCGTCCTCCCGGCCCACTCGACCGGCTACTACCACGAGTACACGGTGAAGACGCCCGGCTCGACCACGCGCGGTGCCCGCCGGATCGTCACGGGGCAGTCGTCGCAGGAGGACTACTACACCGCCGACCACTACCGGTCGTTCGACCTCGTCGACTACGGCTGCTGATCCGCCCGCTGTCCCATCCTGTGCTCCGGCCCCCTCCGCCCCGTGCCGCCGGCCCTTCCCCCTCTGGGCCGGCGGCACGGCTCTTTCTGCCGTCCATTTCGCCGTAACCGCGAGGCCACCCCTTCCTGCGAGGCTCCCTGCTGTTCAGAAGTTGTCTGTACAACATGGAGCTCTGCTCATGTCCACCCTCGCGTCCGCACCGCCGTTCTGGCTGCGCGACAACTGTCCCTGCACCGGCTGCCGGGACCCCCGTAACGGCCAGAAGCTGTTCCAGATCACCGAACTGCCCGCCGGGCTCGCCGTGGGCTCCGTCCACCACGCGCTCACCGCGGACGGCGCGCCCGCGTACGAGGTCGTCTGGGCCCCCGACGGACACCGCTCCGTCTACGCCGAGAGCTGGCTCGGCGCGCACCTCCCCGGCGCCTCCGCCGTCCCGGGCGACGGCCGCACCGAGGACGACAAGGAGCTGTGGGTCGCCGCAGACCTGGAGGGACGGCTCCCCACGGCCGACTGGGCCGCCTACACCAGCGACCCCGCCGCCAAGTCCGCCGCCCTCCAGAGCGTGCTGCGGCTCGGCTTCGTCCTGCTGCGCGGCGTACCCGTCCGAGACCGGCAGGTCCTCGACGTCGCGGGGAGCTTCGGATTCGTACGCGAGACGAACTACGGCCCGCTCTTCGAGGTACGCGTCGAGGCCGACCCCAACAACCTCGCCTTCACCGGTGCCCGTATCACCCCGCACACCGACAACCCCTACCGTGACCCGGTCCCGACCCTCCAACTGCTGCACTGCCTCACCAACGCGGCCCAGGGCGGCGACTCCGGCCTCGTCGACGGCTTCCGTGCCGCGACGCTGCTGCTGGCCGAGGATCCCGACGCGTACGAGATCCTCACGCGCGTCCCCGTGCCGTTCGCCTTCGCCGACGACCGCACCGAACTGCGCGCGCACCGGCCGCTGATCGGCACCGACCCGCTCGGCCGGATCCGGGAGATCCGCTTCAACAACCGCTCCATCGGCACCCTGCACCAGCCGGCCGAGGTGCTCGAGGCCTTCTACGGTGCGTACCGCACCTTCGGCGAGCTGCTGCTCCGTCCCGAGCTCCAGCTCGACTTCCGGCTCACCCCCGGCGACTGCCTGATCTTCGACAACACCCGGCTGCTGCACGCCCGTACGGCCTTCGCCGAATCCGGCGACCGCCACCTCCAGGGCGCCTACGCCGACATCGACGGCCTCGCGTCCACCCTGGCCGTACTCCGCCGCGACCTCAAGGAAGGTGCCGCATGAACACCGAGGTGAGTCCCCTCGACACCCTCGCCGCGCTCTTCGAGGGCGAAGGCAGCGCCGAGTACTTCGGCGAAGCCGTCACCCAGGCCCAGCACATGCTCCAGGCCGGCGCCCTCGCCGAGGCGGCAGGGGCTCCGCCGCACCTGGTCGCCGCCGCGCTGCTGCACGACGTCGGCCACTTCCAGGGCGCGGTCACCGGCCGCGACCTGATGGAGAACGGCACCGACAACCGGCACAGCCACACCGGAGCCGACTGGCTCGACCGGTGGTTCGGGCCCGAGGTCACCGAACCCGTACGACTTCACGTCGCCGCCAAGCGCTACCTGTGCGCCGTCGAGCCCGGCTACTTCGACCTGCTCTCCGAGGCGTCCGTGCACACCCTGCGTGTCCAGGGCGGTCCGATGACCGGGGAGCAGGTACGGGCCTTCGAGGCGCACCCCGGCGGGCGCGACGCCGTCGCCGTACGCCGCTGGGACGAGCAGGCGAAGGACCCGGCCGCGCCCACGCCCGACTTCGAGCACTTCCGGCCGCTGCTGGAGAGTCTGCTGCGGCCGCAGGCGCGGTGACCGGCTGAGCACCCGGGCGGCGCCTGCGGCGAGCCTTCTCGCCGCCCCGCCCTTTCCCGGGCTGTGCTCGATGTGCGGCTCCGCCGCGTGGGGGGCTCCGCCCCGGACCCGGCACCTCGACCTCCCCCTACGCCCTGCGGGCGTGGGGGCCCCAGCGGGGCTCACTTCGAGCCCGCTGGGGCCCCCGGGCGAAGCTCTGGGGGAGACTGAGGACCCGCCCGGAGGGCGTACGGGGTTCTGGGGGCTTGCCCCCGGTTACGGGAAGGGGCGGGGCGGGGCAGCCTCCACTGTGCGGCTCCGCCGCAGTGGCCCGCCGCAGGCGCCCCCACCTCGCAGGGCACCGTCCGGCCGGCCCATGCCCCGGCGAGCCGGGGCATGGGCCCCGGGCTCAGCGGCTCAGCCGGCGGCCCAGCGCGCTCGTCGCCGTCGAGCTCTGCATCGTGAACGCGACCGTCCCCGGCAGATAGCGGTCCTGGGACCATTCGACCGGTGACCCCGTCGGATCCGTCGAGTGACGCCGCTCCCGCAGCAGCGCCTCCCCGGCCCGGCAGCCCAGCAGCTCCGCGTCGTCCTCGTCCGCCTGCACCAGATCGATCGTGTGCCGGGCGTCCGCGAACAGCACGCCGTGCAGTTCGAGTGCGGCCGAGTGCGAGACGGTGTCCAGGGGCATCGCTGCCACCAGCTGCCCGATCCGCTCCGGATACGTCGTCCGCTCCACCATCACCGGCGCGTCCGAGAGTGTACGAAGCCGCCGCACCCGGTACACGATCGAGCCGTCCGCCAGTCGCAGCTTCTCCGCCTCCTCCTCGCTCGCGACGGCCCGGTCGATCGCCACGACCCGGCCCCCGGGCTCCTCGCCCAGCGACCGTGCCCAACGGGTGAACGACCGCAGCTCACCGAAGCTGTGCAGCCTCGGCCCGCCCAGCACCACCCGTCGCGTACCCCGCCGCGAGGTGATCAGCCCGTCGGTGCGCAGCGCGGCGAGCGCCTGGCGAACCGTGCCTCTGGACACGCCGTAACGGCGGGCCAGTTCGTCCTCCGCGGGCAGCTTCGCCCCGGAGCCGTACTCGCCGGCCGTTATGGCGGTACGCAGATCGGCGGCGACCTTCAGATACAGCGGCGTCCTCTGCCGTCCTTCGCTCACGCGCTCACCCTGTCATGTCGCCTTGTCATGGCACCAGCGAGCTCAGCAGCTCGGGATCGACGTCCGCGAGCGACTGAGCGAGGGTCACCCCGTCGGCAGCCGCGAGCGGTTCGGTCGAGGGCACCGCCAGGACGCGGCAGCCCGCCGCACGGGCCGACGCGACACCCGTGGGGCTGTCCTCCACGGCGACGCACTGCGCCGGGTCGGCGCCGAGTGCCGCGGCCGCCGCCAGATACGGGTCGGGCTCCGGCTTCGTCCGTACGGTGTCCTCGGCGCCGAACAACGCGTCGAAACGATGTCCGTCCAGCGTCCCCGCGACCTGCTCCACGACCGCCCGCGGCGATGCCGAGACCAGCGCCGTCGGCACGTCCTGCGCGCGCAGCGCGGCGAGCAGCCGCAGCGCGCCCGGGCGCGGTTCGACCGCCGCCGAGAGCCGGGCGGCGAAGTCCGCGCCCAGCTCGGCGGCGAGTTCCTCCTCCGGCGCGCCCAGATACGTGTGCAGCATCGCCGCGGTGTCCCCGACCGAGCGGCCCGTCACGGCCGTACGCCGCTCGGCGCCCAGGGTGCGGCCACGGCGCGCGGCCGCTGACTCCACGACGTCGAGCCAGACGCCCTCGGTGTCGACCAGGGTGCCGTCCATGTCGAACAGCACCCCTCGCAGTGCGCTCACTCGGCGCCACCACGGGTGACCAGGACGGGTCGCTCCTGCGGGCGTACGGACACGGCCGCGCCCGGCGTGAGTTCCGCCGCGGCGTGCGTCGGTACGTCCGCCTTGACGACCGTGCCGTCGGGGAGCGTGACCCGCACCCGGGTGGTGGGGCCGTGGAAGGCGGTGCCGGTGACCCGGGCCGGGCCGTCCGCGTCCACCACGACGTCCAGGGCCTCGGGGCGGATCAGCGCATGCACCGCGCCCGGCGCGGGCGCGTCGCCCTCGACGGGCAGCCGGGCACCGAGCACCTCGACCAGACCGTTCTCGACCGCCTGCGCGGGCACCCGGTTCATGGTGCCGATGAACTCCGCGACGAAGTCCGTCGCGGGGCGCGCGTACAACTCGGTCGGGGTGGCGCACTGTTCGAGCCGGCCGCCGTTCATGACGGCGACCCGGTCGGCCATCGACAGTGCCTCTTCCTGGTCGTGCGTGACGAACACGGTGGTGATGCCCAGCTCCAGCTGCAGCCTGCGGATCTCCTCCCGCAGGGTCACGCGCACCTGTGCGTCGAGCGCCGACAGCGGCTCGTCGAGCAGCAGCAGCCGGGGGCGCAGCGCCAGCGCCCGGGCGAGTGCGACACGCTGCTGCTGGCCGCCGGACAGCTGGTGCGGGAAGCGGTCGCCATGGCCGGGGAGGCCGACGAGCTCCAGCAGCTCGGCGGCGCGCGCCCGCCGTTCGGCCGCGGACACCTTGCGCATCCGCAGTCCGAACGCGACGTTGTCGGCGGCCGTGAGGTGCGGGAAGAGGCTGTACGACTGGAACACCATCGCCGTGTCACGGCGGTTGGCTGGCACCGGCACGATGTCCTCGCCGTCCAGCAGCACCTGGCCCTCGTCCGGCCGCTCGAAGCCGGCGAGCACCCGCAGCGCGGTGGTCTTGCCGCAGCCGGACGGGCCGAGCAGGGCCAGCAGTTCGCCTGGTGCGACGTCCAGGTCGAGGCCGTCGAGCGCGACGGTGGCGCCGAACGCCCGGCGCAGTCCGCGCAGCCGCAGATCCGCGCCGGTGCGTACCGGCGTATCGAGCATCGTCATCGAGAGGTCTTTCCTTCTGAGGTACGAGAGGTGCGAGCCGAGGTACGAGCAGCCCGGGGGGCACGGCGACGGCGGTTGCCCAGCGTGGTCAGCGCCAGCAGCAGCACCCAGGTCAGCAGCAGGCTCAGCAGCGACACGGCGACCGAGAGCCGGGCGTCGGAGCCCGACGCCTGCACGATCCAGACCGCGAACGGCTGGAAGCCCAGCAGCGAGGCGACGGTGAACTCGCCCAGCACCAGGGCGAGGGTGAGGAACGAGCCGTTCAGCAGCGCGCCGCGCAGATTGGGCAGCACCGCCGACACCAGCGCACGCGGCCACGAGGCCCCGCAGTCGCGCGCGGCCTCCACCAGGGTGCGCACGTCGACGGAGCGCAGCCCCGCGTCCAGCGCCCGGTACACGAACGGCAGCGCCATCACCGCGTACGCGAGAACGAGCACGAACGGGAAGTCCGGGTTCTGCACGGCCACGAACGTCTGGTACAGCGGCGTCGTCGACAGCTTCTCCGGCCCCCAGCGCAGCACCGTCCCGATTCCGGCGGTCAGTGCCACGGGCGGTACGACCAGCGGCAGGGTGCACACGATCTCCAGCACGGACCGCAGTCGCGGGGCCGAGAGCCGGGCCGCGACCGCCGCGGGGACGGTGAGCAGCAGCACGAGGACGACGGTGGCCGCGGCCAGTCCGAGGGAGAGCAGCAGACTGCCGGTGAAGCCGGGCGCGCTGATGATCCGCGTGTACGAGGACAGGGTCAGGCCCTGTCCGGGGATGTCGAGCGTGAACACGGCCGAAGCGATCAGCGGCACCAGGAAGTACACCCCGGCGACCAGCAGCACGGCGGAGCGGGTCAGGCGAGCCATCGGGTGCTCCTTCGCTGCAGGGGCAGATGGACGGCCATCACCAGCGCGGCGACCAGCACCATGTCGAGGCTGAGCGCGAGCGCCACGTTCTCCTGGCCGACGAGGACGTTGCCGGAGAGCGCGTCGGCGATCTGGAGGGTGACGAGCGGCACCGAACTGCCGACCATCGCCGCGGCGGTGGCGTAGGCCGCGAAGGCGCTGCCGAAGAGCAGCACGAACCCGCCGAGGAGGGTGGGCATCAGCACGGGGATGCCGATGTGCCGCCAGTACTGCCAGGTGGAGGCGCCGCAGTCGCGGGCCGCCTCCCGCCACTGGACGCGCAGTCCGTCGAGCGCGGGCGCCACGGTCAGCACCATCAGCGGCACCAGGAAGTACAGATACGTCAGTGCCAGTCCCCAGAAGCCGTAGAGCGACCAGCCGTGCTCGCCGAGGCCGAGCCGGGTGGTGAGGACGCCCGCGTTGCCGAGGGTGGCGACGAACGCGAAGGCGAGCGGTACGCCGCCGAAGTTGGCGAGCACGCCGGACGCGGTGAGCACGGCCTCGCGCAGCGCGCGGCCGCGCGAGCTGACCACGGCCTGGGCGAGGAGCAGCCCGAAGAGTGTGCCCGCGGCGGCGGTGAGCGCGGAGAGCCTGACGCTGCCGAGCAGGGCGGTGCGGTAGGCGCCGTCGACCGAGCGGGTCAGATTGCCGAGGCCGTACCCGCCGGCTGCGCCGGTGGCCGGGTCCGTGACGGTGAAGGCGCCGTCGGCCATGGCCAGGGCGGGCAGCCCGAAGGCGACGCCGACGAGGAGGAACAGCGGCACGGCGGCGAGCCAGGCCCAGGAGCGGTGCGTGCGGCCGCCGGGCCGCCGGGGGCCCGCGCCCGCGGCCGGTGAGGTACCGGCCGAGGCGCGGGCGGGGGAGTGGAGCAGGGTCATCGGCGGATCACCCGGAGACGGCCGCGGCCCAGCCGGACGCGAGGGTCTCCTTGGCCTTGGCGGTCTGCTGCTCGGTCGGGAACTTCGGGGTGCCCTCGACGGCCGGGAGGGCGGCGGCGGCCGCCTTGTCGATCGTGCCGTCGGCGGTCATCGCCGGCATCAGTACCGGGCGGGCGTGGCCCTTCAGCCACAGGTTCTGGCCCTCGGCGCTGTACAGGTACTCCTGCCACAGGCGCGCGGCGGCCGGGTGCGGGGCGTCCTTGTTGATGGCCTGCGAGTAGTACTGGGCGTAGATGCCGTCGGAGGGGACGACGGTCTTCCAGTCGATGCCCTTGGTCTTGAACTGCTCGGCGTAGCCGGAGTTCAGGTAGTCCCAGTCGATGGTGATCGGGGTCTCGCCCTTCTCGACCGTGGCCGGGGTGGCTTCGACGGGGTTGAAGTTGCCGTTCTTCTTCAGCTTCCCGAAGAAGTCGATACCGGGCTGGATGTCGTCGAAGGAGCCGCCGTTCGCGAGCGCCGCCGCGTAGACACCGCCGAAGGCGGAACCGGACTTGGTGGGGTTGCCGTTGAGGGCCACCTTGCCCTTGTACTCGGGCTTGAGCAGATCGGCGAAGGTCTTCGGGCAGACCTTGATGGCCTTGGCGTCGCAGCCGATGGAGACATAGCCGCCGTAGTCGTTGAACCAGCGGCCCTGCGCGTCGCGCTGCGTCTCGGGGATCTTGTCGAAGGCGGTGACCTTGTACGGGGCGGTCAGGCCCTGGGCGCCGGCCGCCTGGGCGAAGGCGGCGCCGAGGTCGAGGACATCGGGAGCGCGGTCCTGGCCCTTGCGGGTCTTCACCGCGTTGATCTCGTCCTGGCTGGAGCCGTCGGGGTTCTCGACGTTCACCTTGATGCCGTACTTCTTGGTGAAGCCGTCGATGATCGCGCCGTAGTTCGCCCAGTCGCGGGGGATGGCGATCGCGTTGAGCGTGCCTTCCTTCTTCGCGGCGGCGACCAGGGCGTCCATACCGCCCGCGTCGGCCGCCGAGGCCGCGGAGCTGATGTTCTTGCCGTCGACGGTACCGGCACCCTTGTCGGGCGCGGCACCACAGGCGGTGAGCGTGAGAGCGGTGAGTCCAAGGGCGCCGATGAGCGCGGCGGCGCGGGCGGGGCGGGTGGTGCTGGTCACGCGTACTCCAGGGGGAAGCCGAAGCGGGGCCGAAGCTGTATGGACAACTGTTGTCCATACAACTCCGTCATTACGGGGGGTCGTGGTGTCCCGACGGTGAACGCGAGGCGTCGTCGGCGATGCGATTGCCGGGCGGATCGGGGATGCCCCACGGGCCGGGCGGGATGCCCACGGGCAGTGCGGGGCGCCCCACGGGCCGGGGCGGGACGCCTCAGGGCAGCGCGGGGCGGTCAACGGGCTTGCGGGGTGGCGGGATTCGGCCGTGCGCCGCCGAGGAGTGCCGGGGCCGGGTGCGCGAGCGCGGGCCGGCAGGACACGACGGAGCGATGATCAGTTACGAGAACACCTCACGCACCGGCAGGACCCCGGCCGGCCGGGACGGCCCGGCGTGCCGGCGGTGCGAGGGTCCGTGCACCGGCCCGTCCGCCGTGCCGCGGGGGCGGCGCGAGGCAGGTGCGCGCTCGTGCAGCGTCCGCGGCGCCCCGGTCAGCGCGACCGGGGCACCACCGACTCCAGCCGGCGCCTGACGCGCTCGTCCTCGACGTACTCCAGGGCCTCTGCGGCGATGGAGTACGCGTAGCCCTCCGGGTCCTCGTCCGCGAGGATGCGGGTCAACGCCTCGACGGCCCGGGGATCCTGACGCATCGCCAGGCCTTGGGCGGCCTCCGCCTCCGTGTCCGTGTCGTCGTCGCCGAGGCGGTCGGCGAGTGCCGTCCGGATCTCCGGGGTGTCGGCGTCCACGCCGGCGAGCGCCATCGTCGCCCAGTCCCTGACCCGGTCGTCACCGTCCCGGCTCAGCGCGATCAGCACCTCGATGCCCTCTCGGTGCCCGCCGGGCACCAGCCCGCAGAGTGCCAGCGCCACCCGGTACCGCACGCCGGCGTCCGGGTGCGCGGCGTGCCGCAGGATCTCCGGCAACGCGGCCGGATCCCCGTGGTGCCCGAGGCCCAGCACCGCCGACTGGATCACCTCGGGCTCCGTCGACTCCCGTGCCAGCTCCCGCAGCAGCGGTACGACCCGCGCCGACAGCCCCGCATGCCCCGCGTGCCCCGCCGCCTGCGGATCGCCCGCCGGATCCTCGCCGTCGGTGCCGGCCGCGCCCGCGACGCCCAGCTGGGCCAGTACATCCGCCGCGAAGGTCTGACGGACGGGATCGTCGCTCCCGCACCACGCCGCCGCGGCCCGGAAGGTCGCGTCGTCGGCCCGGTGCCACAGCGCGGCGGCCGACTGGAACCAGTCGTCGCCGTCCGGGGCGCCGGACCTCAGCGCCCGCCCGGCCAGTTCCTCGAACGGGGTCCGTATGTCCAGCTCCTCCTCCAGAAGCGTGGCGATCGCCGCGTGCCCGGTCTGCTGCTCGTTCCCGGCGACCCGGCGGTCGTCGTGGAACACCTCCACGACGACCGTCACCCCACCGTCCTCCTCGATGCGCCGGGACACCGTCTCGTACCCGTCGCCGTACGTCTCCTCCAGCCCCCGCCGCAGCTCCGCCTCCACATCGGTCCCCAGCCACCTGCGGGTCTCGGCGAGGGCCTCCGCCGTCGCCCGGGCGCCCTGCTCCAGCAGGGCGCGGACGCAGGAGTAGGACCCGCGCCGGACCGCCGTCACCAGCGGGGACTCCCCGCCGGGGCCGGGCAGGTCCGGGTCGGCGCCCGCCGACAGGAGGACCTCCACGGCCTGGGCGTGGCCCTGCCGACAGGCCCATGTCAACGCTCGGACCCCGGCGTCCTCCTCCAGATCGGGCCGCGCCCCGGCCGCCAGCAGCGCCAGCAGCGCCTCGGTACGCCCCCACACCGCGGCCCCGCACAGCGGCAGCTCCGCGCCGTCCCGGCCGCTCGCCCGGTCCGGGTCGGCCCCGGCCGCGAGCAGCAGCCGGACCGCGCCCGCACGCCCCCGGGACGCGGCCACGTACAGCGCCGTCGTCCCGTCCTCGTCGGCCGCCTCGGCCGGCGCACCCGCCCGCAGCGCCCGCACCACCGCGTCGTCGTCGCCGCCGTACAGGGCCCCGAAGAGCTCTCCGGCCAGGTCCGGGCCGTGCGAGCCGTCCGGGTTGTCCGGGCCGTCCGGGCCGTGCGAGCCGTCCACGCCAGGGTTTTCGGTCTTCATACCGAAACCCTACGGAAGCCCCCTCAGGTGTCGCATTCGAGAATCGTCCGGCACAACGCGCAGCGCGCGCGAACCCGCCCCCGCACCGGCACCCGGATGCGCTGATGGCACGTGGGACAGGGGAACGACACCCGCAGCCCCCCGCCCGGCGCCCGCTCGAAGGCGTACGGCGTGCCGTGGCCGGGACGCCCCGGACCCGGGTGGTCCTGGGCGTACCGACGGTCCTTCGCATAGCGCCGCCGCCCGTTCCACCCGGCCGCGGACAGCGGCGGCTGCTGCGCGTCCCGCAGCGCCTGCGCCCGGCCCTTCGTATAGGCCGTGTAGCCCTGCGGGCTGGTGAACCAGACCGATGGATCCTCGCCGAAGACCAGTGCGCGCTTGGCCAGGACGTACCCGAATTCCTCCGGGGTCAGATAGCCCAGTTTCTGGCTGGAAACCTCGTCCTCGCGGTACGCGTCCAGCAGCAGCCACCCCGCCCCGAGATACGTCGTCACCGTGTCCGTGAGGATCTCGTTGTCGCGGGTGCCGGGGAACGTCAGGTCCAGCCGGTGCAGCAGCACATGGGTGATCTCGTGCGCGAGAGCCGCCCCGATGTCCCGGCGATGGGTGCGGAAGCGGTCGTTCAGTTCGATGAAGTACTCCGGCCCCGCGGCGAGTTCCACGCTCGCGGCGTGGTGCATCTCCCGGAAGCTCACGATCATCCGGGCCTCCGGCAGCCGCAGCTGATGCACCAGCGCATGGGCCACCCGCTGCGCCCCGAGATGCAGATCGTCCTGGTCCGAGAAGGCGACATCGGCCGGGGAGACGCTGCTCGCGTACGCGCGCACACCGTCGTACGACAGCCGTTTGTGCAGTGCGGTGATCGCCACCCGCACGGTGTCGAGATGCGGGAAGCCGTGCACGACCTCGCTGCCGTTCGTCACGCCCGTACCCCCTGTGGGTGCTGTACGAAGCCGGCCCTCACAGCAGCCTGAACGACGGTCGGCCGCTCTCAACTCTACGGCGCTCCGCGCCCCCTTCGCGCCGAGACATATGGCCGAAAAGTGCGCCTTGTGGGCCGCCTGGCGGCCTCCCCATAATCCGGACCACGCCTTGACGAGCCCATGTCACCAACCCGACGGCACGGGCTCGGCCTGCGCGTACGCATAACCCCCCACGAAAGAAGGCAGACCCTTGAACAAGCTCATACGCGTCCTCAAGAGATGCGCTGCCGCCGGCGCCGTCGTACTCGCGGCCGTCAGTCTGCAGCCCACCTCCGCGTTCGCCGCCCCGCCGCCGGTCGTCGGCGGAACCCGCGCCGCCCAGGGCGAGTTCCCCTTCATGGTCCGGCTCTCCATGGGCTGTGGCGGCTCACTCCTCACCCAGCAGATCGTCCTCACCGCCGCCCACTGTGTGAGCGGCTCCGGCAACAACACGAGCATCACCGCCACCGCCGGAGTCGTGGACCTCCGGAGCCCCAGCGCCATCAAGGTCAGGTCGACCAAGGTCCTTCAGGCCCCCGGCTACAACGGCAACGGCAAGGACTGGGCGCTGATCAAGCTCGCCCAGCCGATCAACCTGCCCACGCTGAAGATCGCCGACACGACGGCGTACAACAACGGCACCTTCACCGTCGCCGGCTGGGGCGCGGCCCGCGAGGGCGGTGCCCAGCAGCGCTACCTGCTCAAGGCGCAGGTCCCCTTCGTCTCCGACGCCTCCTGCAAGCAGTCCTACCCGAGCCTCATCTCCAACGAGGAGATCTGCGCCGGCCTGACCCAGGGCGGCGTCGACACCTGCCAGGGTGACTCCGGCGGCCCGATGTTCCGCCGCGACAACGCCGGAGCCTGGATCCAGGTCGGCATCGTCAGCTGGGGCGAGGGCTGCGCACGGCCCAACCTCCCCGGTGTCTACACCGAGGTCTCCACCTTCGCCTCCGCGATCAGGTCCGCGGCCGCGACGCTCTAGACCGTGTCTGACCAATCCCGCCCCCGCCCTGCGGGCGGACGGCGCTATCCGTCAGACACGACCTAGCAACAAGCTCTGAGGAGGGGCGGGGAGGAAACGCCGGGCCGCAGCACGCCACGCGGTGCCGTGCCAGGGTCATACCAGGCGTACGGCCTCCCCGCCCCGCTCCAGCTCCAGCACCCACACCTCGTTCGCACCCTCGCGCAGCACCGGACCGGGGACGAACAGGGACCTCTGCGGGCCCACGGCCCAGTAGCGGCCGAGGCAGAAGCCGTTGACCCACACGAACCCCCGGGTCCAGCCCGGCAGTTCGAGCCTGGCGTCACCGGCTCCGGTGACCGCCACCTCGCCCCGGTACAGGCCCCGCCCGCCCGGCCGCGGTGCCGCGAACGGAACCGCGGCCACCGCCCCCGCCCGCTCGAACGCATCCAGCCGCAGCCCCCGCGCCCGCACCCCGTGGAGGAACTGGCGTTCGTGCATCACCCCACCCGTGATGCCCTTCGGCTCGCCCGTCCGCGGGCCGTAGTTGACCCGGCCCAGCGACTCCACCCACAGCTCCACCGCCGCGGGACCCGCCACCGCCTCCGGCAGCGTCGCGTCGGCCTCCGTCAGCACGCCCGCCCGTGCCCCGTCCACGTACACCACCGCGATGTCCCGGAGGCCGTCCACGGTCAGGGGACGGGCCCGCCGCGGCCCGGGCACATCGAGCCGGTACCGCACCAGGCCCCGGTCCACGTCCAGTTCCTCGAAGGACGGAGGGGTCGCGTGCTCGGTCTCCGGGCCGCCCAGCGCCTCCAGCACCGCCTCCATCGGCGCCCACTCGCCCAGCACGGCCTCCGCCGGAACCCCCAGCACCGCCGGCGCCCCGGGAACCTCCGGCAGCGGACCCTCCGCGTACGGCGCCAGAAGCTTGCGGAACGCCCAGAACTTCTCCGTCGGGCGCCCGGACTCGTCGATGGGCGCGTCGTAGTCGTACGACGTGATGTCCGGGTTCAGCTCACCCATGTGCAGCTCGCCGGAGCGATTCGCACCGGCCCACCCCGCGAAGTTCGTACCGCCGTGCGCCATGTAGATGTTGACCGACGCCCCGCACTCCAGGATCTCGCGCAGCGCCTCCACCGCGTCGGCCGCATCGCGTACGACGGCCTTGGCGCCCCAGTGGCTGAACCAGCCGCACCAGAACTCCATGCACATCAGCGGCCCCTCCGGCTGATGCCGGCGCAGCACCCCGAAGGCGTCCCTCGCGCCCGAGCCGAAGTTCGCCGTGGCGAGCAGACCCGGCACGGAACCACCGGTCAGCATGTGGTCCTCGGGGCCGTCGGAGGTGAACAGCGGCACCTGCACGCCCAGTCCGAGCAGCAGGTCCCGCAGCCCGCCCAGATAGACCTGGTCGGAACCGTAGGAGCCGTACTCGTTCTCCACCTGAACCATGATCACCGGGCCGCCCCGGTCGATCTGCCGCTCCACGACCTGCGGCATCAGCGTGCCGAACCAGCGCTCCACGTACCCGACGTACTGAGCGTCACGCGTCCTCGCCCGCGACCCGAGCGGACCGGTCAGCCAGTGCGGGAGTCCGCCGTTCTCCCACTCGGCGCAGATGTACGGCCCCGGCCGCACGATCGCCCACAACCCCGCCGCGTGCGCCGCGTCCAGGAAGCGCCCGAGAGCCCCCGCATCGTGGTACCGGCCGCTCCGCGGCTCGTGCAGATTCCACGGCACGTACGTCTCCACGCAGTTGAGGCCCATCGCCCGCAGCATCGCCAGCCGGTGACCCCAATGCGCCTCGTGCACCCGGAAGTAGTGCAGCGCCCCGGACAGCAGCCGCACCGGCCGCCCGTCCACCAGAAAGTGCTCATCCCCCACAGTGAACTCAGCCACCGACCCCGCCCCTCCGTGATCACGTACCGCGAGCAAGGATCTCCCCCTGGCGGTGCGGCGGTCCATGGACAAAGATCAGCGCTGGTTGGACACAAACACCATCGAGCCACACACACGGTCCGAGCCGGGAGGGCAGGCCGATGTACCACACCTGGATGCGCTACTTCACGCCCAGCCCGGTCCACCACCGGCTCGGCCTCGTCTGCCTCGGCGTCGGGCTGCAGCACGGCGCGCTTCCGACCGTCGGCCCCCGCACCCTCGACCACCACGTCGCGGTCCTGATCAGCGCGGGCGGCGGCTGGTACCGCGGCACCGACGGACGGCGCACCACCGTCACCGCGCCCGCCGTGCTCTGGCTCACCCCCGGCGTCCCGCACCACTACGGCCCCGACCCCGCCACCGGCTGGGACGAGAGCTTCGTCGACTTCGCCGGCCCGGCGACCGCCACCTACACCGAACTCGGCTACATCGAGCCCGACCGGCCCGTCGTCCCCCTCTCCGACGCGGCCCCCGCCCGCGCCGCCGTCGGCCGCATCGCCCGCGCCGCGCGCCGCGGCAACCCGCTCCTGGAGGTTGAGACCGGCGCCGCCGTCCACGAACTGCTCGTCGCGCTGCGCCGAGCCCGCGCCGATGCGGGCCCCGACGGCGATCCCGTCCTGCAGGCCCTCGCCCGCGACGCATTCCAGCCGCTGTCCGTCGCCGAGCACGCGGCCCGCCACGGCATGACCCCCGCGGAGCTGCGCACCGCAGTCCGCCGCGGCGCCGGCTGCAGCCCCAAGGACTACCTCCTCGGTATCCGCCTGGGCCGCGCCAAGGAGCTCCTCGCCGCCACCGACCTGCCCGTGGCGGCCGTCGCCCGCCGCGTCGGCTACGACGACCCGGCCTACTTCTCCCGACTGTTCACCCGACGCGTCGGCACCGCCCCCATCCGCTTCCGCGAGCAGCAGGGACGGACCGTGCCCGGCGGCTGGAGCAATCGCATCCCGGATCCCGAACACCCCCCGACCATCACCACCCGACCGACGTAAGCTCCCTCCTCATGACCTCCAGCGAGACGAGCGACATCGACGAGTCCGTCCGGGCCGAGCTGACCCGGCTGCGCGAAAGCATCGACAACATCGACGCGGCCGTCGTCCACATGCTCGCCGAACGCTTCAAATGCACCCAGCAGGTCGGCCACCTCAAGGCCCAGCACCAGCTCCCCCCGGCCGACCCGCAGCGCGAGGCCCGCCAGATCGCCCGTCTCCGCCAGCTCGCGGAGAGCGCGAAGCTGGACCCGGCATTCGCCGAGAAGCTGCTGAACTTCATCATCGCCGAGGTCATCCGCCACCACGAACAGATCGCCGACGGGCCGCTGACCGGCGACGAATCCCGCGAATGACGGTGCCGGGGGACGGCTGGATCCCCCTCTGGTACCTGGGTTTCGAGCCCGACGTGCCACCGGAGCTCGACGCCCCGCTGTCCCGCTTCGCGGGCAGCCGCCGGCACGGACCGCCGTGATTTTTGCCCCCCGCGTGCGCTCTCAGCGCAACGCCACCCCCCTGACCGCGCCCCGGCCCATCAGGCAGCATGGCCCCCATGTCCGTACTGACGCGCGACGAAGCGCAGACCCGAGCCCAGCTCCTCGATGTCCACCGGTACACGATCGACCTCGATCTGACGACCGGCGGAGAAGAGACCTTCGACTCACACACCGTGATCCGGTTCACGGCCCGCGCGGCCGGAGACACCTTCGTCGAGCTCAAGCCCGCCACCCTGCGCTCCGTCACCCTCGACGGCCACCACCTCGACCCCGAGGCACTCGACGGGAACCGGCTCGCACTCACCGGCCTCACCGCGGGCGAGCACGAACTGCGCGTCGACGCCGCCATGCGCTACTCCCGCACCGGCGAAGGCATGCACCGCTTCACCGACCCCGCCGACGGCGAGACGTACACCTACACCCAGCTCTTCATGGAAGACGTCCAGCGCGTCTTCGCCGCCTTCGACCAGCCCGACCTCAAGGCGGTCTTCGAGCTCACCGTCACCGCCCCCGAGGGCTGGACGGTCCTCGCCAACGGCGTCACGACGCACCAGGCGGACGGCCGCTGGACCGCGGCACCCACACCGCTGATCTCCACCTACCTCGTCGCCGTCGCCGCCGGCCCCTGGCACTCCGTACGCACCCAGCACGCCGGGCTGCCCTTCGCCATCCACTGCCGCCGGTCGCTCGCGCCCTACCTGGACGCCGACGCCGAAGAGATCCTCTCCATCACCCGCGACTGCTACGACCGCTACCACGAGAAGTTCGACGAGCCGTACCCCTTCGACTCCTACGACCAGGCCTTCGTCCCCGAGTTCAACGCGGGCGCCATGGAGAACCCGGGCCTGGTCACCTTCCGCGACGAGTTCATCTATCGCTCCGCGGTCACCGACACCGAACGCCAGACCCGCGCCATGGTCATCGCCCACGAGATGGCCCACATGTGGTTCGGCGACCTCGTCACGCTCCGCTGGTGGGACGACATCTGGCTCAACGAGTCCTTCGCCGAGTACATGGGCTACCAGACCCTCACCGAAGCCACCCGCTTCACCGACACCTGGACCGACTTCGGGATCGTGCGGAAGGCCTGGGGCTACGACGCCGACCAGCGCCCCTCCACCCACCCCGTCGCCCCCGACCCGGACGCCGTGCCCGACACCGCCTCCGCACTGCTCAACTTCGACGGCATCTCCTACGCCAAGGGCGCCTCAGCGCTCCGCCAGCTCGTCGCCTGGCTCGGCGAGAAGGACTTCCTCGCCGGAATCAACACCCACTTCGCGCGGCACCGCTTCGGCAACGCCACCCTCGCCGACTTCATCGACTCCCTGGCCGAAGCCACCGACCGGGACGTCCACGCCTGGGCCGACCAGTGGCTGCGCACCACCGGCGTCGACACCCTCACCCCGGCTGTCGCCGAGACCGACGGCACCTGGCGCCTGGACATCGCCCAGGACGGCAGCCGCCCGCACCGTATCGCCGTCGGCGCCTACGACGAGGACCCGGTCGAGCCCGGCCGCCTCGTCCTGCGCGACCGCTTCGAGACCGACATCCCGCAAACCGCCCCCACGACCGCGGCAGGCCGCCGCCCCGCCCTCGTCGTCCTCAACGACAGCGACCTGACCTACGCCAAGGTCCGCCTCGACCCCGCCTCCTGGGACAGCGCCGTACGCTCCCTCTCCGGCCTCCCCGACGCGCTCACCCGCGCCGTCGTCTGGAACGCCGCACGCGACATGGTCCGCGACGGCGAACTCGCCCCCACCGCCTACCTGGACGCCGCCCGCGCCCACCTCCCGCACGAGCAGGACCTCGCCGTCGTCCAAGGCGTCCTCGCCTTCGCCACCACGCACGTCGCCGACCGCTACCTCGCCCCCGAGGCCCGCCCGGCCGCGCTCGCCCTGCTCACCGACCTCACCCGCGACCTGATCCGCCGCACCGAGGACGGCCACAACCCGGGCCTGCGACTCACCGCCGTCCGCCACTTCATCGACGCCGCCGCCCAGCCGAACGGACTCCACGACTGGCTCAGCAGCGGCAGCGTCCCCGGCGGCCCCGACCTCGACCCGGAACTGCGCTGGCGCATCCTCGCCCGGCTCGCCGTCCTCGGCGCCACCGACGAGACCGAGATCGCCGCCGAACTCGACCGCGACCCCAGCGCCACCGGCCAGGAAGGCGCCGCCCGCTGCCGCGCCGCCCTCCCCACCCCGGAAGCCAAGGCAGCCGCCTGGTCCCGGATGTTCGACTCCGACGACCTCTCCAACTACCTGTTCACCGCCACCGCCCAGGGCTTCTGGCAGCCCGAACAGGCCGACCTCGTACGGGAGTACGTACCCCGCTTCTACCCCTCGGCCACCGCCGTCGCCGCCCGCCGCGGCCCCGCCATCGCCGAAGCCGCCGGACGCTACGCCTTCCCCGTCCACGCCGTGGACACCGAAGCCCTCCGCCTCGGCGAGGACTGCCTCCGCGACACCGAGATGATCCCGGCCCTGCGCCGCAAGCTCGTCGACCAACTCGACGACCTGCGCCGGGCGCTGACGGTTCGCGGAACAGTCCTCCTTTCGGGTTGAGATCGCGGCGGACCCCGGGCACAACGCCCCCGTCGCGTCCACGCTGGGGGCATGACCGTCCCGCCCCTCGCCGGAGGGGCCGCAGGGCCCGACGCCCTGCGGCCCCTGCTCACTGTCGTGCTCGACTCGCTCAGGGCAGGAGCGGTCGCCCGCGGCGGGCCGCTGCCCCCCGGCGGGCCCGACGAGGTGAGCAGGGCAGTGTGGGAAACCGTCACCCCCGTCATCCCCGCCGACGGCCGCGGCGCCGAGGAAGCACTCAGCACCCTCGTACAAGCCCTTGCCTACGGCGCCGCCGACCCCGCCGACCCGCGGTGCGCCGCCCACCTGCACACCCCGCCGCTCGCACTCGCCGTCGCCGCCGACCTCGCCGCATCCGCGCTCAACCCGTCCCTGGACTCATGGGACCAGGCTCCCGCCGCCTCCGCGCTGGAAACCGAGGTCACCCAGGCCCTGGCCCGCGAGGTGTATCCGCACGGCGAACGGCCCGACGCCCTCGTCACCACCGGCGGCACCGAAGCCAACCAGCTCGCCCTGCTCCTCGCCCGCGAACGCCACGGCTCCGTCCAGGTCGTCTGCGGCACCCACGCCCACCACTCGGTCCGTCGCGCCGCCTGGCTGCTCGGCCTCCCCGAACCGGTCACCGTCCCCGCCCCCGGCGGCACCACCGACCTCACCGCCCTCGACGACGCCCTCACCGGACAGCACCGCCCACGCATGCCGGTACTCGTCACCGCCACGGCCGGCACCACCGACACCGGACACATCGACCCGCTCCCCGGCATCGCCGACCTCTGCGACCGGCACGGCGCCGAACTCCACATCGACGCCGCCTACGGCGGACCCCTCCTGTTCAGCCCCCGCCACCGCGACCTGCTGCGCGGCCTCGACCGGGCCCGGTCCGTCACCCTCGACCTGCACAAACTGGGCTGGCAGCCGGTAGCCGCAGGCCTCCTCGCCGTCCCCGACAGCGCCCTGCTCGCCCCCCTCGGCCACACCGCCGACTACCTCAACGCGGACGACGACACCGAAGCCGGACTGCCCGACCTCCTCGGCCGCTCACTGCGCACCACCCGCCGCCCCGACATCCTCAAGATCGCCGTCACCCTCCGCGCCCTCGGCCGCAGCGGACTCGCCGCCCTCGTCGACCACGCCTGCGCCACCGCCCAGGACCTCGCCGACCTCATCGAGAAGCACCCCGCCCTGGAGCTCCACGAACGGCCCGTCCTCTCCACCGTCCTCTTCCGCCCGCGCGGCGCGAACGACCACACCGTCGCCACGATCCGCCGCCGCCTCCTGCACGAAGGCCGCGCCGTCCTCGGCCGGGCCCGCGCCGACGGCCGGCTCTGGCTCAAAGCCACCCTGCTCAACCCCCACACCACCCCGGACGACCTCCGCACACTCACCGCACTCGTGGAAGGCAGCACCACCCGATGACCGGCACGCCCGCCCCCGGCGCCCCAGACCTCGACCAGCCCCACGACCTCGTGGGCATCGGCATCGGGCCGTTCAACCTCTCGCTCGCCGCCCTCGCCCACGGGCTGCCCCACGGAGAAGGCGGCGGCACGCTCGGCGCCACCTTCTACGAGCAACGCCCCGACTTCCACTGGCACCCCGGCCTGCTCATCGACGGCACCACCCTCCAAGTGCCCTTCCTCGCCGACCTGGTGAGCCTCGCCGACCCGGCAAGCCCCTGGTCGTTCCTCAACTACCTCAAGACCCGCGACCGGCTCTTCCCCTTCTACTTCGCCGAGCGCCTCCACATCCAGCGCGCCGAATACGACGCCTACTGCCGCTGGGTCAGCGGCCGGCTCCCCGGACTCCACTTCGGCCACCAGGTCGACGCAGTGCGCTGGAACCCCGAACGATCCCTGTTCGAAGTCGACTTCACCCAGCTCGACACCAACGGCGGAGCCGAGTCACTCGGCCGCGCCTACGCCCGCCACATCGCCCTCGGCATCGGCACCGAACCACACGTCCCCGAACCGCTCAAACCCCTCGCCGAAGCCCCCACCGTCCCCGTCCTCCACTCCGCCGACTACCTCGAACACCGCGAGCAGATCCTCGCCGCCGACCACATCACCGTCATCGGCTCCGGCCAGTCCGGCGCCGAAATCTTCCTCGACCTGCTGCGCGCCCGCCCCGCCGGAACGGAAAAGCTCCACTGGCTCGCCCGCACCGAAGCCTTCGCCCCCATGGAGTACTCGAAACTCGGCCTCGAACACTTCACCCCCGACTACACCCGCTACTTCCACGCCCTCCCCGAATCCGTACGCGACGGACTCGTCCCCCAGCAGTGGCAGCTCCACAAAGGCATCGACGCCGACACCATCGCCGCCATCCACGACGAGCTCTACCGCCGCACCCTCCACGGCGGCTGGCCCGACGCCGTCCTCACCCCCGGAGTCCTGGTCAGAACCGCCGGACGGGTCGCCAACACCAAAGTCGAACTCCACCTCGAACACATCCAGCAAGGCACCCGCTCCCGGCTCACCACCGACGCGGTCGTCCTCGCCACCGGCTACCGGGAACGCCCCCTCGACCGGATCCTCGCCGGCCTCGACCCGTACATGCACCGCGACTCCTCCGAGCGGCCACGCATCGACGACCAGTTCCGCCTCGTCCTCAACCCCGCCGTCACCGGCTCCGTGTACGTACAGAACGCGGAGCGGCACACACACGGCGTCGGCGCCCCCGACCTCGGCCTCGCCGCCTGGCGCAGCGCCACGATCCTGAACTCCCTCACCGGCAAGGAGCCCTACCCACTGCCGCGGCGGACCGCCTTCACCAGCTTCGGCCTGGAACGGCGAGAGGCGCCCGGCATCCCGGGCCAGGCGCCCCCGCTCACCCCGCTCGAGGACCGGCGCTAGGCCGTGTCACCCCACGGCCTGATCCGCCGGACACCCCCTAGAACACGGGAGCGCCGTCCCGCGTCAGCTTCCACCCCACCGTCGCGAACGCGGCCGGATCCACCGTCCCCTTCCCCTGCACCCACTGAATGATCGTGTTACGGATCTCGTCCGAATTCGCCCACACCTGCTGCGCCTTCGCGACATGCGGGAACGCGCCACCGCCACTGGCCCGGTAGTTGTTCACCGCCAGCACGAACTGCGCCGCCGGATCCAGCGGCCTGCCCTCGAAGGACAGATTCACGATCCGCGAGCCGGCCGGCTTCGCGATGTCGATCTCGTACGTCAGACCCGAGACGGCGTCGTAGTTGTAGTCCGGGATGCCGTCGGCATTCGTCAGCTTCGCCGTGTCCACCGGCGCCCCGGCCGGAGTCTGCACGTAGTACCGGGCCGAGTACTCCAGATAGTCCTTCAGCTGCGCGCCGGTCATGAGCCGCGCCTCCAGCGTGTTCTCGAACGGATAGAGACCGGCCGCCTCCCTGATCGTCACCTGCCCGGCCGGGATCGCCGCCGTACGGGAGAAGCACGACGCCTGCGACAGCACCGGCAGCGCCGCGAACTGCCCGCCCGCCAGCGCCGCCTTCACCGTCTCCGCCTGGACATGGTTGATCAGATCGATGATCGGCTCGTCCTTCCACGGCGCCTCGGCCGAGGCCATGGCAGCCGTGGAAGTACCGATGACCTGATTGACGTACGCGACGACCTTCTTGTGCTCGTCACCGAGCAGCCCGGCGATCTCCGGATCCTCGGCGACGGTGTTCGAGTTCAGGACCTTCGCGGCCACCTTCTCCACCGTCCAGCGCCCCTGCACCCACGCCAGATCGAAGTCGAAAAGCGTCAGACGCTGACCCCACTTGAGCGGCTCGGACAACACGACCTGCTTGCCCGTCTGCTTGTTGGTGACGAAATACTCCGCGATCTCCGTGTGCGCATGCCCGACCAGGATCGCGTCGATACCCGGCACCTGCTCGGCGACGAGCCCCGCGGCGTTCTCGACGTACGGCAGCTGATCACCGTACGAGGACGTGCCGCTGGAGCCCGAGTGGGCCGACACGATCACCACATCGGCGCCCATGGAACGCAGCTTCGGCACCCACTTCGCGGCCTGCTCCTCAAGACCGGGAAACACCATCCGCCCACTGACATTGGCCTTGTCCCAGATCGCGATACCCGGATTCGTGAGACCGAGGACCGCGACACGCACATCCCGCCCGAACGGCGTGCGTATCCGGTGCATGCTGAACGGCGGGAAAGCGGGACTCAGGGTCTTCGCATCCAGAGCGTTGGCACCGAGCAGCGGGAAATCGCACTGCTCCTCGAACTTGCGCAGCACCGGGATCCCGTAGTTGAACTCGTGATTGCCGAGCGCCGCCGCGTCGTAGCCGATGGCGTTCATGGCCTGGGCCATGGGATGGACCGGACCACGCCGGGCGGTGATCGGGTCGACCTTCGCGTAGTAGTACGACAACTGGGTGCCCTGGATGGTGTCACCGGCATCGATGAGGAGCGTGTTGCACCGCCCCTTCTCCGCACGGACCTGATTGACCAGAGTCGAGATCTTCGCCAGCCCGACGTCATTGTGGTTCTTGTCGTCGAACTCCTTGTCCGTGAAGTAGTCCCAGTTGAAGACGTTGCCATGCAGGTCGGTGGTGCCCATCACGGTGAACGAGTACCGCTTCCGCCGCTCCCCGCGGCCATGTGCCCCGGCTGGGACGGCGACGCTCCCGGCCACGGCGACCCCGGCCCCGGCGGCGGCCGAACGGCCCAGGAACGTCCTGCGATTCAGCGGCATGTGATCTCCCTCGTCCAGTGGAACTACGCGCGTGGCACAACGCGCGTAGAGTCTGGCGCAGAGCGCCCCCGTGCGAAAGTCTTCAAGGACAACAGCGAGGGAGCTCACCATGACCAGCGACGCCCCAGCACCGGCACCCTACGGAACCCCCGAGACGCCACGGGTCGCGGTGCGCGGCGAAGCGCGGCTGGAAGTCGACCCCGAGATCGCCAGGATCGGCGTGACCGTCAGCGCCCGAGGCACCGACCGGCGCAGCGCCCTGGAAGACCTCACCCGCCGCAACAACCAGGTACTCGAGCTCATCAAGTCCTACGGAGACTCCGTCGAGAAACTCGAGACCGGCGCGTTCTCCATCAGCCCGGAACTCACCAAACACGGCCGCGGCGAACGCGTCCGCGCCTACCACGGCCGCGTCCACATCACCGCCGTCCTCGCCGACTTCACCGCCCTCGGCGAACTCACCACCCGCCTCGCCGACCTCGACCTCACCCGCGTCGACGGCCCCTGGTGGTCCCTGCGCCCCGACTCCCCGGCCCACGGCGAAGCCCGCCGCCAAGCCGTCCGCGAAGCCGTACAACGCGCCCGCGAATACGCCGAAGCCCTCGGCGCCCGCCTCGCCGCCCTCGTCGAACTCGCCGACCTCGGCGCGGAGGCCCCGACGCCCTACGGCATGCCCCCCGCCCCCGGCATGCGCACCGCCGCCTTCACGGCCGCCGCCGACGAAACCGCCCCCGCCCTCGACCTCGAACCCCAGCGCCAGACGGTCTACGCCCAGGTCAACGCCCGCTTTACGATGACGCCGCCACAGCTGTAACAACACCCCGCCATCCAATTGCTCAAAAGAGCACCCCCGCGCACAATTCAATACTTGTCAATAACCCTTCACGTAAAGGTTGTTGAGTAGTCACGCGCAACCAATTCTCTACCCGCGGGTAAGCCATAGGCTCGAACCATGCGCCGAGCAAAGATCGTCTGCACACTGGGGCCCGCCACCGACTCATACGACCAGATCAAGGCACTGGTCGAGGCCGGAATGGACGTCGCCCGATTCAACCTCAGCCACGGCACCTACGCCGAGCACGAGGAGCGCTACCAGCACGTACGCAAAGCCTCCGACGAAATCGGCCGCAGCGTCGGCGTCCTCGCCGACCTTCAAGGCCCGAAGATCCGACTCGGACGCTTCCGCGAAGGACCCGTACTCCTTGAACGCGGCGACGAATTCACCATCACCGTCGAATCCGTCGAAGGCGACCGCCACACCTGCGGAACCACCTACCCCGGCCTCGCCGCCGACGTCACCACCGGAGAACGCATCCTCGTCGACGACGGCCGCGTGACCCTCGAAGTCACCGCCGTCGACGGACCACGCGTCCACACCACCGTCATCGAAGGCGGAGTCATCTCCGACCACAAAGGACTCAACCTCCCCGGCGTCGCCGTCTCCGTCCCCGCACTCTCCGACAAGGACATCGAAGACCTCCGCTGGGCAATCCGGCTCGGTGCCGACGTCATCGCCCTCTCCTTCGTACGCAGCGGACGCGACATCAAGGACGTCCACCGCATCATGGACGAAGAAGGCCGCCGCCTCCCCGTCATCGCAAAGATCGAGAAACCCCAGGCCGTCGACAACATCGACGACATCGTCGCCGCCTTCGACGGCATCATGGTCGCCCGCGGCGACCTCGGCGTCGAAATGCCCCTGGAGCAGGTCCCCATCGTCCAGAAGCGCGCCATCAAACTCGCCAAGCGCAACGCCAAACCGGTCATCGTCGCCACCCAGATGCTCGACTCGATGATCGACAACTCCCGGCCCACCCGCGCCGAAGCCTCCGACGTCGCCAACGCCGTCATCGACGGCACCGACGCCGTCATGCTCTCCGGCGAAACCAGCGTCGGCAAACACCCCATCCAAACCGTCAAGACGATGAGCCGCATCGTCGAAGCCGCCGAAGAAGACGTCCTCGCCAAAGGCCTCCCGCCCCTCACCGAACGCAACAAACCCCGCACCCAGGGCGGAGCCGTCGCCCGCGCAGCCGCCGAAATGGGCGACTTCCTCGGCGCCAAATACCTCGTCGCCTTCACCCAGTCCGGCGACACCCTCCGCCGGCTCTCCCGCTACCGCTCACCGATCCCGCTGCTCGCCTTCACCCCGGAGCCGGCCACCCGCTCCCAGCTCAACCTCACCTGGGGCGTGGAGACCTTCCTCGGCCCCCACGTCGGATCCACCGACGCGATGGTCGCCCAGGTCGACGAGCAGCTCCTGAAGATCGGCCGCTGCGAGAAGGGCGACATCGTGGTGATCACGGCGGGCTCCCCGCCGGGAGTGGCGGGGTCGACGAACCTGGTGCGGGTGCACCACATCGGCGAGGACTGACGGCGCGAGGCAGGGGGCGGGTCAGTACTTCGGCCCGACGTGGGTGTCCATGAGGGCGACGGATGCGCGTCGGGCGACGGAGATGTTGAAGGGGTCACTGCCGCGGGCCAGGGTTGTCCACTCGACGCCCACCTCGTCGAGGGTGTCGGTGAAGAGCTTCCGGATGTCGTCCGACTTGTTGGCGAAGGAATACCGCGGGTACTCGTAGCGCTTGGGCTCGCCGCCGACCAGGCGGGTGGTCCAGTTGGTGATCCGGCACCCGTCCGAGTGGATCAGCCCGCGGATGAACTCCCACGGATGGGCGTCCACGATCTCCTGCTGCCAGGGGTCGAGGGCTATCTTGCGCTCGTGCTTCTTGCCAGGGCCGTGTTGCGGGAACATGCACCAGAGATGCTTGGAGTACACCTTTACGTTGCGACAGCCCGTCCTGCGTACCCGGCAGACCGAGTTGTCGGGAAAGACAGCACGCATCGCCGCCTCGCACTCGTCCATGAGGCCGGGCCAGTCCTCGGCGCAGGTGATCATGAGGCTGGGTGCGCGGTGCCCGGAGTACTGGATGATGTGCCCGTCGCCGAGATACAGGCCGAGCAGATAGGCATACATGGGCCGGTCCAGGTCTCGCCCATCGCATCGGGGGCACTTCGGATCGTGCTTCCCTGGGCACTCGCCGCGTTTCGCTCGATCCATGTGCTTCCAGTAGCTGATCGTGCCACTGGGTATCTGGAGCTTGCGGGCAACATCTGCGTTCCTTGCCCCGCCCCGCAGCAGTGAGAGTGCTTTCTGTCGTACATCAGTGCCGTGGAAGTGCATGCGACCACTCTGGGCAACTGATCGTGGCGCCGAGTAGCAAAAAGCGGATATTCACGAGAACGTGAACATCCGCTTCCTGGCGCGGTACCGGGTGCGGGACTCGAACCCGCAAGCCCTCTCGGGCAGATGTGTTTGAGACATCAGCGTTTGCCATTTCGCCAACCCGGCCAGGTTCGCCTGTCGCAGTGTACCCGGTGACCAGTGAGCGCTTCAGCTAGGTAGGCTTTTGAAGAGCACCTGCCCCGCAGCGAGGAGTACCGTGACCGCCCCCGAGCCCGAGTCGCCCCAGCCCGTCGCCGACGACGACACCAACACGTCGCACGTCCCGCCGCTGACGACCCGTGTCGTCATCGCCGAGGACGAGGCGCTGATCCGCCTCGACCTCAAAGAGATGCTCGAGGAAGAGGGCTACCAGGTCGTCGGCGAGGCGGGTGATGGGCAGAGGGCCGTCGAGCTCGCCCGGGAGCACCGGCCGGACCTGGTCATCCTCGATGTGAAGATGCCGGTGCTGGACGGCATTTCCGCCGCGGAGAAGATCGCGGAGGAGTCGATCGCGCCGGTCTTGATGCTGACCGCGTTCTCGCAGCGCGATCTTGTGGAGCGGGCCCGGGACGCCGGTGCGATGGCGTATCTCGTGAAGCCGTTCAGCAAGAGTGACGTCGTGCCGGCGATCGAGATGGCGGTGTCGCGGTTCGCGGAGCTGCGGGCGCTGGAGAAGGAGGTCGCGGACCTCGCTCAGCGGTTGGAGACGCGCAAGCTGGTGGACCGGGCGAAGTCGATTCTGCAGACGCAGTACGGTCTGACGGAGCCGAATGCGTTCCGGTGGATTCAGAAGACGTCGATGGACCGGCGGCTGTCGATGCAGCAGGTGGCGGAGGCGGTCATCGAGGACGCCGAGGAGAAGAAGGCCGCGAAGGAGCAGTAGTTCCGGCTGTACGCGTACATACGCTGTACGTGTACATACGAGGAGGCCCGCACCCCGGAATCGGGGTGCGGGCCTCCTCGCGTATCCGTGCGGCTCAGTCCTCGCCGAGGTAGGCCTTGCGGACGGACTCGTCGTGGAGCAGGTCCTGTCCGCTGCCGGAGAGGACGACCTTGCCGATCTCCATGACGTGGCCGTGGTCGGCCAGGGAGAGCGCGGCCTGGGCGTTCTGCTCGACGAGCAGGATGGTGGTGCCCTGGGCCTTGAGTTCGGCGATGGTCGCCATGATCTTCTGCATCATGATCGGGGAGAGGCCCATGGAGGGCTCGTCGAGCATGAGCAGCTTGGGCTGGGACATGAGGGCCCGGCCCATGGCGAGCATCTGCTGTTCACCGCCGGAGAGGGTGCCTGCGGCCTGCTTGCGACGTTCCCCGAGGATGGGGAAGAGGTCGTAGGCGCGCTGGACGTCCTTGGCGATGCCTTCCTTGTCGTTGCGGAGGAAGGCGCCGAGGAGCAGGTTGTCCTCGATCGTCATGCGCGGGAAGATGTGCCGCCCCTCGGGGGAGTGGGCGAGTCCGAGCGAGACGATCTGGTGGGCGGGTACCTTCTTCAGCGATTTGCCGTTGAACTTGATCTGGCCGCTGACGGGCTTGAGGAGCCCGGAGAGGGTGCGCAGGGTGGTGGTCTTGCCGGCGCCGTTGGTGCCGATGAGGGTGACGACCTCGCCGGCTTCGACCTTGAACGAGATGCCCTTGACGGCCTCGATCTTGCCGTAGGCGACGCGCAGGTCCTCGACTTCGAGCAGTGCGGTCATCAGTCGTTCTCCTTGCCAGAGCCGGAGGCCTGGGCGGTGGTGCTGTCGGCGTCGTCGCTGTCGCTGTCGCCTTCGGTGTCGCTGTCGCCGTCGGCCGGGGCGTCGTCGGCGGCGTCGGAGTCGTCCGCCTCCTCGGCCTCGGCCTCGGCAGTGGCCTCGGCCTGGTCGGCCTGTGCCTCCGCCTTCTCGACCTCTGCCACTTCCTCCGCGCCGGGCGCGCCCTCGAAGGGCTCGCCCAGGTAGGCGGCGATGACGCGCTCGTCGCTCTGGACGGTGGCGCTGTCGCCCTCGATGAGCTTTTCGCCCTGGACGAGGACGGCCACGCGGTCGCAGAGGTTCATGATGAACCGCATGTCGTGCTCGATGACGAGGACGGCGATGCCCATGTCCCGGATGGCGAAGATGAGTTCTTCGGCTGCCCGGGTCTCCTGCGGGTTCATGCCCGCGGTGGGCTCGTCGAGCAGGAGCAGTCCCGGCTCGCTCGCGAGGGCGCGGGCGATCTCCAGCTTGCGCTGCTCACCGTAGGGGAGGTTGCGGGCGAGGTGCTCGGCCTTGGCGTCGAGGCCGACGAACTCCAGGAGTTCCATGGCTCGCTCGCGGGAGGCGGCTTCGGCCTTGTGGAAGCCGGGGCCGCGCAGCAGGGCGGACCAGAGGCCTTCCTTGGTGCGGGTGTGGCGGCCCACGAGGACGTTCTCCAGCACGGTCATGTTGCTGAAGAGCCGGATGTTCTGGAAGGTGCGGGCGATGCCGGCGGCGGTGACCTTGAAGGACTTCGGCGGCAGGACCGTGCCCTTGTACCGGACCTCCCCCTCGGTGGGGATGTAGAGGCCGGTGAGGCAGTTGAAGAAGGTGGTCTTGCCGGCGCCGTTGGGGCCGATGAGGCCGACGATCTCGCCGCTCTTGACGGTGAGGTCGACGGAGCGTACGGCGGTGAGTCCGCCGAAGCGCATGGTGACGCCTCGGGCATCGAGGACGGTCTCGCCGGCCGGTGCGGGCGCCTTCGTGGTGGTGTCGGTGGTCATGTTCAGGCACCTGCCTTGGTGAGGGTGGCGGGCGCTTCCTCGTTCTCGTGGAACTCGAGCTGGCGGCGGCGGTTGGGGATGAGGCCCTCGGGGCGGAAGCGCATGAGGAGGATGAGCGCGACACCGAAGGCGAAGAGCTGGTACTCACCCATGAACTGGAGCTTGTTCGGGATGAGGTAGAGCAGTGCGCCGCCGACGAGCGGGCCGCTGATGGTGCCCATGCCGCCGAGGACGACCGCGGCGAGCAGGAAGGCCGAGTTGGGCGGCACGACGTGGGCGAACTGGTACTGCTCGGGCGTCACGGTGTAGGTGACGTGGGCCTGGACCGCGCCGGCGAGGCCGGCGAGTGCGGCGCCGAGGGCGAAGGCGATGAGCTTGACGCGGAAGCCGTTGATGCCCATGGCTTCGGCGGCGGTCTCGTCCTCGCGGATGGCGACCCAGGAGCGGCCGATGCGGGACTCGGCGCTGCGGCGGAAGACCACCACGACGACGAGCGTGATCAGCAGCATGAGCAGGAAGTAGTTGGCGAACCGGCCGATGGTGAATCCGGCGATGGTGTGCTCGGCGCCGAAGTCGAACCCGAACATGCTGAGGTTCGGGATCGAGGAGATTCCGTTGGAGCCGTTGGTGATGTCGGGACCGGAGGTTCCGTCCATGTTGTTGACGGCGATGCGGAAGATCTCACCGAAGCCGAGCGTCACGATGGCGAGGTAGTCACCGCGCAGTCGCAGGGTCGGGGCGCCGATGAGGACGCCGAAGACCATGGAGGCGGCGGCGCCGACGAGGATGGCGGCCCAGAAGGGCAGGTGGAGGCCGAACGGCGACGACGGGGAGCCGGAGACCATGGCGGCGGCGTAGGCGCCGACGCCGAGGAAGGCGACGTATCCGAGGTCGAGCAGGCCGACGAGGCCGACGACGATGTTGAGGCCCAGGGCGACGGTGGCGAAGATCAGGATGTTGACGCCGATGGTCGCGTACTGGTCGTCGGACTGGGTGAAGGGGAAGGCCGCGGCGGCGGCGAAGGCGCCGACCATGGCCACGTTGCGGTGGCGTGCGGCGATCGCGGAGACGCGTGCCGCGAGTCCGGCCTTGTTGAGGGCCGCGAAGGTGAAGCAGGCGGTGATGAGGAAGCCGATGAACAGTTCGTCGTACTCGGTGCCGATGCCGTAGGTGAAGACGGCGAGTGCGAGTGCGAGGACACCGCTGAGGATGAGGATCTCGGCCCAGCCGGGCAGCTTGCGCGCCGGTGTGGCGGTGCCGCTCGCGAAGGCGGCCTTGAAGGTCGTCCACGCGTTGCCGGCGTTGTGCTTGAACTGGTCGAAGCCGGTGTCGTCGGGGTCGGCCGGCTCGGTCACGGGCCGTTCGAACGGCAGGGCCAGCGCGCCGACGAGGGCGGCGAGGGAGGCGACGGCGGCGAGGATGCCGCCCGGCTCGAGGTTGACGAGGCCGCCGAGCTGGACGCTGATCGCGATGACCGTGTACCAGGCGGTGGCGAAGGTGCCGACCGCGGCGAGCTTGATGGCCGCGTCCGCTCCGGCGGGGGTGAGCCAGCGGGTGCCCTTGACGCCGTACGACGCGAGGCCGAACAGGGCGGTGAGGGCGCCGCCGATGAGGACGAGCCACTGGAGCCCGCCCGGGTAGCCGTAGACCGTGAGGTTGCCGGGGAATGCGGCGGTCCAGGTCCAGGACATGAAGGCCGAGACGACGGCGAGGGCGCCGCCGGCGGTGGCGGTGGCCCGGGCGATGCGCGGGGGCAGCGCGATGAGGCCGGAGGTCGCGTCGTTCGCGATCTTGCGCGGGGTGTCCGCGGTGGTGGTCTCAGTAGTCATGTTGATCACGCCCTGTCCGCCACGCGCTCGCCCAGCAGACCCTGGGGCCTGAAGAGCAGCACGAGGATGAGGAGTACGAACGCCCAGACATCGGCCCAGGCCTGTCCGCCGAGCTGCTGCATGCCAGGGACGTCGGCGATGAAGGCGGTGGCCATGGTTTCGGCGATGCCGAGGACGAGGCCGCCGATCATGGCGCCGTAGATGTTGCCGATGCCACCGAGGACGGCGGCGGTGAAGGCCTTGAGGCCGAGCAGGAAGCCCATCTTGAAGTTGACCTCGCCGTACTTGAGGCCGTATGCGACGGCTCCGATGGCGGCGAAGGCGGCACCGAGGGCGAAGGCGACCACGATGATGCGGTCGGTGTTGATGCCCATGAGCTTGGCGGTGCCGGGGTCCTGGGCGGTGGCCTGCATACCGCGTCCGGTGCGGGTCTTCATGACGAAGTAGCCCAGGATCGCCATGGAGATGGGGGCTGCGATCAGCAGGAAGACGTCACCGGTCTGGATGGTGACGCTGCCCAGGTGGAAGGGGCCACCGGGGATCTCCGGGAAGGAGAGGGAGGACTTGGCGCCGGGGTACCACGCCCATACGGCCTGCTGGAGGGCGAGGGACAGGCCGATGGCCGTGATGAGCGGTGCGAGTCGTGGCGCGTTGCGCAGCGGCCGGTAGGCGAAGCGTTCCGCCCCGACCGCGATGGTGGTGGCGACGATGATCGCGCCGATGATCATGAGCGGCAGGGCCACCCACATGGTGGTGCCCGACGGGAGCATCAGCCAGACCGTGAGGGCACCGAAGCCTCCGGTCATGAAGATCTCGCCGTGGGCGAAGTTGATGAGCTGGACGATGCCATAGACCATCGTGTAGCCGATGGCGACCAGCCCGTACATCGATCCGAGTAGCAGGCCGTTGACCAGCTGTTGCGGCAGCTCGTTCACCGCAGGTCCTCCGAAGTCTTTCGCCGGATATGACACCGCGCGGGACGCCTGGTGCAGCGCCCCGCGCGGCCATGAATGTGATGCGGAGTGTTGTTCAGCCGGTTCAGCCCGCGAAGGTACCGGACTTGACGGGAGCCCAGGCGCCGCCCTTGTACTGGTAGACGGTGAGCTGCTTGTTGGTGGCGTCGCCGAACTCGTCGAAGGAGACCTTGCCGGTCACGCCGTCGAAGGAGACGCCCTTCATCGCGTCGAGGACCTTGCTGCGGGCGTCCTTGGACTCGGGCAGCTTGCCGCCGTTGTCGTCGACGGCCTTCTTCACGGCCTCGATGATCGCCCAGGCGGAGTCGTAGGAGTAGCCGCCGTAGGCCTCGTAGGCCTCCTTGTAACCGGCCTCCTTGTAGTTCGCGACGAACTCCTTGGCGGACGGGAGGGTCTCGACCGGCGCGCCGACGGAGGTGGCGAGGTCGCCCTCACCCTCCTTGCCGGAGAGCTTGATGAACTCGGCGCTGTAGATGCCGTCGCCGCCGACCAGCGGGATCTTGGCACCGGCCTTCTTGATCTGCTTGCTGAGCGGACCGGCCGCCGGGTACTCGCCGCCGTAGTAGACGACGTCCGCACCCGAGTTCTTGATCTTGGTGGCGACCGCGGAGAAGTCCTTGGTCTCCGGGTTCACGTGGTCCTCGCCGGCGACCTTGCCGCCCAGCTTGGTGAACTCGGCCTTGAAGGTGGCCGCGAGGCCGGCGCCGTAGGTCTTCTTGTCGTCGACGACGAAGACCTTCTTCTTCTTGGCGTCGTTGAACAGGTACTGCGCGGCGAACGGGCCCTGGATGGCGTCCGTGGTGGCCGTGCGGAAGTACGAGTTGTACGTGCGCTTCTTGGTGCCGGTGTTCCAGGCCGGGCCCTGGGTCAGGGCCGGGTTGGTGTTGGCGGGCGACACCTGGACGAGCTTCGCGTCGTCGAAGACCTTCTGCATCGACTCGGCGACGGAGGAGTTCAGCGGGCCGACGACGCCGAGCACGTCCTTGTTGGCGACGAGCTTGGTGGCGTTCTGCTGGCCCGAGGAGGGCTGCGCCTGGTCGTCGAGCGCCTCTACCTTGAAGGTGACGCCCTTGACGTACTTCTTCTCGTTGGCCTGCTTGGCGGCGAGGTCAACGGAGTTCTTGATGCCGAGCCCAAGCGCCGAGAGGTCGCCGGTGAGCGGCGCGTCGACTCCGATGACCACGGTGGTGTCGCCACCGGCCGCCGAGTCTCCGCCGTTGTCGTCGCGCGAGCCACAGGCGGTGAGGGTGAGTGCCCCCGCGGCGAGAGCAGCGGTTATGGCTATGAGCGAACGTTGACGCACGATGCTGGGTCCTTTCACCTGGCACGGCTGCCCCTCGTGGGGAGCCGAGTCGAGCGCTGGAGCCTTACTGGCAAGGAATCCGGTGGCGCGGTGACTGGCGGTGACTCTAAGCGGGTAAATGGGAATTCAGCACGGGTCTGGGCAAGGCTGTGACGCTCTTGTTATCCCGATCGGATTTGCGGCATGGAGTGCATGACTGTTTTCTGTTTTTGGTCATGACAGCCGTGGTCGTTGCTCGCAGTAGTCGGTCACGGCCCGGGCCAGGTCCCGGGCGTACTGGTCGCCCAGGATGAAACTCTGGTCCTGTTTTGCGTGCGCATTACGCAGCGTTACATCGAGGAAAGGCAGTCCGGCATTCCGTGGCGCCTTTGCGCAGTCGCTCACCTTGATCACGATCGCAACGTTGCGGGAAGACCCGGATTTCACCGTAAAGGGGGGATTCGGTGTCGCGGTGAGACTCAGGCCCTCGGAGGGCTGTCCGATCTTCTCCACCGTGACGGGAGGGCCCGAGGCGGTGACGATCCGCACGGAGAAACGCAGCGCGCCGCCCGCCCGGGCGCCGGCCCCGGGGTCCGCGCCTTCGTACGACAGGGAGACCACCTGGGCGGGCCAGGGGCCGGGATCCGGCTCCGGCCGGGTGACGTGGACATAGCCCGCCCAGGCGGTGACCGCGGTGATGAGGGCGGCCGGGAGCAGGATCCGGCGGTGGCGTACGGCGAATGCCGTCAGCGGCCCGGCCGGTCTCCGGCGCGGCGGCCGCGGTGAGGCGTCCGCGGCGTAGGTGTCCTCACCGGGCTCGACGGGGCCGACGCCGCTCACTGCCAGGGCCCGCCGGTCGGGACGCCGTCGCGGTAGCGCTCCGTGCACCGCTCGTCCGCCTGACGTCTCATCAACTCATCGGCGGCGTCAGGTCCGTTGCGGCGTTTCTCGGCACGGGCGGCATCCAGGGTGTCGCGCAGGATCTCGTACTGGGCGTTGGACAGGCCCATCGACTGGTAGTCGCCGTAGCCGCTGTCGCCGGCGGCGAGGAGTTCCTGTCCCCACCGGGTGATCAGAGCCGTGCACAGCTCCTGGGGCGATGTGGTGCGCGGTGAAGGGGCCGGACGCGGCCCGTCGGCCCCGTGAGCCGCGTCGTCGGAGCAGCCGGCCCCGGTCGCGAGGAGACCGGCGGCCAGGGCCGCGCAGACGGCGGCCCTGGCCGGGCGGTACGCCTTGTGCCTCATGAGGGAACGCTAGGCCGTGGCCGGTGGGGGCACAACAGTGCGTGTCCGCGGGGGCTTCAGGGCAGCGCGACGAAGGGGGAGAGGAAGGCGCGGGCGCCGGGGGTGTCGAGCCGGTACGTCACGTTCGTGGCGTAGCAGGGGGTGTCGCCGGTGATCGTGGTGGCGACGAGGGTGCGCTTGCCGGCCAGGGTGGCGAAGTTCGGGCCGCCGGAATCCCCGTAGCAGGCGCCTCCGTTGCCCTGCGGGGCGGTCATGGCGAGGCGCAGCCAGGTGTTGTTGAGCGCGTCGTAGGAGACCGGGGCTTTCATCCGGACCCCGCCGCCGGGGTGGGTGTGGCCACCGGGGCCGCGCTCGGCCTCCTGGGTGCCGTATCCGGCGACGAGGAACGAGGTGTCGTTCAGGCCCTGGGGGCCGAGCGACGCGAGCGCCCCGGCTTTGGGGAGCGCGGCCGGGGTGAAGGACCAGCGGGCCTTGACCTTGGCCGCGGGCAGTTCGATCACCGAGATGTCGTGCGTGTCGGAGGCGGGCCCCGGGTAGGCCGGGTGGCTGTGCGCGCTGCCCTGGACCGCTACGGCGTTCGCGACGGCGGCCGGGTCGCCCGGATGTTGGGCGGCGGCCTTGTCGAGTCCGGCCTGCACGTCCTGGTCGAGGGACACGTAGAACTTCACGTTCGCCGGCCAGTCGGTGGTGCAGTGCGCGGCCGTCAGAAACGTGTCCGCGTCGATCATCGTGCCGGAGCACACCCAGTCGACGCGGTCGGGGGTCGCCGGATTTCCGTCGTTGTCCCATGTGGCGACCAGGGCGCCCACCTCGGTGCGCTCGGGCGCGGGCGTGGCGTTGTACGAGTTGATGGCCGCGGACGGGATCGCGGTGGCGAGGACGGCGGCACAGGCGGCCGCGGTGGCGGCGGTGAGCGCGGCGGTGCGTACGGCGGTCAAGAAGAACCCCTCTGGGTTGTGGGGACGGGTGTCCTCCTGTGGGGAGAGCGACAGTGAAGCGGTGTTCGGCCGGTGGGGCAAGAGGGCAGGGGCGACACGGCTGTTGCGGTCTGGTGCCGGTGAGCCGCAGGCGGTGGAATGTGCGTGCGCTTCCCGCGCGTTCGTCACCCACTCCGGCCCGTGGAGGCAGGCACGATGGCGAGACCCACCGGTACACGCACGACTCGTGGATCCCACTTTCCGCGGGGATTACGGACAGGGGTCACGGCGGCTCTCGCCGTCTCCCTGCTGACGGCGCTGCCCGCCCCGGCAGCGCAGGCGGGGACTCACGCGCTGAGCGTCGTCGGCGACGAGACCCAGCCGGTCTTCTCCCGGGCCGACGCGATTTATCAACAGGTCGACATCGAGACCGAGGTGGACAGTGACGGCGACGGCCGGCGCGACACCGTACGGATGCGGATCCTGCGGCCGAAGGAGACGGACGCGGGGCTGAAGGTGGCCACGATCGTCGAGGCGAGCCCCTACTGGGGCGGCGGTAACGACGTGCCGTTCCACAACGTCGATGTGGACGAGGACGGTCTGCCGGCGGGCAGGCGGCTCGTGTCGCAGGAGCGGCTCCCCGGGCTCGTGGGCCCGTACGCGCTCCCCGGCCCTTCCGTCCCCTGGTCCGGATACACCGACAACTACTTCCTGCCGCGCGGCTATGCCGTCGCGCAGCTCGACAGCCTCGGCACCGGCGGCTCCACCGGGTGCCCGACCTCCGGCGGCCGTAACGAGACCCTCGGGGCGAAGGCGGCCGTCGACTGGCTGGGCGGCCGTGCCAGGGGCTGGGACCTGGAGGGCAGGCCGATCGGCGCCGCCTGGTCGACCGGCGACACGGCGATGATGGGGATCTCGTACAACGGCACTCTCCCGACGGCCGTGGCGGCGACCGGAGTCGAGGGCCTCAAGGCGATCGTGCCGATCTCCGGGATCTCCTCCTGGTACGACTACTACCGCGCGGGCGGCGGGGTGGTCGCGCCCGGCGGCTTCCAGGGCGAGGACACCGACGTCCTGGCGAAGGCCGTCTACAGCCGTGCCGACCGGGAGGTCTGCAAGCCCGTACTGGACCGGCTGACCGCCGAACAGGACCGGGTGACCGGAGACTTCACCCGCTTCTGGAAGGAGCGGGACTATCTGCAGGACGTGCGGAAGATCCGGGCCGGTGTCTTCGTCGTGCACGGCGGCAACGACTGGAACGTGAAGACGCAGCACTTCGGCCAGTTGTGGGAGGCGCTGAAGCGGCACGACGTACCGCGCAAGCTGTGGCTGCACCAGGCGGGCCACAGCAATCCGATGCCGCTGCGCATGGAGGAGTGGCTGAAGCAGCTGCACCAGTGGTTCGACCACTGGTTGTACGGGCTGGACAACGGGGCCCTGGCCGCGCCGCGCGTCGATGTGGAGCAGGCCGACTTCACCTGGCGGCAGCAGTCGGAGTGGCCCGACCGTTCGACCCGCGATCTCACCCTGCGGCTGAACACCGGGGGGCTCTCGCCACTGCCCGGGCCGCCGGTGCGGCGGTCGATGACCGACGCGGGTCGTACGGTCCCCGCCGAGCAGCTGGTCGCGGCACCCGGCACGGCCCGCCCGGACCGGCTCGCGTACACGACCGGACCGCTCCCGGCGGACCTGCGGGTCAACGGTGTCCCGGAGATGTCCGTGCGGGCTTCGCTCGCCGGTTCGTCACCGTATGTGACCGCGCTGCTGGTCGACTACGGCACCGACACCCGAGCGACCGCCGGAACCGTCGCGGACACCTCGCAGCTCGTCTGCTACGGCGAGGGCATCCCCGGTGACACCGGCTGCGCCTACCGGACCAGGCACCGCACCGAGACCGCCGACTTCAAGATCGTGTCCCGCGGCTGGCTCGACATCCGCAACCGGCACTCCATCGAGTGGCAGAGCAAGGTCGTCGAAGGACGGGAGTACGCCCTGGAGTGGGGGATGCAGCCGCAGGACTACGTCTTCAAGAAGGGGCACCGGCTGGGTGTGGTGCTGATCTCCACCGACCACGACTACACGCTGCGGTACCCGGCCGGGACGGAGCTGTCCGTCCGGGCCGGGGTCAGCAGCATCACCCTGCCGGTCAGCCGGTAGGCCGTCAGCCGGAGGTGCCCCGGGCGTGCTCGGCGTTCTTGGCGCCGACGTCACGCAGCAGGGCTGACGTCACGCAGCAGGCAGGTCAGGCGGGCCGTGCAGACCCGCTTGTCCTGCTCGTCGGTGATCACGATCTCGTACGTGGCCGTCGAGCGGCCCCGGTGCACCGGGGTGGCCACTCCGGTGACCATGCCGGAGCGGACACCCCGGTGGTGCGTGCAGTTGAGATCCACGCCGACGGCGATCTTGGCGGCCCCGCCGTGCAGCATCGAGCCGATCGAACCGAGCGTCTCGGCGAGCACGGCGGAGGCGCCGCCGTGCAGCAGCCCGTAGGGCTGGGTGTTGCCCTCGACGGGCATCGTGCCGACGACGCGGTCCGCCGAGGCCTCCACGATCTGCACGCCCATCCGGTTACCGAGATGCCCTGCTGAGAACAGCGCGGGCAGGTCGACGCCGAGCTCGGCGTACTCGTCGATGACCTCTTGCGGGAACTTCACCGTCGTCTGCTCACCCATGGGTTCCGGCTCCGATCGTCATACGTGTATGGCTGTCCTGGATACGCCTGCACCTGAGCAAACGCTTCTGCACCTGAGCGAACGCTTAGGCGGACGGTGATTGTTCCAGACGCACGATGACGGACTTGCTGGCGGGGGTGTTGCTGGTGTCGGCGGTGGCGTCCAGCGGCACCAGCACATTGGTCTCCGGGTAGTACGCGGCGGCGCAGCCCCGCGCGGTCGGGTAGTGCACCACCCGGAATCCGGGCGCCCGGCGCTCCACACCGTCCTTCCATTCGCTGACCAGGTCCGTGTACGCACCGTCCGCGAGGCCCAGCTCCCGGGCGTCGTCCGGGTTCACCAGGACGACGCGGCGGCCGCCCCTGATGCCGCGGTAGCGGTCGTCCAGGCCGTAGATCGTGGTGTTGTACTGGTCGTGGGAGCGCAGGGTCTGCAGCAGCAGCCGGCCCTCCGGAACCTCGGGATACTCCACGGGCGCGGCGGTGAAATTCGCCTTCCCGGTGGCGGTGGGGAAGCGGCGCTCGTCGCGCGGGGCGTGCGGCAGGGTGAAACCGCCCGGCCGCGCGATCCTCGCGTTGAAGTCCTGGAAGCCGGGGACCACACGGGAGATCCGGTCGCGGATGGTCGCGTAGTCCTTCTCGAACTCCTCCCAGGGGGTCTGCGAGTCCGCGCCGAGCACGGCCCGCGCCATGCGCGCCACGATCGCCGGCTCGGAGAGCAGATGCGGACTCGCGGGCGGCAGATTGCCGCGCGAGGCGTGCACCATGCCCATCGAGTCCTCGACGGTCACGAACTGCACTGTGTCCTTCTTGCCGGGAGTGCTCTTCCGCAGGTCCTTGTCGGTGCGGCCCAGCGTGGGCAGGATCAGCGCGCGCCTGCCCGTGACCGCATGCGAGCGGTTGAGCTTCGTCGACACGTGCACGGTGAGACGGGCACGGCGCATCGCCGCCTCGGTGACCTCGGTGTCCGGGGTGGCGCCGACGAAGTTGCCGCCCATCGCGAAGAACACCTTGGCCTCGCCGTCGCGCAGCGCCTGGATGGAACGGACGACGTCGAAGCCGTGGTGGCGCGGCGGTGCGAAGCCGAACTCCTTCTCCAGCGCGTCGAGGAACGCGGGCGCGGGCCGCTCGAAGATGCCCATCGTGCGGTCGCCCTGCACATTCGAGTGTCCGCGCACCGGACAGACCCCGGAACCGGGCCGGCCGATGTCGCCCCGCAACAGCAGGAGGTTGACGACCTCCCTGATGGTCGCGACGGCGTGCTTGTGCTGGGTCAGGCCCATCGCCCAGCAGACGATCGTGCGCCGGGAGGCCAGGATCATCCGCAGCGCCTGCTCGATCTCCGCCCTGTCCAGTCCCGTCGCGGCGAGCGTCTCGTCCCAGTCGGCGGTCCGCGCGGCGGCGGCGAACTCTTCGAAGCCGTGCGTGTGTTCCCGTACGAACTCCTCGTCGACGGCTCCGGAGCCCGCTCCGGAGGCGCTGTCGGACGCTTCGAGGACCAGCCTGTTGAGGAGGCGGAAGAGCGCCTGGTCGCCGCCGATCCGGATCTGGAGGAAGAGATCGGTGAGGGAGACGCCCTTGAGCATGCCCTGCGGAGTCTGCGGGTTCTTGAACTTCTCCAGGCCCGCCTCGGGCAGCGGATTCACCGAAATGATCTTCGCGCCCGCCTGCTTGGCCTTCTCCAGCGCGGACAGCATGCGCGGATGGTTCGTACCGGGATTCTGCCCCGCCACGATGATCAGATCCGCCTGGTGCAGATCCTCCAGGGAGACGCTGCCCTTGCCGATACCGATGGTCTCGGTCAGCGCCGAGCCCGAGGACTCGTGGCACATGTTGGAACAGTCCGGCAGATTGTTCGTACCGAACTCGCGGGCGAAGAGCTGCAGCAGGAACGCCGCTTCGTTGCTGGTGCGGCCCGAGGTGTAGAAGAGCGCCTCGTCGGGGGAGGCGAGCGCCCTCAGCTCCTCGGCGATGATCGCGAAGGCCCGCTCCCAGGTCACCGCCTCGTACCGGTCGGCACCCTCCGCGAGATACATCGGCTGCGTGATGCGGCCCTGCTGACCCAGCCAGTACCCACTGCGCTGCGCGAGGTCGGAGACCGGGTGCGCGGCGAAGAAGGCGGGCGTGACCCGGCGCAGGGTCGCCTCCTCGGCGACCGCCTTCGCACCGTTCTCGCAGAACTCCGCCGCATGGCGTTTGTCGCCCTCGGGCCAGGCGCAGCCCGGGCAGTCGAATCCGTCCTTCTGATTCACCTTGAGGAGGGTCTGCGCGGTGCGGCGCATCCCCATCTGCTGCTGCGCGATCCTGAGGGTGTGCCCGATCGCGGGAAGGCCGGCTGCGGCATGCTGGGGCGCCTCGACCTGCGGGGCGTCCTGGACCGGGTCACCTGCGGGCGGCTTGCTGGCCATCCTGCTCCTCTTCGAGCGCGGGGCGGATTCGTACCCGCCAGATCCTGTCACGCGCCACCGGCAGAGGGGGAGCCCGCTCCGGGGCGGACGGGAATGTCAGTGGTCCGTGGCAGGATCGTGTCCGTGGCCGAGACAGCATCGAAGAAGACCCCAGACGAAACCCGACCGCGCCTGCTCCTCATGGACGGGCACTCCCTGGCGTACCGGGCGTTCTTCGCGCTGCCCGCGGAGAACTTCACGACCGCGAGCGGCCAGACGACCAACGCCATCTACGGCTTCGCGTCGATGCTGGCGAACACGCTGCGCGACGAAGCGCCCACGCATTTCGCCGTGGCCTTCGACGTCTCCCGCAAGACCTGGCGCTCGGCGGACTTCCCCGAGTACAAGGCGAACCGCTCCTCGACCCCCGACGAGTTCAAGGGCCAGGTCGAGCTCATCGGCGAACTGCTGGACACCATGAACGCGGTGCGGTTCGCGGTGGACGGCTTCGAGGCCGACGACATCATCGCCACTCTCGCCACCCAGGCCGAGGCCGCCGGCTTCGAGGTGCTGATCGTCACCGGGGACCGGGACTCCTTCCAACTGGTCTCGGACCATGTGACCGTGCTCTACCCGACCAAGGGCGTCTCCGAGCTGACCCGCTTCACTCCGGAGAAGGTCGAGGAGAAGTACGGACTGACTCCGCAGCAGTACCCGGACTTCGCGGCGCTGCGCGGCGACCCGTCCGACAACCTGCCGGGCATCCCTGGAGTCGGTGAGAAGACCGCCACGAAGTGGATCAACCAGTTCGGTTCGTTCGCGGAGCTGGTGGAGCGCGCCGACGAGGTCAAGGGGAAGGTCGGACAGGCCCTCCGCGATCACCTGGAGGCCGTCAAGCTCAACCGCCACCTGACCGAGCTGGTGCGCGACGTGGAGCTGCCCAGGTCCGTGGCGGACCTGGAGCGCGCGCCCTATGACCGGACCGCGCTGAAGGGGTTCCTGGAGGTCCTGGAGATCCGCAACCCGAGCCTGCGTGAGCGGCTGCTCGCGGTCGACCCGGGCGCGGTGGAGGACGAGGCCCCGGCTCCCGAGGCCGGCGTCGAGCTGGACGGCAGCGTGCTCGGCGCGGGCGAGCTGGCCCCCTGGCTGGAGCAGCACGGCGGGCAGCCGCTCGGTGTGGCGACCGTCGCGGCCTGGGCGCTCGGGGTCGGCAGCGTCAGTGAGATCGCGCTGGCGGCCGCCGACGGAAAGGCCGCCTGGTTCGACACCACCCAGCTCGACGAGGCCGACGAGCGGGCCTTCGCCGCCTGGATCTCGGACCCGGCCCGGCCGAAGGTCATGCACAGTGCCAAGGAGGCGCTGCGGGTCTTCCCGGAGCACGGCTGGGACATCGCGGGCGTCACGATGGACACCGCCCTCGCCGCGTATCTGGTCAAGCCCGGCCGCCGGTCCTTCGCCCTGGACGCCCTGTCCGTCGAGTACCTCCACCGCGAGCTGGCCCCGGCCGCCGCCGACGGGCAGCTGGCCTTCGGCACCGAGGAGGAGCAGGCCGAGGCCGACGCCCTGATGGCACAGGCCCGCGCGGTACTCGACCTGGGCGAGGCGTTCGGCGAGAAGCTCGGGGAAGTCGGCGCGACCGGGCTGCTGCACGATGTCGAGCTGCCCACGTCCCTGCTGCTGGCCCGGATGGAGCGGCACGGCATCTCGGCCGACCGCGCCCATCTGGAGGCGATGGAGCAGCAGTTCGCCGGCGCCGTGCAGCAGGCGGTGAAGGAGGCGCACGCCTCCGTGGGCCACGAGTTCAACCTGGGCTCGCCCAAGCAGCTCCAGGAAGTTTTCTTCGGTGAGCTGAACCTCCCCAAGACGAAGAAGACCAAGACCGGTTACACGACGGACGCGGACGCGCTGGCCTGGCTGGCATCCCAGACCGAGCACGAACTGCCGGTGATCATGCTGCGCCACCGTGAGCAGGCCCGGCTGCGCTCCACGGTCGAGGGCCTGATCAAGACGATCGCGGCGGACGGCCGGATCCACACGACCTTCAGCCAGACGGTCGCGGCGACGGGGCGTCTGTCGTCGACCGACCCGAACCTGCAGAACGTGCCGGTGCGTACGGACGAGGGCCGGGCGATCCGCCGCGGGTTCGTGGTGGGCGAGGGCTTCGAGTCGCTGATGACCGCGGACTACAGCCAGATCGAGCTGCGTGTGATGGCCCATCTGTCGGAGGACGAGGGCCTGATCGAGGCGTTCACCTCCGGCGAGGACCTGCACACGACGGTGGCGTCCCAGGTGTTCGGCGTCGAGCGGTCGGCGGTCGACGCGGAGATGCGCCGCAAGATCAAGGCGATGTCGTACGGACTGGCGTACGGCCTCTCGGCGTTCGGCCTCTCCCAGCAGCTGAACATCGAGGCGGCCGAGGCGCGGGCGCTGATGGACACGTACTTCGAGCGGTTCGGCGGGGTCCGCGACTATCTGCGGCGCGTCGTGGACGAGGCGCGGGCCACGGGCTACACGGCGACGATGCTCGGCCGCCGCCGCTACCTCCCGGACCTCAACAGCGACAACCGCCAGCGTCGTGAGGCGGCCGAGCGCATGGCGCTCAACGCGCCGATCCAGGGCACCGCCGCGGACATCGTCAAGGTCGCCATGCTCCGCGTCGACAACGCGCTGAGGGCTGCCGGGCTCACGTCGCGGATGCTGCTCCAGGTCCACGACGAAATCGTCCTGGAGCTCGCCCCGGGCGAGCGCGGCCGGGTCGAGGAGATCGTGCGCCATGAGATGTCGACGGCGGTGGAGCTGCGGGCGCCGCTGGATGTCTCGGTGGGCGTGGGCCCGGACTGGGAGTCCGCGGCGCACTGATCGGTGACGGGGGGCCGAGGGCCCCCGGTCAGTCCCCTCCGGCCACCTCGGGGCGGGGGCCGGGCTGTTGGTACGGGGTGCGGGGTTCCGGGGCGGCGGGTGCGGGGACGCCCCCGCACTCCCGTCAGTGCACGCACCGGCTCGGCCCCTGCTCTGACCGGCTCGGCCCTGCTCTGACTTGGCTCTGCCCGGCTCTGCCCGGCTCTGCCCGGCTCTGCCCGGCTCTGGTCAGGCGACGCCCGCGCGGTCGGCTTCGGGCACCGTCGTCGGCGCGGCGCGGCGCGCCCGGAGCCGTACCGTCGCGCCGTACAGCACGACGCCCACCACGAAGCCCGCGCCCGCGCCGAAGCAGGCCGTGGGGATGATGTCGAGGGGGGTGTCGATCCGGCCCCAGTACAGATACCAGCGCACACAGCGGTGGACGATCCCGGCCAGTACGCACACGGCGAGCAGCGCGCCGGCCGCTCGCCGGCCGCGTCGGTCGAGCGGCGGTACGGACGCGGGCGGGGCAGTCGTCGCCGGCAGCCGGCGCAGCGCCGAGACCGTGAACCAGACGAGGGCGATCAGGGCCACCGCCGAACTTCCGTACTGCGTGTACGTATAGAGGGGGAAACCGGCGACGGCCTCGCCGAGCACCGGCAGCATCCGCGTACCCCAGCGGTCGAAGTGGGTGAACGCGTCCCACACGATGTGCGTCGTCGCGCCGAGCGCCGCCGACACGTAGAACCAGAGCGCCGCGGCCAGCGGTGGCCGCTCCCGCCACGGACGACCCCGCAGCAAGGCGTACACCCGCCCCTGCCATCCGCGCGGCAGCAGCGCCAGCAGCGGGTCACGCACCATCAGCCACAGGCCGACGAGCGCCGCCGTGATGGCGACATCGACCGTCAGCACACCCAGTGGCCCATGCGTCACATCCCCGAACTCCATGGCTCCCGGAAGAACGCTCGCCGCAAAGTACGTCATATCGGGTGCGAAGGAACCGGCGACGAGCGCCGAGGCGAACAGCGGGCCGCGCGCCGTCCCGTTCCTGCGTATGCCCGGCAGGACCGCCGCGGCATGGCTGAGTGTGAACGGCATGGAGTCCCCCTGTGCGACCGTCTTCGATCAATGGCGCCCAGTATGCGCGATGCTGACCGCCCGCCATGCGAACGCGATGTCCCGCAGGTCGTGAATGGCCGGGACGTGAACATCAGGCGAGAGCGGCCGGGGGAGCGGTGTTCCGGGGCACCGAGTTGCCGTAGTGTCACCCGGGTCAATGCGCGGGGAGCGCGAACGGCCGTCGATGGGGAGGGAACAGACGTATGGCAGCGCAATTCGGCCGCCGACTGCGCAAGGGGGCCACCACCACTGCGGTGGCGGCGGTCGCGGTGGCCGCGCTCTCCGCATCCCAGGCGCCGGGCGTGACGCCCGCCTCCACCGGCGGTGACGGCCAGGAGTCCGGTTCCACCGAATCGTCCGGGACCTCGGCGACCGGCAACTCCCCGTACTACACGGACCTGCCCCCGCTCAACACCCCGAACAAGCCGGGTGCTTCAGCCGGTCTGCCGGCGACAGGCCCTGCGGAAGCGGGCATTCCGGCCACCGTGCTCGCCGCCTACAAGCAGGCCGAGCAGACCCTCGCGAGCTCCGACCCCGCCTGCCGCCTCCCCTGGCAGCTGCTCGCCGCGATCGGCAAGGTCGAGTCCGGCCAGGCCCGCGGCGGCCGCGTGGACGCCAACGGAACCACATTCAGCCCGATCCTGGGCCCGGTCCTCAACGGCGCCGGTTTCGCCAACATCTCCGACACCGACGGCGGCGCCTACGACGGCGACCGCACCCACGACCGGGCCGTCGGCCCCATGCAGTTCATCCCGTCCACCTGGGCCACCTGGGGCCAGGACGCCAACAGCGACGGCCGCAAGGACCCGAACAACATCTACGACGCAGCCCTCGCCGCCGGAAAGTATCTGTGCGCCGGTGGCCGCGACCTGTCCGTCCAGGCCGATCTGGACAAGGCGATCCTGAGCTACAACCACTCGCGGGAGTACCTGCGGACGGTCATGTCGTGGTTCGACTACTACAAGCGCGGCACCCACCAAGTGCCGGACGGTACGGGCGTCCTGCCGTCCGACCGCAGCGACGGCGGCACCGGAGCGAGCCCGACGCCCACCGCTCCCGTCACGCCCGGTGCCACCCCCGGCCCCAGCCCGAGCCCTTCGAAGCCCGGCGGCACCACCAGCCCGAGCCCTTCCACCCCCGGCGGCACCACCGAGCCGACCCCGCCCCCGACCACGAACCCCACTCCCTCGCCCACGGAGATGGTGTACCGGATCGAGGACGCGGACACCGGACAGCTCGCCGCCACCGCCGGCGGCACCTTCGCGGAGCGGATCAAGGTCCGTGCCAAGAACCGCGCGGGCCAGTCCGTCGTCGGCGCGGATCTCGTCTTCGAGATCGTCGGCGACACCGATGCCAGGTTCTCCGGCGCCAGGACCGCCGTGGTCGTCCGTACCGGCCCGGACGGGATCGCCGTCGCCCCCGCGTTGGCAGCGGGCGAGAAGACCGGTGACTTCACCGTCCGTGCCACCGTCGCCGGACGTGCGCTGCCCGGCCTCGACTACACCGCGACCGTCGGCCCCCGCCAGGCGGACGCGCTGGTACGAAACGGCGACAAGGAGCTGACGGCCGCGCCCGGCGCCGAGTTCGCCGACCCGGTCGAGGTCAAGGCCACCCTCAAGGGCGCCGCCGCCGCGGGTGTGGCGGTCACCGCCACGATGATCACGGCCGCCGACGATCCGGCGGGCAGCGGCGTCGAGAACACCAAGGGCCCCTACTTCAAGGACGCGGAGGGCAAGCCGGTACGCACCCTGACCGGTCTGAAGACCGACGCCAACGGCGCGCTCGTCCTCCCGAAGATCTTCGCCGACGACCAGACGGGCACGTTCCTGCTGCGCCTCACCACACCGGGCGGCGCGACGCTCACCGTCGAACTGAAGGTGGCCGCCCCGGCCTAGGCCGGGGCAAGGCCCAGGCCCGGACAAGGCCCAGGCCCAGGTCCGGACAAGGCCCAGGCCCAGGCCCAGGTCCGGACAAGGGCCAGGCCCTGGTTGCTTCCCGTACGCACACCGCCCCTTCGCCGCAGCACGGCGAAGGGGCGGTGCCGTTTGCGGTGCAACGTGTTCTCATCTCACGGCCGCGTTGCTACGGTGCCCCAGCCCTGCCGTCCTGACGCCGTATCAGATCCGTGCACCCGGGAGGCCGACCATGCGCGCCCTCGTCGCCGCCGCCATCGGGCTGGCCTCCGCGCTCCTCATCGTCCTGCTCATCGCGGTCCTCGAGGTGCCGCCCGGGGAGACCTCACCCAAGCCCCTGTACACCACCGTCCCCGGCCCCAAGCAGTAGCGGGAGGACCAGCCGCCATGCGCCGCAAAGCCAGCCTCGTGCTCCTGGCCTTCGCCGTCTTCTTCGCCGCCCTCGCGCCCGTTCTGCGCTGGTACGCCTTTCCGCGGCTCGCGAAGATACCGCCCAGCCAGTACCAGGAGATGGTGCTGGAGGCGAAGCCCGCGACCCTGCTGCAGTACGACACGATGCAGGCGAAGCAGGTCGAGAAGGTCACCATCGTCCAGACCCTCAAGGGCAATGTCGAGGAGTCCGAGAGGATCGAACGGGACGCCGGCCGTGACGTCGTCGTCTGGGACGGGCTGTCGTACCTCCAGGGCCCCGACGGCAAGATGATCTCCCAGATCCCCGAGCGCTACATCTTCGACGCCCACACCCAGGCGCCCGTGCACGCCACCGGCGAATCGGTCGACGGGGACCCGGTGCGGCGCGAGGGCATCGAGTTCAAGTGGCCCTTCCTGACGGAGAAGCGGGACTACGAGTACTTCGACGCCCAGCCCCGGACCTCGGCGCCCATCCACTACAAGGGGACGAGGACCTTCCGGGGGCTGGAGGTCTACTACTTCGAGCAGACGATTCCGTGGACCAAGGTGCCGTACCCGAAGACGATGCCGATGCCGGGCGTCGACTCGAGCACCCTGGAGAAGCAGACCGGCACCACCCGCTGGTACACGACCAAGCGGATGTTCTGGGTCGAGCCGGTCACCGGCGCGCCCGTCAACGGCGAGGAGATCCACACCGAGGAGCTGCGCGGCGGTTCGCTGCTCGGCGGCCGGGACAAGGTCACCGTGTTCTCCGGGCACGTGAAGATGCGCGAGGACTACGTCGACTACACCGTCGACCTGGTGTCCTCGAACCGCACGACGGTGCTTCTGCTCGTCTCGTACCTGCCGTGGGGATTCCTGACCCTCGGCGTGGTCCTGCTGGCGCTCTCCCTGTACCTGGAAGCACGGTCGCGCCGGCCGGAGGGGCCTGCTGTGGAGCGGCGACAGCCGGAGCCGGTCAACGCCTGACCCCGCGGCCGACCCCACGTGTGGGCTCCGCCGTCGAAGGGTCCTCGGGCCAGGGATGCTTCGGGTAGCGCCCGCGCAACTCGGCCCGCACGGCGCGGTATCCGTCGCGCCAGAACGAGGCCAGATCGGCGGTGACGGCCGCCGGGCGCCCGGCGGGGGAGAGGAGATGGACGAGTACGGGTACTCCGGCCAGACGTGGAGTCTCCTGAAGGCCGAACAGCTCCTGGAGCTTCACGGCCAGCACGGGCTGCTCACCGCCGTACTCGACCCGGATGCGAGATCCGCTCGGCACCTCGATCCGTTCCGGAGCGAGCTCGTCCAGGCGCACCGCGTCGCCGGTCACCCAGGGGAGCAGCCGCTGCAGCGCCTGTCCGGCGTCGATACGGGCCAGGCCCGCCCGGCGGCTCGCCCGGGACAGCTCCGGCTCCAGCCATTCGTCCGTGCGGTCCAGCAGGGCGGCGTCCGACACATCGGGCCAGGGCGCGCCCAGTACCCGGTGAAGAAACGCGAGCCGCTGCCGCAGGGCCCCGGCGTCCCGGGACCACATGAGCAGCCCGAGCCCCTCGCGCCGGAGACCCTCCAGCAGCGCCTCCCGTACGAGCCCGGGGTCCGGCTCCTTCAACGGCCGTACGGACAGCTCCACCGCGCCCAGCCGCTCCACGCGCCGGGCGACGACCTCGTCGTCCTCCCAGCGCACCTCCTCGCCCTCGGCGAGCAGATGGGACGCGGCGGTACGCGCGGTGCCCTCGTCCACGACGGCGGCGAGCCGCACCCGCGCGGACGCGGCCTGCGCGGCCCGGTCCGCCACGGCCACCGCCAGCCACGGCGCACTCCGCAGCCGCGACCCCTCCCCGAGCTCCGCACCGGTCCCGGACGCCATCAGGTACGCGCCTTCGCCACGCGCCCGCGCGACCCGCTCGGGAAAGGCGAGCGCGGTGACGAACCCGGCGACGGTGTCGTCGGCGAGGTGGCCTTCCCCCGGCGGGGCCGGATGTGCGGCCCGCCCGGCGACCGAGCGTGCCCCCGCGCCGGACGCGCCGGGGGCCGGGCGCGGAACGCGGGGTCCACCTGGCGGAGCGAGGGGGAGGGCGGGGGAGGACTCCCCGGCCGCACTCGCGAGCCGCCGCACCTCCGCGCGCCAGCGCGCAGCGTACGCGTCGCCGCCGCGGCGGGCCGTGCGCCAGGCCGCGGCGAGGTCGTCGCCGTACTCCCGTGGCGGCTCCTCGCTCAGCAGCGCCACCACTTCGGCGGCGCGGCGGGCACCCACCTCGGGCGTGCCGTCCAGCAGCGCCCTGGCGAGACGGGGGTGGAGACCCAGGCGGGACATGTGCACGCCGCGGTCCGTGGCGGTGCCCGACGGTCCGACGGCACCGATCGCGGAGAGGACCGAGCGGGCCGCGGCCATCGCCCCGGCCGGCGGCGGGTCCAGCAGGGCGAGACCGGCGGCGTCCGGATCGCCCCAGCAGGCCGCCTGCAGGGCGAACGCGGTCAGGTCCGCGACCTGGATCTCCGGCGCGGGGAAGCGGGGCAGCCGGACGTCCTCCGCCTCGGACCAGCAGCGGTACACCGCGCCCGGCGCCTCGCGGCCCGCCCGGCCCGCGCGCTGACGGGCCGCAGCCTGCGAGGCCCGTACCGTCGTCAGCGAGCCGATGCCCCGCGCATGGTCGGTACGCGGCTCCCGGGCAAGGCCCGAGTCCACCACGACCCGCACCCCCGGCACGGTCAGCGACGACTCGGCCACCGACGTCGCCAGCACGACCCGGCGGCCGGCGGCGGAGCCGGCCAGCACCGAATCCTGCACCGCCGACGGCGCCCGCCCGTGCACCTGCAGCACCTCGGCGTCCACGTCCGACAGCAGTCCGGCGACCCGTGCGATCTCGCCGACACCCGGCAGGAAACACAGCACATCGCCCGAGCGCTCGGTCAGCGCCCGCCGGACCACCGACGCCACGTGCGCCAGCAGTGCCGGATCCACCCTCATCCCGTGCGGCGGCCGCACGGGCCGGGCCGGGGGAGCCCACACCACTTCCACGGGATGCGCGACCCCCTCGGCCGCCACGACCGGCGCGTCGCCGAGCAGCCGCGCCCACCCCTGGGCGTCCGTGGTCGCCGAGGCCGCCACGAGCCGCAGCTCCGGCCGCAGCGCCGCCCGTACGTCCAGCAGGAACGCCGCCACCGTGTCCGCGTCCAGATGCCGCTCGTGGCACTCGTCGAGGATCACCGCATCGACACCGGCCAGTTCCTGGTCGCGCTGCAGCCGCTGCAGCAGCACACCCGTGGTGACGACCTCCACCCGCGTGTCCCGCCCGACGACCCGCTCGCCGCGCACGGTGAACCCGACCCGGCCGCCGGCCTTCTCACCCAGCAGCCACGCCATCCGCTTCGCCGCCGCCCGTGCCGCGATCCGCCGCGGCTCCGCGACCACGACCCGGGCGCCGGCCCTGCTGGAAGCGCTCCGCGCCGCGCCACCCGACAGCCCGGCCAGCGCGAGCGGTACGAGGGTCGTCTTGCCCGTCCCGGGCGGCGCGCACAGCACGGCGGTCCCGTGCGTGTCGAGTGCCCGCTCCAGAGCGGGCAGGGCCGTACGGACAGGCAGCTGAGCCAGGGCGTCTTCGCGGATCACGCACTCAGTCTCGTACGCAGACGAAGATCGCCGTGCCCGGGATCAGATTCCCGCGCAGCGGCGACCAGCCGCCCCACTCCTGGCTGTTCCAGGCCGGCCACTCCGGCTCGACCAGGTCCACCAGCCGGAAGCCCCCGGCCACCACGTCCCGCACCCGGTCGCCGATCGTCCTGTGGTGCTCCACGTACACGGCACGCCCCTGCTCGTCCTGCTCGACGTAGGGCGTGCGGTCGAAGTAGGAGGCGGCCACACTCAGCCCCTCGGGGCCCGGCTCGTCGGGGAACGCCCAGCGGATCGGATGCGTGACCGAGAAGACCCACCGCCCGCCCGGCCGCAGGACACGCCGCACCTCACGGAACACCTTCACCGGGTCGGAGACGAAGGGCACCGCCCCGTACGCCGAGCACGCCAGGTCGAAGGAGGCGTCGGCGAAGGGCAGCGCCCCCGCGTCCGCCTCCACGAGCGACACGCCGTCGGCGCCGATCCTCAGTGCGTGCTGGAGCTGGCGGTGCGAGAGGTCCAGGGCCACCGGCCGCGCGCCCTGCGCCGCCAGCCAGCGCGAGCACTGCGCCGCGCCCGCGCCGATCTCCAGGACGTCCAGCCCCCTGAGGGACTCCGCGGGACCCAGCAGCGCCGCGTCCGCCTCGTCCAGCCCCTCCGGACCCCACACGAACCGGTCGTCGCCCAGGAACGTCCCGTGCTCGCTCTGGTACTCGTCCGCGTTCCGGTCCCACCAGCCACGACTCGCCCGGCTGCTCTCCGCGTCACCGGCGTCACGCCGGGTCGCTTCCGGTTCGTACTCTTGGATCATCTCGCCCGTCGTTGTACGTTGCTGAGACCTCGCCGGGAAGCGCCGCGGACGTGTCGCGGACGAGCGAGGCGTGGCCATCGTGGCCTCGGCAAACCTTAGTTGTGCCGGGTATGCGACGATCCGCCCCGGGTGGGGGCCTTCGCGCATTGACCGTGCCCTGCCGCGCCCTTATGCTAAAGGTTGCGCTGCGGGCTTGCGCGCCTCAGACGTAGCAGGCCGCGCTCGCATCTGTTGTATGTCCCCTCGGTTTTCGAGGCGCCTTTCCTCTCGGGTTGGCGCTTCCTTGGCTGTCCGGCTTCTTCAGCTGCGATACGGGCTCTCGGCGTAGCAGTACCTACGACTTCAATGTCCGTACCGGAGCCCTTTCCCACATGACGAGCAGCACCGAGACCACCGCCACCACCCCGCAGGTTGCGGTCAACGACATCGGTAACGAGGAAGCCTTCCTCGCCGCGATCGACGAGACGATCAAGTACTTCAACGACGGCGACATCGTCGACGGCGTCATCGTGAAGGTCGACCGGGACGAGGTCCTGCTCGACATCGGTTACAAGACCGAAGGTGTCATCCCGAGCCGCGAGCTCTCGATCAAGCACGACGTCGACCCGAACGAGGTCGTGGCCGTCGGCGACGAGATCGAGGCCCTGGTCCTCCAGAAGGAGGACAAGGAAGGCCGCCTGATCCTCTCGAAGAAGCGCGCGCAGTACGAGCGTGCCTGGGGCACCATCGAGAAGATCAAGGAAGAGGACGGCATCGTCACCGGTACCGTCATCGAGGTCGTCAAGGGTGGTCTCATCCTCGACATCGGCCTCCGCGGCTTCCTCCCCGCCTCCCTCGTGGAGATGCGGCGCGTCCGCGACCTCCAGCCGTACGTCGGCAAGGAGCTCGAGGCGAAGATCATCGAGCTGGACAAGAACCGCAACAACGTGGTCCTGTCCCGCCGTGCCTGGCTGGAGCAGACCCAGTCCGAGGTCCGCCAGACGTTCCTCACCACCCTGCAGAAGGGTCAGGTCCGTTCCGGCGTCGTCTCCTCGATCGTCAACTTCGGTGCCTTCGTGGACCTGGGTGGCGTCGACGGTCTCGTCCACGTCTCCGAGCTGTCCTGGAAGCACATCGACCACCCGTCCGAGGTTGTCGAGGTCGGCCAGGAAGTCACCGTCGAGGTTCTCGACGTCGACATGGACCGCGAGCGTGTCTCCCTGTCGCTGAAGGCGACGCAGGAGGACCCGTGGCAGCAGTTCGCCCGCACCCACCAGATCGGCCAGGTCGTCCCGGGCAAGGTCACGAAGCTGGTTCCGTTCGGTGCGTTCGTCCGCGTGGACGAGGGCATCGAGGGTCTGGTCCACATCTCCGAGCTGGCCGAGCGCCACGTGGAGATCCCGGAGCAGGTCGTCCAGGTCAACGACGAGATCTTCGTCAAGGTCATCGACATCGACCTCGAGCGTCGCCGGATCTCGCTGTCCCTGAAGCAGGCCAACGAGTCCTTCGGTGCCGACCCGGCGTCGGTCGAGTTCGACCCGACCCTGTACGGCATGGCCGCGTCCTACGACGACCAGGGCAACTACATCTACCCCGAGGGCTTCGACCCGGAGACCAACGACTGGCTCGAGGGCTTCGAGAAGCAGCGCGAGGAGTGGGAGCGCCAGTACGCCGAGGCGCAGCAGCGCTTCGAGCAGCACCAGGCGCAGGTCATCAAGAGCCGCGAGGCCGACGAGGCCGCCGCTGCCGAGGGTGGCCAGGCCGCTCCGGCCGCTGCCGGTGCCACCGGTGGTTCGTACTCCTCGGAGTCGGACGACACCTCCGGCGCCCTGGCCTCCGACGAGGCCCTGGCTGCCCTGCGCGAGAAGCTGGCGGGCGGCCAGAGCTGACGCTCTGACGCCGAGCGCTTCCAGCGCTTGCCGCACGGCTGACAGCAGCTGAATGAGGCCCGCTCCCCTTCGGGGGAGCGGGCCTCACTCGTGCTCACTGTTCGTGCTCACTGTTCGTGCTCATCGCCCGTGCTCATCGCCCGTGCTCGAGGACTCCTGTTCAAGGACTCCTGTTCAAGGACTCGTACGGACTCGCACTCAAGGACTCGCGCCCAGCCGGTTCGTCCAGGCCGACGACGACGGATCGGATACCCGCCCCGGGAATGACCGCACCCGCCGTGATGTTGGCAGATGTGACATGGAGGAGGGGCGGTAATCGTGCTTGATCCGCAGGGTTTGTACGAGTGGGATCAGAAGGGCCTGGCAGTCGTCGACGTGGCCCTCGCGCAGGAGTCGGCCGGGCTGGCCATGCTGTACCACTTCGACGGATACATCGACGCGGGTGAGACCGGCGAACAGATCGTCGAAACGCTGCTGGACTCGCTTCCGCACCAAGTCGTCGCCCGCTTCGACCACGACAGGCTCGTGGACTACCGGGCGCGCCGCCCGCTGCTGACCTTCCGGCGCGACCGCTGGACGGACTACGAGACCCCGGCCCTGGAGGTCCGGCTGGTCCAGGACGCCACCGGCGCACCCTTCCTGCTGCTCTCCGGACCCGAACCCGATGTCGAGTGGGAGCGGTTCGCCGTCGCCGTCCGGCAGATCGTCGAGCGTCTGGGCGTACGCCTCTCGGTGAACTTCCACGGGATCCCCATGGGGGTGCCGCACACCCGCCCGGTCGGCATCACGCCGCACGGCAACCGCACGGATCTCATGCCGGGCCACCGCAGCCCCTTCGACGAAGCCCAGGTGCCGGGCAGCGCCGAGTCGCTCGTCGAGTACCGGCTGATGCAGTCCGGGCACGATGTCCTCGGTGTCGCCGCGCACGTACCTCACTACGTCGCCCGCTCCACCTACCCCGATGCCGCGCTCACCGCCCTGGAGGCGATCACCGCCGCCACCGGACTGGTCCTGCCCGGCGTCGCACACGCCCTGCGCACGCAGGCACAGCGCACCCAGACCGAGATCGACCGGCAGATCGGCGAGGGTGACGAAGAGCTGGTGGCCCTGGTGCAGGGGCTTGAGCATCAATACGACGCCATCGCCGGCGTCGAGTCGCGCGGCAGCCTGGTCGCGGAGCCGGTGGATCTGCCTTCCGCAGACGAGATCGGCCGCGAGTTCGAGCGGTTCCTGGCCGAACGGGAGGGCGACTCCTAGGCCCGGCAAGATCCACCCGACAGGGCCTAAGCTTCCGCTCATGCTGAAGGTGGGCCTGACCGGCGGGATCGGCGCCGGCAAGAGTGAAGTGTCCCGGCTCCTCGTCTCGTACGGAGCCGTGCTGATCGACGCCGACAAGATCGCTCGCGAGGTGGTCGAACCCGGGACGCCCGGGCTCGCGGCCGTCGTGGAGGCGTTCGGGCCGGAGATCCTCACCGCCGACGGGACCCTGGACCGTCCGAAGCTCGGCTCGATCGTGTTCGCGGACACCGACCGGCTGGCGCAGCTCAACGCGATCGTGCACCCGCTCGTCGGGGCGCGGTCGGCGGAGCTGGAGGCCGCGGCGGGACCGGATTCGGTGGTGATCCACGACGTACCGTTGCTCACCGAGAACGCTCTGGCCCCCCTCTACGACCTGGTCGTCGTCGTGGACGCGGCACCGGAGACCCAGCTGGACCGGCTCGTACGGCTCCGTGGAATGACCGAGTCCGAGGCACGGGCGCGGATGGCCTCTCAGGCCACGCGTGAGCAGCGGCGCGCCATCGCCGACCTCGTCATCGACAATGACGGGCCGCTCGAAGCGCTGGAACCTCAGGTACGGAAGGTCTGGGGGGACCTGACCGAGCGCGCGCGTCGCGGCTGACGCTGCGCCCCGGCTCCGTCCGCGGCTCCGCGGCTCCACGGCCGGGATCTCGTGCGACCGCGGCGACCCGCGCGAGATCGTCCTGCCCGGCCATGGGCGCACCGCATCGACTTGAGCTTCGTGATCGCCGGACGACTGCCGTGATCATCGGAATACCGATGTGGCGCGGCATGTTGAATCCGCGAAGCGTTGGGAAGGATGCGAGCGTGCCCGAGACGAACCCGGAGACTCACGTCATCGACTTCCGCGCGGCCGAGCAACTGCTCGCGGCGCGGGACCCGCGCGGTGCGGTGAAGCTGCTCGACTCGGTGATCGCGGCCCATCCCGAGAGCTTCGCGGCCCGCCTCCTGAGGGCCCGTGCCTACTTCGCGGCGGCCATGCTCCGCTCCGCCGAGCGTGAGTTCCGCCTGATCGTGGAGCGCGAACCGGACAACGCCTACGCCCACTTCGCGCTCGCCCGCACCCTCGAACGCACCAGCCGGCCGGACGAGGCCCTGCGCCACTTCCGGCTGGCGGCGGCGCTCGACCCCAAGCCCGAGTACGTGGCAGCGGCGCGCTTCGAGGCGTGACCCGCCGCTGCGCGGCGGGTTCGAGCAGCGCCTTTCAGCGTCGCGCCTCAGGTGTGTGCCGGCGGTGTACTAGTGGCGTGCTCGTGGACCGCCGCGGTCCGGTTCGTACGGAGGGATGTCCGGGCCGGGTTGGTAATGCGGCCCCTGGTGGAGACGGTGCACCACCCACAGCAGATCGGCCATGATGATCACGCAGAGCACCGCGCAGGTGATCGCCCAGCCGGGGTGCCCCGTGACCGCGAAGGTACCTAGGCCCACAACGGCCCAGATCAGGCCCCATACACTCAACCAGAACCGCAGCCGCAGGGGACTGCGTGCGGTCGTGGGTTCACTCCCAGTGCGCATGGCAATCGCCTCTTCCACTCCAGGATGTACCCGGAGGGCCCGGCCGCACCCGGAAAGTCCGGACGATGGTGCGAACAGCGATGAGTTCGGAGGGCGTTCTCGGTCTGACTCTGTGAAAGCGAATCCGAGTGCTTGCACGGAACGCGTGCACGGAATGTGTGCGCGCAGTGCCTGCGCAAGGTGCGTGCACGGATCGTCGGCACGCGATGCCCACACAGAACGCTCGTCCGAGGGAGATCTCCATGTCCGCCGCCACCTCCGCGCCCGCCTCCGTCGGGACCGCCGGGATCAGCCGCCGCACGCACCTCACCGTCCGTACACTGCAGATCGTTCTCGCCCTGTTCCTCGCGATCCCCAGCGCCGTGCCGAAGCTCATCGCTCACTCCTCCGCCACGGAGGCCTTCGACAAGATCGGCTTCGGCGACTGGTTCATGTACACCACCGGCGCCCTGGAGCTGGCCGGTGCGGTGGCCCTGGTGATCCCGGTCCTCTCCGGGATCTCCGCGCTGGCGCTGATCGGGCTGATGATCGGCGCGTTCGTGACCCAGCTGACCGTTTTCGACGGGCAGTACGCGATCACTCCGGTGCTGGTGGCGGTGCCGCTCGTCGTCATCGCCTGGGTCAGGCGGCAGCACAACGCCGAGCTCGTCGCGCTCGTCCGCCGACGGGCGTAGCCCGGCCGTCCCCCACCCCGTCCCTGCTCCCCGTCCTCTCTCGCTGTCCCTGGCTCAGTGGACGAAGCCGTAGCTGCGCCAGGGCGACGTACCGGGAGCGATGTTGTCGAACAGCGTCGTCGGGATGTACGCCGAGTCGCCGCCCTTGCAGTCCGGCGTCGGGTAAGCGACGAGGTCGACCAGGGTGGCGTTCTCGATCCGGAAGGCACCGCCCGCCGAGAGTTCGTGACACCCGTCGACCTCGGGGTTCGACACCGTGACGGCCTGGCCCCCCTCGGTCTGGTAGTTGACGGTGCCCAACGCGGTCCGGCCAAGGCCGGAACAGCCCGCGACGGCGAGGGTCAGGAGCACTGCCCCGGCGGCGATGCCGGGACGCCGGTGATCGGACATGGCTGGTCCTCGTCTGTGGTGCCGGACTCGTGCTCGCCACCCTGCCGGACAACCGGCACGGCGGCACCCCAGGTGCAGCCGCACAGGGGATCCGGACGCTCGACCGGGGGTCACGACAGGAATACCGTTGAAGCGGGGACCGAGCGGACGGCAGGGGGTGCCGTAATGGTCGAAGAGCTGGTGGCGGCGGGTGTGGCGGCAGGATCCGCCCTCCTGGTGTACGGACTGGCCGCGGCCAAGGTCGTCAAGCAGTACGAACGGGGCGTGGTGCTCCGTCTCGGGCGGCTTCGCAGCCGTGTGCGCGAGCCGGGATTCACCATGATCGTTCCGATCGTGGACCGGCTGCACAAGGTGAACATGCAGATCGTGACCATGCCGGTGCCCGCCCAGGAGGGCATCACGCGCGACAACGTCACGGTCCGGGTGGATGCCGTCGTGTACTTCAAGGTGGTGGACGCGGCCGATGCGATCATCAGCGTCGAGGACTACCGCTTCGCCGTCTCGCAGATGGCCCAGACATCGCTGCGCTCGATCATCGGAAAGAGCGAACTGGACGATCTGCTGTCCAACCGGGAGAAGCTCAACCAGGGCCTGGAGCTGATGATCGACAGCCCGGCACTCGGGTGGGGAGTGAGCGTCGACCGGGTGGAGATCAAGGACGTGTCGCTGCCGGAGACGATGAAGCGCTCGATGGCTCGGCAGGCGGAGGCCGACCGGGAGCGCCGGGCCCGGGTCATCAACGCCGACGCGGAACTCCAGGCATCGAAGAAGCTGGCCGAGGCGGCGCACCAGATGGCCGACGCGCCCTCGGCGCTGCAGCTGCGGCTGCTTCAGACGGTGATGGCCGTGGCCGCCGAGAAGAACTCCACGCTGGTGCTGCCCATTCCGGTGGAGCTGTTGCGGTTCCTGGAGCGTGGCTCGCAGGTCGCCCCGGAGGCCGCTTCGGAGGCCGCTTCGGAGGCCGCTCCGCAGGCCGCGGCACAGGCCTCGGCGCAGGCCGACTCGTCGAACGTGCCGGTCACGTCGAACGAGCCCGCCACGTCGAAGGAACTGGACGAGCAGCAGCCGGCGGCGCTGGAAGGGCTGGCGGCGCTGGCGAGCCTGGACTTGCCGGTGTCGGACCTGCCGGAGGCGTCGGAGGAAGCAACGGATACGTCGCTGGAACGTGAGGTGGACCCTCAGGACGCGGTCGACAGGCCGAGGTGATCGTCACCGCGCAGGTCGGAGGGCGCTGAGGGGCATTGTCAGACCCCGCCCGTATGGTCGTGGTTCCAAGGACTCGACCGGTGAGTGGGAGGGGAGGTGCCCCGCACGTGTTGCACACCTGTGCCGCGGTGTTCGTGCCGGCCGTGCTGCCGCGAGAAGGGCGGGTCGCCTTCTGGAGACCGGACGGAGGCGCGCTTCCGGTCGAGACCGCTGCTCTCGGGGTGGCCGGTGAGGCCGGGAGCGCCGGCGGGTACGGGGGCGCCCGCGAGTCCGGAGAGTACGGAGGTGCCGGCGAGTCCGGAGAGTACGGAGGTGCCGGCGAGCCCGGCGAGCTGACGGTCGTACGGCCGCATGGAAAGACCGTCCGCAGCCGCACCGTCCCCGCCGTGCTGCTCCGCGTTGCCGACGCCGTACCGGTGCTTGTCCGCGCCCGCCACGACGCGGCGGCCCACCCCGCCGCCGCATGCTGGGGAGCCGCCGCCCTGCATGCCCTGCAGCTGGCCGCGCGTGGCCGGCTGCTGCCCGGTCTGACCGCCGACGACCACGACGCCTGGCGGGCGGGCCCGCTGGACGCGGAGGACATCGCCCAGCTCCGGGCGATCGCCGCCGCCATGCCTCCCGAGGCGCACGCCACCCCGCTGCCGGACCTGCGCCCCCTTCAGCTGCCCGACCCCGAAGCCCTGATCAGGTCGTTCCTGGACGCGGTCGCGGACACCCTGCCCCGTACCCCGGCCGCCGAGCACGCGGCCGGCCGGCCGTTCGCCGCCATGGCGCCGCAGCATCTGCCGGACGCCCGTGACTGGGCGGCGGAGGTCGCGGCCGGGATGGACGCGGGCGTACGGATCTCGCTCCGCCTCGACCTGTCGGCCTACGAACTGTTCGACCTGGCCGAGGAAGGCGGTGACGAGCGGCAGGCGGGCGCCGCTCTCCTCCAGGTGCACAGCCTCGCCGATCCGACGCTCGTCCTCGACGCCGCCCGGCTCTGGGCGGGCGAGGGCGACGAGCACTTCGGGCCGCGCGCCCGTATCGACGCCGTGCTCGCCGTGCGCCGGGCGGCCCGCGTGTGGCCACCGCTCGGCCGGCTCATGGAGCGCGAGGTCCCCGACGTGCTGCCGCTCACCGAGGACGAGCTGTACGAACTGCTGGGCGAGGCCACGGCCCGCCTCGTCGCCGCCGGAGTCGCCGTCCACTGGCCCAAGGAGCTGGCCCGGACGCTCAGCGCGGCCGCCGTCGTCCGGCCGCCCGCTCCCGGCTCCGCCACCGACGGCACCCCGTTCTTCGACAGCGAGCAGCTCCTCAGGTTCAACTGGCAGCTCGCTCTCGACGGGGACCCGCTGACCGAGCGCGAGATGGACGCGCTCGCCGAGGCGCACCGCCCCATCGTCCGGCTGCGCGACCAGTGGGTCGTGGTCGACCCCGACCTCGTGCGCAAGGCGCGCAAACGGGAGTTGGGGCTGCTGGAGCCCGTGGACGCGCTGGCCGTGGCGCTCACGGGTAGCGCCGAGGTGGACGGGGAGACGGTCGAAGCCGTTCCGGAAGGTGCGCTGGCCGCTCTGCGCGACCGCCTCACCGAGGGCCCCGCCGCCCTCGCCCAGCCGACGGGCCTCGACGCCACCCTGCGCGACTACCAGCTCCGCGGCCTCGCCTGGCTGGATCTGATGACCTCGCTCGGACTCGGCGGCTGCCTCGCCGACGACATGGGCCTCGGCAAGACGGTCACGGTGATCGCACTCCATCTCCACCGCGCCGAGCAGCGTGCCCGGCTCCATGCCGAGCAGCGTGTGCGACACGGTGCCGGGCAGGCTGTCCAGCACGGCGCCGAGCGTGTCCGATACGGTGCCGGGCAGGCTGTCCGACCCGGTGCCGAGCAGCGTGCCGGGCACCACGACCGCAGCGCGCCCACGCTCGTCGTCTGCCCGGCTTCGCTGCTCGGCAACTGGCAGCGGGAGATCGCCCGTTTCGCGCCGGCCGTGCCCGTGCGCCGCTTCCACGGCCCGGAGCGCAGCCTCGACGTCGGCCCTGACGGCTTCGTCCTCACCACCTACGGCACGATGCGCACGAGCGCGGCCGAGTTGGCCGGCCGGGACTGGGGCATGGTCGTCGCGGACGAGGCGCAGCACGTCAAGAACCCCTTCTCCGCGACCGCCAAGGCGCTGCGCACCATCCCCGCCCCGGCGAGAGTCGCCCTGACCGGCACCCCCGTGGAGAACAATCTCTCCGAGCTCTGGGCTCTCCTCGACTGGACCACGCCCGGGCTGCTCGGCCCGCTGAAGTCCTTCCGGGCCCGTCACGCCCGCGCCGTCGAGAACCAGGAGCACATCGAGAACGAGGCGGCCGTGGAGCGGCTCGCCCGCCTCGTCCGTCCCTTCCTGCTGCGCCGGAAGAAGAGCGATCCCGGCATCGTGCCGGAGCTGCCGCCCAAGACGGAGTCCGACCATCCCGTGCCACTCACCCGGGAGCAGGCATCGCTGTACGAGGCGGTCGTGCGCGAGACCATGGCGCAGATCGAGGGCGCCGAGGGCATGGCGCGCCGCGGCCTCGTCATGAAGCTGCTGACCTCGCTCAAACAGATCTGCAATCACCCGGCGCAGTATCTGAAGGAGGACGCCGCCCGCCTCACCGCCCGCTCGGGGAAACTCGCGCTCCTCGACGAGCTGCTCGACACGATCCTCGCGGAGGACGGGTCGGTGCTGGTCTTCGCCCAGTACGTGTCGATGGCGCGGCTCATCTCCGCACACCTCGCGGCCCGGGCGATCCCGTCCCAGCTGCTGCACGGCGCCACCCCGGTGGCGGACCGGGACCGGATGGTGGACCGCTTCCAGTCCGGCGAGATCCCCGTCTTCGTCCTCTCCCTCAAGGCCGCCGGCACCGGGCTGAATCTGACCCGTGCCGGCCATGTCGTCCACTACGACCGCTGGTGGAACCCGGCGGTGGAGGACCAGGCCACCGACCGGGCCTACCGAATCGGCCAGACCCAGCCCGTGCAGGTCCACCGCCTCATCGCGGAGGGCACGGTCGAGGACCGTATCGCCGAAATGCTGCTTTCCAAACGGGCGTTGGCGGACGCGGTGCTCGGCTCCGGGGAGGCGGCGCTGACCGAGCTCAGCGACCGGGAACTGGCCGATCTCGTCTCCCTGAGGAGGCCGTCATGAGCCCCGAGCTGCCCGGTCGCCCCCGTGGTGCGCAGGACCCGCGCCGCAGGGCGGGGCTCCGCCGGGACGCCCTGCGCCGGCCGGACGACCGTCGGCGCACGTTCCCGGCGCTCGCCCCGCGCTCCGGCGAGCAGACCTTCGCCGCGTCCTGGTGGGGCAACGCCTGGGTGGACGCGCTGGAGGACACCGCCCTCGATCCGGCCCGCCTCGCCCGTGGCCGCGCCTATGCCGGACGCGGCCAGGTCGACGCGATCACCGTCACGCCCGGCCGGGTCACGGCGTACGTCCACGGCACCCGGCCGCGCCCGTACCGTACGGAGATCCGGCTGCGGACCCTCGGCGACGCCGACTGGGACCGGCTGCTCGGCCTGGCGGCCGCCCGGCCCGACCACATCGCCGCCCTGCTCGACAAGGACGTCCCGCACGCCCTCGCGGACGCCGCCGACCTGCTGCCGGCTCCAGGAGATCTGATTCCCGACTGCTCCTGCCCCGACGACGGCTTCCCCTGCAAGCATGCGGCCGCCCTCTGCTACCAGACGGCACGGATCCTCGACGAGGACCCGTTCGTGCTGTTCCTGATGCGCGGGCGCGGCGAGCAGGAGATCCTCGCCGAGCTCACCCGGCGCAACGCGACCATCTCCGCGGCGGCCGAGCGGACCACGGAGCAGGGGCACGGCACCACGCCGGTCCTCGCGACGGTCACCGCGCGCGAGGCCCTCGCCCCGCGAACGCTGCCACCCCTTCCGGCCCCACTGCCCGTGCCCCCGCACCCCGGGCGCCCGCCGGTCTACCCGCAGACCGCCGGATCCCCGGATGCTTCCTCAGCCTTCGGCCACTCAGCCTTCGGCCAGGGTCACCACCGTCTCGATGCGCTCGCCCTCGACCTCCTCGCCACCGAGGCCGCGGCCCGCGCACTCGCCACCGTCCAGACCGGCCAGGACCCCATCGCCGGCCTCACCCTCTGGCAGGACGCCGTCCGGCTCGCCGCCGCGCACCCCGGCTCCGGCCTCACCGCATCCACCCGCGCCCTGTACACCGCGCTCGCCCGGGCCACCGACCGCACCGTCACCGATCTCGCCCGCGCCGTGGCCGCCTGGCGGCAGGGATGCCTCGCGGGGCTGGCCGTCCTGGAGGAGGAGTGGGACCCGCCGGCCGGGCCGTTCGACCGGGCCCGCCCCGCCCTGATCGCCGCGGACTTCCCGCACTTCCGCCCCCGGCGCAACCGCCTCTCCACCACCTCCCTGCAGCTGCGCCTGGGACGCGACGGCCTCTGGTACGGGTACGAATCGGACCCGGGCCGCGAGGACTGGTGGCCCCGCGGCATACCCGACCAGGACCCGGTCGGGGCGCTCACCACGCTGCTCGGCCGCTGACGGGTACGCTCGGAAAGCTCGTCCGACAGCCGGGGGAGCCGCTGAAGGGAGCCTGATGGAAGCGGAGTTGATGGCGCTGGCGACAGCGGGAGCGACCGCGCTCGTCCAGCAGATGGCGACCGACGGGTGGACGCGGGCCAGGGAGCGGATGGTTGCGTTCTTCGCCCGGCACGGCACCGCGGACGAGGAGAGCGTCGCCGCGGACCTCGATATCGCCCACGCCGAACTGGTCGAGGAGGGGGCCGAGGAGCAGACGGCGGCCGACATCACCGCCGAGTGGCGCAACCGCATGCGCCGCACCCTGCGGGCGGACCCCGAGAGCGCGGCCGAACTCCGTGCGCTTCTCGACGAGCTGACGCCCGAGCCCCCGGCCGCGCCTCGGACCACCCAGGTGCACAACGAATTCAGCGGAGAGGCCCAGCACAGCGTCGTGGTGCAAACGGGTCCGGTCGGAGGCATGAACGTCAATCGCGGGGACGGCGTTGACCGGAGCCGGTGACCTCTCCGACATGGCGGGTGCGGAGCAGGCGGACGGCCCCGCGGATCTCGTCGTCGAGGGATGCACGGCGCTCCTGCACGGTGCGGACGGCGCGATCCGGTTCGAGGAGGACCGGGCCGTCGTCGTACGTGACGGGGTCATCGCGGACGTCTCCTCCTCCGGCGCCGTCGCCGGACTGCCCGCCCGCGAACGGATCGACGCCCGTGGCCAGTTGGCCATGCCGGGGCTGATCAACTGCCACACCCACGCCTCGATGGTGGCCCTGCGCGGCATCGCCGAGGACGTTCCCGTCGAGGAGTGGTTCAACGACTGGGTCTGGCCCATCGAGAGCAACCTCACCGATGAGGTCGTGGAGCTCGGAGCGCTGCTCGCCTGCGCGGAGATGATCCGGGGCGGGGTCACGGCCTTCGCCGACCACTACTTCTCGATGGACCGCGTCGCCGACGCCGTCGTACGGAGCGGGCTGCGCGCCAACCTCGGCTGGGTGTACTTCTCCAGCCAGGGCGCGAAAGGGCGTGAGCGTTCCCTCGGCTTCGCGCTGCGCCGGAACGGTGACGCAGGCGGCCGGATCACCACCTCCCTGGCGCCGCACGCCCCGTACACCGTCGACGACGCGGATCTGGCGACCACAGCAGAGCTGGCGCGTGAGCACGGGCTGCCCGTCCACATCCATGCCGCCGAGAACCGGGCGCAGACGGACAGCAGCCTTGAGCGGTACGGCCGTACGCCCGTCGAGACTCTGCACCGTACGGGACTGCTCGATGTGGACATCCTCGTGGCGCACGGCACCGGCATCGTCGAGAGCGACCTTCCGGTCCTCGCGCGGGCCACCGGCCGGGTCGGGGTGGCGACGGCGCCCAAGGGCTACCTCAAATTCGGCTGGGACACGACGCCCATCAGATCGCTGCGTGAGATCGGCATCCCGGTCGGCCTGGCCACGGACGGAGCGGCGTCCAACAACACGCTCGACGTGTGGGAGAGCATGACGCTCACCGCACTCGTCCAGAAGTCGGCGGAGAGGGACCCGCGCTGGCTGACGGCACGCCAGGCACTGGACCACGCGACCACGCAGAGCGCGCAGGTCGTCGGACTGGGTGAGCGACGCGAGCCCGGGGTCTTCCCGGCCGAGGGCCGGGCGACGGTGGGCGCGCTCGCCCCGGGGCGGCGCGCCGATCTGATCCTGGTGGACCTGACCGGACCCCATGTGCGCCCGATGCACGACATGGCCGCTTCTCTGGTCTTCAGTGCACGGTCGGCGGATGTGCTGACCACGATCGTCGACGGCCGGGTTCTGATGCGTGACCGGAGACTTCGGACGCTCGACGTGGAGGAGATCGCGGTCGAACTCGAGGCTCGGCTGACCGATTTGACGGACCGAGATCATGGGCGGCGTATTCAGGATTACGACGCAGGATCATGAACACCCGGACGGCGTAGGGCAGTTCGACATCACTCCACTCGATGGGGTGAAACGATTGTCGGCCATAACCCGAATGGCTCCATCGCGTTATTTCCGGTGCGGGTGAGCACCCGTGTTCATCCTCCGGAAGGCAGGAACCCATGAGGCAGATTCGCCGAACAGGTCTGATCGCGGCGATGGTCACCGGCGGCGCCCTCGCCGCGGCCGGGGCAGGGGCCGGGGCGGCCCATGCCGACTCGGACGCGCACGGGCGCGCGGCCGGGTCACCGGGACTGATCTCCGGGAACACCGTGCAGCTCCCCGTGCACGTCCCGGTCAATGTCTGCGGCAACACCGTGAATGTGATCGGTCTGCTGAACCCGGCGGTCGACAACAGCTGCGAGAACGAAGGAAACGGCGGTGGCGGCGCCGTCGCCAAGGGGAGCGGAAAGGATTCTCCCGGTGTGCTCTCCGGCAACGGGATCCAGGTTCCCGTCGATGTGCCGGTGAATGTCACCGGTAACTCCGTCAACGTCGTCGGCGTCGGCAACGCGGCCGTCGGCAACTCGTCCTCGAACTCGTCCGGGAAGCCCCCGACCGCGCCGAGGCCGGTGACCCCGCCGAAGGCGAGACCGGCAGCACCGGTTCATCAGGTGCCCCGGAGCCCGGTCGAACTGGCCGAGACCGGTGCCCCGTCCGTCGTCGGCCTCACGGTCCCGGCCGGCGCGGCCCTGATCCTGGGCGGCGCGATCCTCTACCGCCGCTACCGAAGCACGGCCGACGACGCCTAGGGTTGTCTTCTGGATCAGGCCGCCTCCGACAGCCGGACACTCCCTGGTGGCCCCGTGACGGCGAGCCTACGACGTCCGGCCCCGCCACGCCGTGAGCGTCGCCTCGATGACCGGTGCGACGCGCCTGCGGGCCTCGTGCCGGGGCACACCCTGCATGAGCAGCGCGTCGTACGGCGTGTCCAGGTGGCGGACGGACGCCCGCACCGCCGCCGTGACCGCGCCCTCGTCCAGGGCGCGGCCGGCCGCGGTCCGGCCCACGCGTCCGCTGCCCCGCACGGAGGTGTGCGCCGCGATGTCCAGGGCACGGTCGAGCGGACAGGACGGGAAGAGCCGCAGGATCTCCGCGGTGAGCGTGGCGGTGAAGCGGACGTCCTCCGAAGCCCGCCGCGCCGCGTCGCGCGCCCGGCGGCGGGCCCGTACGTCCGCGTCGGCCAGGCACGCCGCCTCCGCTCGCGCCAGGGCCGCTTCCTCGACCAGCAGGCCCTGCCGCTCGTATCGCGTTCGGCTCTTGTTGTGCCGTACGACGACGGCCCACAGGGAACTCGCCTCGCGGGCCCGCCGGGTCAGCGCCGCGTTCCCGCGGGGCAGGAAGACCAGGTGCCCGAGGTCCGCGCAGTCCAGACAGCGCGGTGAGTTGAACTCCATCACGAGCCGCTCCAGCGGACCCCGCCGGCACTCGGCGCAGTGCCGCCGTTTCAGCGGCTCGATGACCACCAAAGGTTCCACCGGGCCCCGCCCCCTCCCGTGCGGCCACCGCCGGGCCGTCCAATATTCGTTCGAAGACCGGATGTTGGTCTTGCTAGTTTCGTGGACGTGGCGAAACTCAATCAGATCATCGCAGTCGAGAAGGGCGTCAAGTCCAAGGCGCATCAGGACCTCACAACAGCTCATCACGGTCTCCAGAAGCCCGCCCTGCTGGCCGGAATCGCCCGGACGTACCAGCCGAAGGACGAGGAGGGCGAGCAACTGCCGCCCGAGTCGACCCTGGTGCAGGTCAAGGCCGAGGACGTGCTGCGCGACACCGCGAAGACGCTGACCCGGCTGTTCGATGTGACCGCCACCAAGGACTGGGCGAACTGCACGGCACGCGCCGACATCACCGTCGACGGGCGGGTGCTGGTGAGCGAGGTACCCGTCGCGTATCTCCTCTTCCTGGAGAAGCAGCTCACGGACCTCAACACCTTTGTGCGCAAGCTGCCGGTGCTGGACGCCGCCGAGTCCTGGTCGCAGGACCCGTCCACGGACTCCTGGAAGACCGAGCCGGTCAAGACGGTGCGTACGAAGAAGGTGCCCCGCAACCACGTGAAGGCCGAGGCCACCGAGAAGCACCCGGCGCAGGTGGAGGTGTACTACGAGGACATCCCGGTCGGCTACTGGACCACCGTGAAGTTCTCCGGGGCACTGCCCGCCCGCCGTGTCAACGAACTGCTGGACCGGGTGGAGAAGCTCCAGCAGGCGGTGAAGTTCGCCCGCGAGGAGGCGAACGGCGCGGAGGTCACCGACCAGAGGGTGGGTGACGCCGTATTCGGCTATCTCTTCGGATAGCCGTCATGGACTCCCCGGCCACAGTGCACCACGGCCGGGGTGCGCGAGGAGCGCAAAGCTGAAGCTGAAGCTTGTCGTGAACCGCGCGGCCGATGGTAGCCGGCCGCGATGAAACTCAGACTCTCGCTCCAGACTCAGCATTCGCCGCTCATCGCCGGATCGACCGGGCCCGGGCCCTGGTGCGTCGAATTGCCGGTTCAAGTCCGGCCCGCGGAGCTCGATCCGCGGTGGTCCAAAGGCAGGACGCGGCGCAATGACGAATGACCCGGGCTCTCAAGTGTGCCGGCGTGTGAATGTGAGCGGCATCAACAGGGCCCGGGGGCCGGCTACGCCTCCGGGCCCGCTCCCGTTTCCGCGGCCGTGGATCCGGCCGGAGACGCACGGGAGCGACCCCGTCGCCGGGCCGCCGCGCACCCGCGTCTGCGGCCGCCCCTACTGGCGGTATCCGCTCAGGAAGCGGCCGATACGGCTGATCGCGGCGTCGAGGTCGTCGGCGTACGGGAGGGTGAGGATCCGGAAGTGGTCCGGGCGCGGCCAGTTGAAGCCGGTGCCCTGCACGACCTGGATCTTCTCGCGCAGCAGCAGATCCAGGACGAACTTCTCGTCGTCGTGGATGGGGTGGACCTCGGGGTCGAGGCGCGGGAAGGCGTAGAGCGCTCCCTTCGGCTTCACGCACGAGACGCCGGGGATCTCGTTGAGCCGCTCCCACGCGCGGTCGCGCTGCTCGCGCAGCCGCCCGCCCGGAGCGGTGAGTTCGTGGATCGACTGGCGTCCGCCGAGCGCTGCCTGGATGGCGTACTGCGCGGGGGCGTTGGGGCACAGCCGCATGGAGGCGAGCATCGTGAGCCCCTCCAGATAGCTGCGCGCATGTTGCTTGGGGCCGGTGACGACCAGCCAGCCGGAGCGGAAGCCGGCGACGCGGTACGTCTTCGACAGCCCGCTGAAGGTGAGGACGACCAGATCCGGGGCCAGGGCCGCGGCGCTGTGGTGGACCGCGTCGTCGTACACGATCTGGTCGTAGATCTCGTCGGCGAAGACCATCAGCTGGTGGCGGCGCGCCAGATCGAGGATGCCCTCGACGATCTCGCGCGGATACACGGCGCCGGTGGGGTTGTTGGGGTTGATGATGACGACGGCCTTGGTCCGGTCGGTGATCTTCGACGCCATGTCGTCGAGGTCCGGGTACCAGTCGGCGGACTCGTCGCAGAGATAGTGGACGGGCCTTCCGCCCGAGAGGGTGGTCACGGCGGTCCACAGCGGGAAGTCGGGCGCCGGAATGAGGACTTCGTCGCCGTCCTCCAGCAGTGCCTGGACGGCCATGGTGACGAGCTCGGAGACGCCGTTGCCGAGAAAGACGTCGTCGACGCCGACGTCGAGGCCGAGGGACTGGTAGCGCTGGGCGACGGCGCGGCGTGCGGAGAGGATGCCGCGGGAGTCGGTGTAACCGTGGGCCTGCGGGAGCATCCGGATCATGTCCTGGACGATCTCCTCCGGCGCCTCGAAGCCGAAGAGTGCGGGGTTGCCGGTGTTGAGGCGCAGGACGCTGTGTCCCGCCTCCTCCAGGGCGTTCGCGTGCTCGATCACCGGGCCGCGGATCTCGTAACAGACCTCGCTGAGCTTGCTCGACTGCCGGAACTCCATGCGGTGCCCTCCCCAGAAGTTGTGTTACTTGGTTTTACCAAGTACGAGCTTGGAAAGTCCAACAACATGTCTAGACTGCGTCGCATGCCGTCACTTCCGTCGTCTCCGCCGAGTTCCGCGCGTCCTCCGCGCCGCCGAAGCTACGACCAGTACTGCGCCGCCGCCCGCGCCCTCGACGCCGTCGGCGACCGGTGGACCCTGCTGATCGTGCGGGAACTGCTGGCGGGGCCGCGCCGTTACACGGATCTGCACGCCGATCTGCCCGGAGTCAGCACGGACGTCCTCGCCTCCCGTCTCAAGGACATGGAGCGGGACGGCCTGGCCATGCGGCACCGGCTTCCCGCGCCCGCCTCCGCCTTCGTCTACGAACTCACCGAGCGGGGACGGGCCTTGCTTCCCGTCGTCACCGCCCTGGCCGACTGGGGAGCCCCCGAGCTGGCCGACCGGCGGCCCACGGACGCGGTGCGGGCGCACTGGTTCGCGGTGCCGCTGCTGCGCAGCCTGGAGGCGACGGGTGTCACGGACATCGTCGAAGTCCGGGTTGCCGAGGGCGAGTTCCACGTACACGTCGGCGGTGACGGGGCGGGACCCGTGTACGGTGACGGCCCGGCGTCCGTCGGAGGTTCAGCGCCCGTCACGCGTCTCGAACTGGACGCGGACATGTGTCTCGCCCTCAGCCGGGGCAGCACCACCGTCGAGGACGGCGTACGGGACGGGCGCATCCGCGTCCGCGGTGAAGGACCCCTCGCGACCGTGCTGCGCGGTACCGCTGCCTCGGCCGGCGTGGGGCCGCTGTGATGCCGGTGCCCGTGCGGTGATCAGGGCGACTCTGCCGGACGCCGCACTCGGCCCGGGCGAACCGCTGGAGCGCCGGCGCCCGGCGGTGTTCCGTGGCGCCGACGGCGACGCGGGGACGACGAGGCGGAGTCGACGAGGCGGGGACGGCGAGGCGGAGACGGTGGGCAGCCCTCGCCGCCCGCCCGGGCATCCCGCTGTCCATCGGTGAGCAGCGATGATGGAACGGTGCGACTCGAACCGATCACCTGGGAACGGCTGACCGAGGCCGTCGCCGACCGGGTCACGGACACCAAGGCCGACGACGGCAGCCCCTGGCTCCGCATCGGCATCGACGGCGCGCCCGCCGCCGGGACGGGCGCCGCGGCCGGGGCGCTCGCCGAGGCGCTGCGCGTGCGCGGACGGTCGGTGCTGGTGGTCGGCACGGGCGGGTTTCTGCGGCCCGCCTCGCTGCGGTACGAGTTCGGCCGCGAGGACCCCGACACGTACTACGACGGGTGGTTCGACACGGGTGCGCTCTGGCGCGAGGTGTTCGGGCCGCTGGAGCCGGGCGGGTCGGGGCGCGTGCTCCCGGACCTGTGGGACCCGGCCACCGACCGCGCGACACGCAGCCCGCACCACGAACTGCCGCCCGGCGGTGTCCTGGTGGTCCACGGACCGCTGCTGCTCGGCCACTGGTTCCCGTTCGACCTGACACTGCATCTGCGGCTGTCGCACGGCGCGCTGCGCCGCCGCACCGGGGCGCAGGAGGCATGGACACTCCCCGCCTTCGAACGGTACGAGCGCGACGTCGCCCCGACGGACTCGGCGGACGTCGTCGTCCGCGCCGACGACCCGCGCCACCCGGCGTGGAACGACCCATGGGGCGGCGTCGCCGACCGCGACCGGCGGTAGGGCCTGCCTCGGAGTGCGTGCCCTGGCGCCGGGCCGCGGGGCTTCGGCGTTCGAGTCCTCGAGTCCGCCGCGGCGCGCCGGTCCGGCCCGCAGGAGCGGGACACGGTCAGGACGACTCCGGCCCTGTGGGCGCCGGAGGACGGCCGCCCGGGAAGGTGACCGCGTGGGCGCCCGCGAGGCAGCCCGCCGCCGCGGCGGTCGCCGGGGCCGCACCCGACAGGAGCGCCGCGAGGAACGCGCCGGTGAAGGCGTCACCCGCGCCCGTCGAGTCGACCGCCGTCGCCGGGACCGGCGGGACCCGGGCCGTCACCGCGCCCGACTCCGCCACCAGCGCCCCGGCGGCGCCGAGCGTGACGACGGCCAGCGGCACATGACGGCTCAGCTTGGCCGCGGCGTCGGCGACATCGGGGAGGCCGGTGAGGAGGCGCGCCTCGTCCGCGTTGGGCAGCAGCACTTCCGCTCCGGCCGTCGCCGAGAGGAAGCGGTCCACGCCGAGGGCCGCGATGAAGCCCGCCGACGCCGGATCCACGCTCACGGGGATGCCCCGCTCGCCCGCGTCCGCGAGAGCCAGCGTGGCCAGTTCCCGGCTGGAGTCCGAGAAGAAGAGATACCCGGACAGATGGAGCCGGCCGACCCCGTCGAGCAGTGCGGGCGCCCAGTCCGCGGGGGAGAGACGGAGCGTCGCGCCGCTGTCGGTGAGGAAGGTGCGCTCGGCGCTCGCGTCGACGAGCGCGACGACCGTCGCCGTCGGCGCCTCGTCATCCGTGATCAGCATCGGGCGCACCCCGGACCGGCGCAGCCGTACGTCGTGCCAGCACGCGGCATCGGCGCCGACCCGGCCGAGCAGCCGTACGTCCGCACAGCCCCAGTACGCCGCCCAGCAGGCGGCATTGGCACCTGCCCCGCCCGGCAGCGTGCGTATCTCGGCCGCCGTGTCCGTGCCGTGCGCGAGCGCCGAACCGTGCCGGGCCACCACGTCCGTCGCCACGTCCCCGATGACCAGCAGCGCCCCGGTCGTGTCAGGACCCGTCGTGTCAGGGCCGGTCGTGGCAGGGCGGGCCGTGACAGCACGGGCCGTAGCAGGGCCGGTCGCCTCAGCGCCGTCCGCGCCGCCACGAGGCATCACAGCGCCGCCGCGATCCGCGCCGCCAGCCGCACATTCCCGCGCACCGCAGCCAGATTGGCCTCCAGCGAGGCACCCTCCGTACGCCGCATCAGATAGTCCAGCAGGAACGGCGTGACCGCCTGCCCGCCGATGCCGCGCTCCCGGCACTCGTCCAGCGCCTCCGCCAGTACCCGGTCGTGCAGCCGCGGGTCCAGCTGCTCGTCCTCCGGCACCGGATGAGCCACGATCAGTGCCGAGTCAGGGCCGCCCAGGGCGTCCTGTGCCCGTATCACGTCCGCCACCTCCTCCGGCGTACGGACCGTCCAGTCGACCGGTTCCCCGGAGGAGGTCAGATAGAAGCCGGGGAAGCGGTCGGTGCCGTACCCGAGGATGCCGACCCCGAGGGTCTCCAGACGTTGCAGCGTCGCCGGGACGTCGAGGATCGACTTCACACCCGCGCACACGACGGTGATCCTTGTCGTTGCCAGCAGCCGCAGATCCGCCGACTCGTCCTGGGTCACCGTCCACTCGCGATGCACCCCGCCGAGGCCGCCGGTCGCGAATACCCGGATACCGGCCCGGGCCGCCAGGAACGCCGTGGCGGACACCGTCGTCGCCCCGCTCGCCCCCGTCGCGAGCGCCGGAGCGAGATCGCGATGGCCGAGCTTGCGTACGCCGGGGTCCGTCGCGACGCGTTCCAACTGGCTTTTGTCCAGGCCGACATGGGCCCGCCCGTCGAGCACGGCGATCGTCGCGGGGATCGCGCCCCCGCTTCTGACCAGCGACTCCAGCTCCTTTGCGACGGCCAGATTGCCCGGGCGCGGCAGTCCGTGCGCAATGATCGTCGACTCCAGGGCGACTACGGGGCGGCGTGCGGCGAGCGCGTCACGTACCTCTTCGGACAGCATCAGTGTGGTCTCGGGCATGTCCCATCCCTGGCACGGCGACAGCGTGCGCAAACGTTTCTCCAGGGATGAGATCACCAGGACGTCGCCCGGCACGCCATCCCGGCACGTCACCCAGGTCGCCGTCCAGGACGTCGCCTGGTTCGGGCCCTGCGGCCCCTCAGCAGGCCTCAGCCGGGGGCAGCCCGGGGCAGCCAGGGTCTCAGCCAGGGTCAGCCGCAGCTCCCCGGCGCCATCAGCCGCGGCAGCCGGTCCGCCCGCGCGATCTGGATGACGGAGCGAGCATCGGGTCCCTTCGCCTCGCCCCGGTTGTACGCGACGGCGAGCGCCCCGCTCCTGGCCTGCGCGTAGCCGTACTGGGGGGTGATCCGGGTGTAGGCCGACGTGCGCAGGTCCAGCGCGTACGCGGCCTCCGGCGTACGCCAGGTGATCAGCTCACCGCTGGTGCGAAGCTGGTCGATGCCCTCGGCCGTGGGTGGCCCGGACAGCCGTGCCACCGGTTCCGGTTGCCCTGCCCGCCAGACCATCAGCGTCGGCTCCTGCTCACCCTCGATCCACGCCCACGTGGTGCCGTCGGAAGCGGGCGAGCGCACGTTGCGCAGCCGGGCGACGACATCGGGGAGCGGAGCCGGGCGCAGGGTGGCGAACGACAGGGCGGCCATCCTCGTCGTACGGCCGTCCTCGTCGGCCTCCCGCCAGGCCAGCAGCCCGCCCGCGGCGAACGGGGCGTCGACGACCCCCGTGTGCAGGGCGCGAGGCGCTCCGCCGGAGGCAGGCGGACGGACCGGGACGGTGAAGATGGTGGCCCTTCCGTCGCCCGCTCCCTGCGCCCAGAAGACCGCTCCGTCGTGTACGACGGGCTGCGGGAGCGGGCCGGGGAGCGCGGACCGGGCCAGCCGGCGCGTACCGCCGTCGGCGTCCCGCAGGTACAGCGACCAGGGGCTGTCGAGCGTACGGCCCTCCATGACCGCGAACGCCGTCCATCGCCCGTCCGCCGAGACATCGGCCGCGAGCAGCTGATGCTCGACGGGGTCGGTGAACCTGAGCAGGGTGCGCGGGGCCCCGCTCCTCTCGACGAGCGCGGCCCTGCGCGTACGGCCGCCGGACAGCTGGACCACGGTCCAGCGGGCGCCGGGCCCCACGTCGGTGAGCACGGCCCGCTCGCCCGCCGGCGCGCGGAACTCGCCGGCGGCGAGGGCCGTCCGCCAGCTGTCGGGCATCGGCGTCTCGCAGGCGGCGCGGGCGACCGCGACCGGATCCGAAGGGTCCAGTACCGACGGCGAGGCCTGTGACGGCGAGGCCTCTGACGGCGACGAGTGCGACGGCGCGGACGGCGACGGCTTCAGCACCGACGGCGTCGGCTGCGACGGCGCCGGTTCCGACTGCGGGGGGCGCCCGGGCCCGGCCGAACAGGCCACGCCCCCCGCGAGCAGCACCACCGTGCTCAGCAGGGCCGGGAGCGCGCGCCTACCAGACGTACCCACGGCCGCCCATGACCGTCGTGAGGGTGTCGGCCGAGATCCGGGCGGACTTGGGCACTCCGTCCGCCCACGAGATCATGCTCGTACTGACCCCGCCCACCGGGTCGAGATAGCGGACCTGGCCACCCCCCGTTGCGCTGTTGTAGCCGTCGATCGACACCCAGTGGAAGATCTCGATGTTCGGGTGACCGACGAGGTGCGGGCCGCCCGGCACCTCCCAGACGTTGCCCGCGATCGCGTAGTCATTGTCGGTGTCGTGGACGACGTGCTGCGCGAAGGCCTCCATGTCGTCCCCGTCCGGGCTGTACGGCAGCGACCTGGGCACGTAGTTGGCGCCGGGCAGCCGCCAGTTCAGCGCGTCCGCCATGGGGTATCCGGTCGGGTCCGGCACGTCGATGTCGACGCCGTACCAGGACGTGCCGCTGGAATCGGTCTCCAGAAGGTCCGCCGCGTTCTCCTGCGACCGGCCGCCGACCTCGTCCTTGGCGGACTGAGTGATGACGAGGGTGGCGGGTCCGCACCAGTACGACGTCTCCTGCGACTGGTGCTTCCCGCCCGAGAGGACGTAGCCGGACCGGGCCGAACGGTTCAGGGCACGCCGGTACCAGCTGGCCGCCGCGGCCTCCTTCTCGGCGGTGCGCTTCTGCTGGTCCGGAGTGAGCCGCGGCGTGGGGAGGGTGTCGAAGGCAGCCTTGTACATCGCGCCGGGCGCGGGCAGGGGGACGGGTTCGGTGCCGAGCCGTGGGACGGGTTCGGTGCCGAACCGTGGGACGGGTTCGGTGCCGAGCCGTGGGACGGGCTCGGTGCCGAACCGTGGGATGGACTCGGTGACGGGCCCCGTGCCGGACTTGGTGACGGGCTCGGCGGACGCGGTGGGGCCGGCTGCCGCCAGGGCGGAGAGGAGGCCCGCGGCGGTCATGAGGGCGAGACAACGCCCTTTGCGCACTGCTGACATCGGTCGTCGCTCCTGTACGAGGTGGGGACGCGGGTAAGCGCTGTGCCGTGGGTGCCGCGTGTGGACGTCTCCACCAACGTGAACCGGACCGGTGATGATGATCGGGACGGCTCGCCGGGCACCGCGGAACTTTCATCCGCAAATTCGCCCGCTAAGGTGACGCGCCATGACCACTTCTGATCATTCAGCCGCCGCGCCCGCTTCCCCTTCGTTCGCCGTGCACATCCCGGACGCCGAGCTGGAGGCCGAACCGCTCGACCCCGGTCAGATCGTCGCCGGGGAGCCGGTCGTGACCGGCAAGGTGCTGTGGGAGTCCGAGGACGGCAAGCAGCTGCGCGGCATCTGGCAGATCACGCCCGGCGTGGTCACCGACACCGAGGCCAATGAGCTCTTCGTCGTCGTGAGCGGTCGCGCCACCATCGAGGTCGAGGGCGGGGACACGCTGGACGTCGGGCCCGGGGACGCGTGTGTCCTGCGCGAAGGGGACCGTACGACCTGGACGGTGCACGAGACCCTGCGCAAGGCGTACCACATCAGCCTGTGACGGCCGGCTGCACGTACCGGGCGTCCCGGGGCGCCCCGGGACGCCGTTCTCATCCGCTCGTGTCGCCCCTGACCGCGGGCCGCGGCCGGGCGAGCGCGCGGCGGGCGGCCAGGGCCGCCAACGGGAGCAGCAGGCACGCGCCGATGAGGTTGAGCCAGCCATAGCTCGCCTTGGACACGATGACGCCCGCCGCGACGCCTCCGATGCCCGCCGTCGCGTTCATGGTCAGGTCCGAGAGGCCCTGGACCGCGGCGCGGGCGGGAGCCGGTACGGAGTCGGTGAGGAGGGCGGAGCCCGAGACGAGGCCCGCGGACCAGCCGAGTCCGAGCAGGAAGAGGCCCGCCGCGGTACGGCCATGACTCGCCCCCGCCGTTCCGGCCAGCAGCGCGGCACACGACAGCAGACCCACGGCGAGACCGATCACCGAGAGCCTTCCCAGGCGGTCGGACAGCCAGCCCATCACCGGCGAGAACGCATACATGCCCGCGATGTGACCGCTGATGACGAGGCCGATCAGTTCGATCCCGGCCCCGTGGTGGCTGAGTGCGACCGGGGTCATCGACATGATCGACACCATCGCGGTGTGGGAGACCGCGACCGTGACGAGCGCGAGCCGCGCCCTCGCCGACGCCCGGATCGCCCGCACACCCGCCCGCAGCGAGCGCTCCTCCTGCCCGCCCTCCCCGGCCGGCGCCAGCGCCCGCGCGGTCAGCAGCGGATCGGGTCGCAGCAGTACGGCCACGACCAAAGCCGAGATCAGGAACACCCCCGCGGCCCAGAGAAACGGCCCCGCCGCCTCCGGTATGCCGAGGCCGGACACGCTCCGCCCCGCGGGTGCGGCGATGTTGGGCCCGAGCACCGCGCCGATCGTGGTCGCCCAGACCACCGTGGAGATGGCCCGGGCCCGCCGGTCCGGCTCGGCCAGATCCGCGGCCGCGAACCGCGCCTGCAGATTCGCCGAGGAGCCCGCCCCGAAGGCGGCCATGCCCACCAGGAGCAGCGGAAAGTTTCCGAGCACCGCGGCGAGCACCACCACGCCCGCGCCGACCGCCCCGATCAGATACGCCAGGACGAGCCCCGGACGCCGCCCGCGTGCGGTCATCAGGGCAGCCAGCGGCATGGACAGCAGGGCGGTCCCGGCGACCGTGGCGGTCGGGGCCAGCCCCGACAGCGCCTCCGTCCCGCTGACCTCCTGCGCGAGCACGGCGGCAAGCGCGATACCGGACGCGACGCCGAGCCCCCCGAGGATCTGGCTGACGATCAGCACGGGTGCCGTTCGCCGCCGCAGCGCGGGCAGATCGACGGTGTCGGAGGCTATGGACGCGTCAGAGGATGTACTGGCCACCGCCGAAGTGTGCCAGTTACACCCATCGGTAGGGAACATCCCGGTCCGCAGGAACGGGCGGCACGACCACTCCCGCCCGCCGTGACCGCTCACCCGCCGTCGGACGGTTCTTTCCGCCGCCGTACCACTGCCGTCGGATCCGCATCAGAACAGCGGCTGTGGCAGGACCCCCTCCAGCGCCAGCAGCTGCCGCTTCGTCTCACGACCGCCCCCGAAGCCGCCCAGGCCCCCGTCGCTCTCCACGACCCGGTGGCACGGCACCACGACCGGCAGCGGATTCGACCCCATCGCCGCCCCCACCGCCTGCGCGGCGCCCGGCTGGCCCACCCGGTCGGCCAGGTCGCCGTACCCCACCACCGTCCCGTAGGGAACGCCGTCCGCCAGCTCGCGCAGCACCTGGCGGTTGAAGCCGGAGGTCAACGACCAGTCCAGTGGCAGCGCGAACTCCCGGCGACGTCCCGCGAAGTACTCCGCGAGCTGCCGTATCGGCTCGGCCAGCCGGGCCGAGTCCGGCGCCTCCTCGCCCGGCTCGGCGCCGAGCCGGGCGGCCAGCTGCCCGAGTGCCCTGTCCCGAACCGCCTCGTCGGCGTGGAACACCACGCTCACCAGCCCCTCCCCGGTGACGGCGAGCAGCAGCGGCCCGATGTCCGATTCCACGACGGTCCAGTCGAAGCTGTTCATGCGAACCACCGTACGGCCGCCCACCGACAGCGGTTGCGGCCTGTGGAAATCCACCGACGGGCGCAGGATGGCCACAACGTGAACGGAACCGCCGTCCTGAGACGGTCGCTCCACCGTTCCCTCGCGGATAAATCCCGGCCCCGATGTTTGCTTGACGACCCGCTCGCCATACTCTCGCCCCCGGGCAAGGCTTCCTCGCCGGGAGCGCATGGAGGCACCCGCGACACAAGGGGCGAAGGGCATAGAGGAATGCAGGGCACAGTCGACGGATTCAGTTACGGCCTCGTCACGCCTGTGGTCGCGTACCTCATGGCCTGCCTCGGCGGAGCGCTGGGACTGCGGTGTACCACGAGATCGGTGCGCGACGGCGGATCCCTCAAGCCCGGCTGGCTGGCGCTCGGCGCCACCTCCATAGGATCCGGAATCTGGACCATGCACTTCGTCGCCATGATGGGCTTCACCGTGGCCGAAGCTCCCATCAGCTACGACCGGCCGACCACGTTCGCCAGCCTCGGCGTCGCCGTCGTCATGACCGGCATCGGGATCTTCATCGTGGGTTACCGCGGCGCGACCGCGATGGCCCTGGTCACCGGCGGCACCATCACCGGCCTCGGCATCGCCTCCATGCACTACCTGGGCATGGCCGGGATGCGGCTCCAGGGGCGGCTCGACTACGACACCCCGACCGTCGCCCTGTCCGTCGTGATCGCCGTCGTGGCAGCCACCACCGCCCTCTGGGCCGCCGTGTCCATCCACGGTTTCCTGCCGAGCCTCGGCGCCAGCCTGGTGATGGGCGTCGCGGTCAGCGGAATGCACTACACCGGTATGGCCGCAGTCAGCGTCCATCTGCACGGCGCCGTGCAGATGTCCGCGGTCGGCGACTCTCCCGCAACGCTCATCGCCCCGATGCTGGTGGGCCCCGCGGTGTTCCTGGTCCTCGCCGGCGTCGTCGTCATGTTCGATCCGCTGCTGGTCATGGGCGCACCGGCGGGGCAGCGGCCCCTGCCCCGGGGCCGGACGCTCCGGGGCCGCACGGCAGGCGTGGGAGTGCCCGGACAGCGGCGTCTGCCGTCGTACGGGGAGCCGGCGAACTGGTCGGCGGCCTCCCGGTCGTCCCGCCGCTCCTCCCAGCGCTCCCGCCAGCGCTGAACCTCCCGGGAGCCGGTCGACCACCCGGAACCCGGTCCGAGTACCCGGAACCCGGTCCGAGCAGCCCGGGCGCGGTCCGACCACCGGCGCGGTGCCGGTGGGGCCGGCCGAGACCGGTCCGGGCAAGCCCCGTACCCGGCACCTCCCCGAGCCGGGTACGTCCCCCGATCCCGCCCGGCTGTCAGTGGGGGTCGTACGGTGGTTCCATGCGGCCCGTTTCCCAGATCGAACGCTCGATGGCGCCCTTCGAGGTCGTCAGCCCCTACCAGCCCAGCGGTGACCAGCCCACGGCCATCGTCGAGCTCGACCAGCGCATCCGCGCAGGTGAGAAGGATGTCGTTCTGCTCGGTGCGACCGGCACCGGCAAGTCGGCGACCACGGCCTGGATGATCGAGAAGCTCCAGCGCCCCACCCTCGTCATGGCGCCGAACAAGACCCTGGCCGCCCAGCTGGCGAACGAGTTCCGCGAGCTCCTGCCGAACAACGCGGTGGAGTACTTCGTCTCGTACTACGACTACTACCAGCCCGAGGCGTACGTCCCGCAGTCGGACACGTACATCGAGAAGGACTCCTCGATCAACGAGGAGGTCGAGCGGCTGCGCCACTCGGCGACGAACTCCCTGCTGACCCGCCGGGACGTCGTCGTGGTCGCCTCCGTCTCGTGCATCTACGGTCTGGGCACGCCGCAGGAGTACGTGGACCGCATGGTGCCGCTGAAGGTCGGCGAGGAGATCGACCGCGACCAGCTGCTGCGCCGCTTCGTCGACATCCAGTACACGCGCAACGATCTGGCGTTCGCCCGGGGCACCTTCCGGGTCCGCGGCGACACCATCGAGATCTTCCCGGTCTACGAGGAGCTGGCCGTGCGGATCGAGATGTTCGGCGACGAGATCGAGGCACTCTCCACGCTCCACCCGCTCACCGGCGAGGTCATCAGCGACGACCAGGAGCTGTACGTCTTCCCCGCCAGCCACTACGTCGCCGGCCCGGAGCGCATGGAGAAGGCGGTCAACGGAATCGAGCGGGAGCTCGAGGAGCGCCTCGCCGAGCTGGAGAAGCAGGGCAAGCTGCTGGAGTCCCAGCGGCTGCGCATGCGCACGACGTACGACATCGAGATGCTCCGCCAGATCGGCTCCTGCTCCGGCGTCGAGAACTATTCGATGCACTTCGACGACCGCGCCCCCGGCACCGCTCCCAACACCCTCCTCGACTACTTCCCTGAGGACTTCCTCCTCGTCATCGACGAGTCGCATGTGACGGTCCCGCAGATCGGCGCGATGTACGAGGGTGACGCCTCGCGCAAGCGCACCCTCGTCGAGCACGGCTTCCGGCTGCCTTCCGCACTCGACAACAGGCCGCTGAAGTGGGAGGAGTTCCAGGAGCGGATCGGCCAGACCGTCTACCTCTCCGCCACCCCCGGCACGTACGAACTCTCCCGCTCCGACGGCTTCGTCGAGCAGATCATCCGTCCCACCGGGCTTGTCGACCCGGAAGTCGTCGTCAAGCCCACCGAGGGCCAGATCGACGACCTGGTGCACGAGATCCGCAAGCGCACCGAGAAGGACGAGCGCGTCCTGGTCACGACGCTCACCAAGAAGATGGCGGAAGACCTCACCGACTACTTCCTGGAGCTGGGCATCCAGGTCCGCTACCTCCACAGCGACGTCGACACGCTCCGCCGCGTCGAGCTGCTGCGCGAGCTGCGCTCCGGTGAGTACGACGTCCTCGTCGGCATCAACCTGCTCCGTGAGGGCCTCGACCTCCCCGAGGTGTCCCTCGTCGCCATCCTCGACGCGGACAAACAGGGCTTCCTGCGCTCCGGCACCTCGCTGATCCAGACCATCGGCCGCGCGGCGCGCAACGTCTCCGGTCAGGTCCACATGTACGCCGACACCATCACCCCGGCGATGGCGCAGGCGATCGACGAGACCAACCGCCGCCGCGAGAAGCAGGTCGCGTACAACAAGGCGAACGGCATCGATCCGCAGCCGCTCCGTAAGAAGATCAACGACATCGTGGCGACCATCGCCCGCGAGGAGGTCGACACCGAGCAGCTGCTCGGCAGTGGCTACCGCCAGGGGAAGGACGGCAAGGGCGCCAAGGCGCCGGTGCCGTCGCTGGCCGCGCACGGCGTCAAGGGGGCCAAGCCGGCCAAGGGCGGCAAGGCGGCAGCGGCAGCCAGGAAGGGCGAGATCACCAGCGACCGTCCCGCCGCCGAACTCGCCGGGATCATCGAGGAGATGACGGACCGGATGCGCGCCGCGGCGGCGGAGCTGCAGTTCGAGGTGGCCGCGCGGCTGCGCGACGAGGTGAGCGAACTCAAGAAGGAGCTGCGGCAGATGAAGGAGGCCGGGCTCGCCTGACCCATCCGGCCCGGTCGGGACCGGCATGTGTGTTTCAACACCGACACAAAAACAGACCAAGTCTCCTGCGCTGTCGGCGCGACTGCGTAGGGTGCTGGGCAACCGCACACATGGACGGTTGCGGGGGAACCATGGAGAGGGGACAGCGCGTGGTGGACGTATCCAAGGGCGGTACGCCCGGGGGTCCCGGCGTCAATCTGACCAAGGGACAGGCCATCAGCCTGGAGAAGCAGGGCGGCGGCACCCTCACCGCGGTGCGGATGGGCCTCGGCTGGCAGGCCGCGCCGCGGCGCGGCCTGTTCGGCTCGCGCACCCGGGAGGTCGACCTGGACGCCTCGGCGGTGCTCTTCGCCGACAAGCAGCCGGTGGACGTGGTCTTCTTCCGGCACCTCGTGAGCGACGACGGCTCGGTCCGTCACACCGGTGACAACCTCGTCGGCGGCGCCGGTCAGGGCGGCGACGACGAGGCGATCCTCGTCGACCTGCAGCGAGTGCCGGTCCACATCGACCAGATCGTCTTCACGGTGAACTCGTTCACGGGCCAGACGTTCCAGGAAGTGCAGAACGCGTTCTGCCGCATCGTCGACGAGACCAACGGCCAGGAGCTCGCGCGCTACACGCTGGACGGCGGCGGCCAGTACACCGCCCAGATCATGGCGAAGGTGCACCGCGTCGGGTCTGGATGGCAGATGACCGCCCTGGGCAACCCGGCCAACGGGCGTACGTTCCAGGACCTGATGCCGTCGATCCTGCCGCATCTGTAGGCACAGGGCACCGTATTCACCCGACGAGCAGCTCCCGGAGGCAACCAGGCCGCCGGGAGCTGCACCGCTTACCACCGAGGGGACAGAGGCAATGACGGCCGAGCTGGTCCGGGGGCAGAACCATCCCTTGCCCCACACCCGACTGGAGATCCGGGTGTCGGCCGGCAAGCCCGTCGTGGCCGGCGCCGCCCTCGGGGACGAGGACGGCCGGGTGCCGGGCATCGAATGGGTCGCCCACCCAGCCCAGCCGGCCCTCCCCGGGGTCGAGGTCTCCCGCCAGGCCACCGCCGACCACCGGCTCACCGTGGACCTGGACGCCGTGCCCGCCGCCGTGCACCGGCTGACGCTCCTGCTCGCGCTGCCCATCGGGCCGGCCGCCCCGGTCCGTTTCGGCGCCGTCGCCGCCCCGTTCGTCGCCGTCACCGGCCCCGACGGCACCGAGATCGCCAGCTACACCATCACCGGTCTGGACACCGAGTCCGCCGTCGTCGCCCTGGAGCTCTACCGCCGCCAGGGCGTGTGGAAGGTCCGCGCCGTCGGCCAGGGGTACGCGGGCGGCCTCGCCGAACTCCTCGCCGACCAGGGCCTCGACCGCGCGGGCGAGCTCGCCGCCGCCATTCAGGAGGCCGTCGCGCCCGGCCTCGCCCGTACGGTCGGGACACCCCCGCCCCGCACCACCGAGGTGCGCCACGGCGCCCCGGCGGCAGCGAACGGCACCGGCGGCGACTCGGGCTCCGGACACGGTTCCGGGTCGCCTGCGCAGTCCTCGAGTACGCAGTCCCCGAACACGCCGGCCCAGGGCCACGTCCCGGCCGACACGCCCGCCGACGGGTCTTCCCATCCCCCCGGACACGGACAGGGCCAGGGCCAGACCCAGGCCGCCGACGGCCCCATCAACTACTCGCACCCGCGCCGGCAGTCCGTCGCGCCGCCTCCGCCGCCCCCGGCCGCACCGCCCGGCGAGGCGGGCCGCCCGCCCACGCCGGTCGCCGGTGATGCCACCGGCTGGTCCATGGAGGAGCGGCTGTACAACCAGGTGTGGGGCATGTTCGAGGACCTCGCCCGTACGACGGCGGCGTACCGCAGCGCGGTCGACTTCGCGGAGTCGCGGCTCGACCAGGAGCTCGACCGGGCCCTCTCCGACCCGCGCAGCCGGATCGGCGGAGCGGGGAACGCCGCTCGCGAGGCGGCCCGCGCCAAGCACGACCAGCTGACCGAGCGGGCCCGGGAGGTCCTCGACCGCGATCTGGCCCAGCTGATCGCCGAGTCCGAGGTCGTCGAGCCCGCTCTGCCGCCCGCGTTCGCCCGCTGGGACAACCCCGTCTGGCACGGCTACCGCGTCCCCATGGAGATCCCGATGGCCCTGCGCCTCGGCGATCTCCATCTGCCCGAGCGCCCGGAGCTCCGCATCCCGATGCTGATCCGGCTGCCGCTGGAGCGCGGTCTGTGGGTGGACAGCGGCCGCGCCACGTCCGAGGCCGCGTCCATGATGGACGAGGCGCAGCTGCGCAGGCTCGCCATGGACACAGCGGTCGCCCACGCCGCCCGGCTGCTCGCGGTCTACCCGGCCGGCGAGTTCACGGTGCACGTCATCGACCCGGCGGGCTCCGCGGCGGCCTCGCTCGCTCCGCTGGCGCGCTCCGGTGTCCTGGACGAGCCGCCGGCCGCGGGCGCCCAGGGCGTCTCCGCCGTACTCGCGAAGCTCACCCAGCGCGTCGACCTCGTGCAGATGGCAGTACGCGGCGGAGCGGCCGACGCCCTGCCGCCCGATCTGGACACCTCCGAGCAGCTGCTGATCGTCAATGACTTCCCGCACGGCTTCGACGACCGGGCGGTCACCCAGCTGCGCTATCTCGCCGACGAAGGTCCAGCCGTCGGCGTCCATCTGCTGATGGTCGCGGACCGCGAGGACGCGAGCGCTTACGGACCGGTGCTCGACCCGCTGTGGCGCTCGCTCCTGCGGATCACTCCCGTTCCGGACGACCATCTCGCCGACCCGTGGGTGCAGCACTCCTGGACGTACGAGCCGCCGGAGATCCCCCGGGGCAGCGCGGTTCTCCAGCAGGTGCTGGCCCAGGTCGCCGAAGCGCGGCGCACCTGGCGACGCTGATTCCTCGCGAGGCCCTGAACTGCTGACTTGACGACTTCATTACCACCGTCTTTACCTTCCTTTGGTCTTTCCTGTACTGTTCTTTGCGCGGAGGGGAGTACTCCCCATGTGCGGCGTGCCCGTCAGTACGGACGGACAGACAGAGACCAGTCCCGGGGCGCCGGCCCGAAGTGCGGCAGCAGGCCGCCCGGGTGGAAGAGACCTCCGGCAGCGACGACGCTGATCAGTAGCCGTACGACGCCGGAGGCGCAGTGGACGTTTCATGGACCCTGTGGGCGCTGACCATTCTTGGTCTGTCCGCCCTGATCGCGGTCGACTTCTTCATCGGGCGCAAGCCGCATGACGTGTCGGTCAAGGAAGCCGGAATCTGGACGGTCGTCTGGATCGTCCTCGCCGCACTCTTCGGCCTCGGCCTGTTGCTGGCCGGCGAGAGCCAGGCCTCCGGTGAGTTCTTCGCGGGCTTCATCACCGAGAAGTCGCTCAGTGTCGACAATCTCTTCGTCTTCGTCCTGATCATGGCGAAGTTCTCGGTGCCGTCCCACCTCCAGCAGCGGGTGCTGCTCGTGGGTGTGCTGATCGCCCTGGTCCTGCGGGCCGTCTTCATCGCCGCCGGCGCCGCGATCATCGCCAGCTTCTCGTGGGTCTTCTACATCTTCGGCGCGTTCCTGATCTACACCGCCTGGAAGCTCATCCAGGAGGCGCGCTCCGACGAGGAGGAGGACGAGTTCGAGGAGAACCGGCTCCTCAAGTCCATCGAGAAGAAGTTCGGCGTCGCCGACCGGTACCACGGCACGAAGCTCTTCATCCGCGTCAACGGCAAGCGTGTGCTGACCCCGCTGATGGTCGTGATGCTCGCCATCGGCACCACCGATGTGCTGTTCGCGCTGGACTCCATCCCCGCGATCTTCGGCCTGACCCAGGACCCGTACATCGTCTTCACGGCCAACGCCTTCGCGCTGATGGGTCTGCGCCAGCTGTACTTCCTGATCGGCGGACTCCTCAAGAAGCTGGTCCACCTCAGCTACGGGCTGTCGGTGATCCTCGGCTTCATCGGCGTCAAGCTCGTGCTGCACGCGATGCACGAGTCCGGGCTCCATGTCCCCGAGATCTCCATCCCGTTCTCGCTGGCGGTCATCTGCGGCGTCCTGATCGTCACCACGATCACCAGCCTCATCGCCTCCAGGAGGCAGGAGCGGCGGGAAGCCGCGGAAGCCGGCGAGGCGGCCGAGCCGACGCAGAAGGAAGGCATCGAGGTCTGACCGTCCGGCCTCCGACGCCTCACCCGCGCGACATGCGGCGCGCTGCACCGGCCGGGCTGCCCAGCAACCGGCCGGTGTCTGCGTCGGCAGGCGAACGGCAAACGGCGAACAGCGAACGGCGAACAGCGAACGACGGACGGCCGACGGCTGTCGGCTGACGTCCCGGGCGCGTCAGGCCGTCGCCCGCGCCTCCGCGGGCTGCGCGTCCGTCGTCCGCGCGGGCAAAGTCTCCGGCAGCAGCGCGAAGCACCCGAGGCTGAGCAGGGCCATCCCGGTCAGATACGCCGCCACACCCCACGGCGGGCCGCTCCCGCCCGCCAGCGCCGTGGCCACGATCGGTGTCAGCGCGCCGCCCAGCACGCCCGCCAGGTTGTAGCCGACCGCCGCGCCCGTACACCGCACCCTCGGCTCGTACAGCTCCGGCAGATACGCCGCGACCACGGCGAACATGGTGATGAAGGCCAACAGCGCGCCGAGGAACCCGGCGAACATCAGCACCGGCTCGGCGGTCTGCAGCAGCGCGGCCATCGGGAACATCCACAGTGCGATGGCAGTGCACCCGATGAGACACAGCGGCCGTCGCCCGTAGCGGTCACCGAGCATCGCCAGGAACGGCGTCGCCGCACCCTTCACGGCCACGGCCGCCATGATGCAGAGGAGCATCGCCGTACGGCTCACCCCGAGCTTCTCCGTGCCGTACGCCAGCGCCCAGGTGGAGACCGCGTAGAAGACGGCGTAGCCGACCGAGAGCGCCCCGGCGGTCAGCAGCACCAGCCGCCAGTGGCCGCGCAGCACTTCGGCCAGCGGCAGCCGCGCCCGTTCGGTGATCTGCTCGAACTGCGGCGTCTCCGCCAGAGAGCTGCGCAGCAGCAGTCCGCCCACCGCGAGCAGACCGGCCGCCCAGAACGGCACCCGCCAGCCCCACTCCCGGAACTGGGCATCGCTCAGCCCGGCGGACAGCGCCAGCATCACCCCGTTGGCCAGCAGAAATCCGACGGCCGGCCCGATCTGCGGGAAGCTCGCCCACAGCCCGCGGCGCCCCGCCGGCGCATGCTCGGCCGTCAGCAGCACTGCTCCGCCCCATTCGCCGCCGAGCCCGAGGCCCTGCAGAAAGCGCAGCACCAGCAGCAGGAGGGGAGCGGTGACGCCGAGGGTCGCGTACGACGGCACACAGCCGACCGCGACCGTGGCCAGCCCGGTCAGCAGCAGCGAGGCGAAGAGCACCGGCCGACGCCCGTAGCGGTCACCGATGTGCCCGAAGAGTACGGAGCCGAGCGGCCGTGAAAGAAAACCGATCGCGAACGTGCCGAAAGCGGCGAGCGTCCCGGCGAGCGGCGAGAACGTAGGAAAGAACAGCGGCCCCAGTACCAGCGCCGCGGCCGTGCCGTAGACGAAGAAGTCGTAGAACTCGACGGCCGTCCCGGCGAGCGCGGCCGCCGCGAGCCGGGTCATGGAGGGGGGCGACGGCGGGGACGAGGGCGACGGAGAGGATGATGGCGACGGAGAGTGACGTGTACGCATGTCGCGCCAACTACCCGTAATCGCCCGTGGTTACGGGGCGCGCGGAAGCATGCCGGAGCGAGATCGCTCACTGCGACCGGGCGACCGGCGCCCGGATTTCACCCCGCTGCCGCCCCTGCCGCCCCTGCCGCTCCTGTCGTCCGTCGCCGACCGCCCCGTCGGCCGCTCACCCGGCGGTCACCAGCCGCGCTCGCGCCACTCCGGCAGATGCGGCCGCTCGTTGCCGAGCGTGGTGTCGTTGCCGTGGCCCGGGTAGACCCAGGTCTCGTCCGGCAGCACCGCGAAGAGCTTCGTCTCGACGTCACGGATCAGCGAGGCGAACGCCTCCGGATCCTTCCAGGTGTTGCCCACGCCACCAGGGAAGAGACAGTCGCCGGTGAAGACATGGGGATGGCCGTGCGGGTCGTCGTAGACGAGAGCGATCGAGCCGGGTGTGTGGCCCACCAGATGACGGGCGGTGAGTTCGACCCGGCCGACCTTGATCGTGTCCCCGTCCTCGACCAGCACATCGGTCGGCACCGGAATGCCCGCCGCGTCGTACCGGCCCGCGTAGGTGCGCGCGCCGGTCGCCGCGACCACATCGGCCAGTGCCTGCCAGTGGTCGCCGTGCCGGTGGGTGGTGACGACGGCCGTGATGCCGTCGTCACCGATCAGCGTGAGCAGTGTCTCGGCCTCGTTGGCCGCGTCGATCAGCAGCTGGTCGCCGGTGGTCCGGCAGCGCAGCAGATAGGAGTTGTTGTCCATGGGGCCGACGGCGACCTTGGAAATCATCAGGTCCGCGAGCTCGTGCACATCCGCCGGACCGCCGACCTTCACCGCTCCGCTGTATGTCATGGGGTCAGCGTACTCAGCCGACTACAGGGGCGGCAGCACCGGCAGCGGGCCGCCGGTGGCCACCAGCGCCGAGCCGTCCCGGCGGCCGGACAGCCAGCCGAGGAGGTCGGCCGCGGGCCCCCTGACGCCCACCGGACCACCGCTCGCCCCGCCGCCGGTGGTCCAGGTCTGCCCGCCCTCGGCGGCCAGACCGGTCGACGGCACATCCTTGTGGCCGCCGAAACGCTCGGCGAGGAAGTCGATCTCGCGCCGGACGAACTCGTCCGGCAGGTCCTCCAGCTCGTAGCCGATGCCCAGGTCGACGTGGTGCAGCTCGACCTCCACCAGCCGCCGGAAGGGAATCCGGGCCGCCGCGTCCTTCACGCCGTTGCGCAGCTCCACGATCCGGGCCCAGTCGGTCTCCCCGGCACCCGCCGCCCGGAAGCGGGCGGCACTGTCGCGTACGTCGTCGAGATGGACGGCGAGCGGGCGGGGCGCGTCGCGCTCGATGTCCGCCTCGCGCGCCTCCGCGCTGGGGTACATCGGGCGGCCCTCGAGCACGTTCACGAGAGCGTCCGCGTTGCGGGCGAGATGGGCCAGGACATGGCCGCGGGTCCAGCCGGGGAGCAGTGACGACTCCGCGACCGCCGCGTTGTCCAGGGCGGCGGCTGCGGTGAGGAGCCGGTCCGTCGCTTCGCGTACTGATGCCAGGTCACGCACGGGATCGATCATGGGGAAGACGATAGCCCCGCCACACGTTCGAGTGAAGGTGACGTGCGCGCCCGAAAATCGAATGCGCGTGCTATAGGCTCGTGAGAGGCATCCTTGGAAGCCGGGCATTCATCCGTCCGGCAGTCATCGGTCTCGTGGTCCCCTAGCCTGGAGCAGTCCGCGACGGGGGCTCTGCCCCCGATTCTTCTCACGACCTCCCTCAAGAAAGGTGCGGACCCGGCGTGGCCGACCGTCTCATCGTCCGTGGCGCTCGCGAGCACAACCTCAAGAACGTCTCGCTCGACCTCCCGCGTGACTCACTCATCGTCTTCACCGGGCTCTCGGGGTCGGGTAAGTCGTCCCTCGCGTTCGACACGATCTTCGCCGAGGGGCAGCGCCGGTACGTCGAGTCGCTCTCCTCCTACGCCCGGCAGTTCCTCGGCCAGATGGACAAGCCGGACGTCGACTTCATCGAGGGTCTCTCCCCGGCCGTCTCGATCGACCAGAAGTCCACGTCGCGCAATCCGCGCTCCACGGTCGGCACGATCACCGAGGTGTACGACTACCTCCGGCTGCTCTTCGCCCGGATCGGCAAGCCGCACTGCCCCGAGTGCGGCCGCCCCATCTCGCGCCAGTCGCCCCAGGCCATCGTCGACAAGGTGCTCGAGCTCCCCGAGGGCAGCCGCTTCCAGGTGCTGTCGCCGCTCGTCCGCGAGCGCAAGGGCGAGTTCGTCGACCTCTTCGCCGACCTCCAGACCAAGGGGTATGCGCGGGCGAGGGTCGACGGACAGACCATCCAGCTCACCGAGCCGCCCAAGCTGAAGAAGCAGGAGAAGCACACGATCGAGGTGGTCGTCGACCGCCTCACCGTCAAGGAGAGCGCCAAGCGCCGGCTCACCGACTCCGTCGAGACCGCGCTCGGCCTCTCCGGCGGCATGGTCGTGCTGGACTTCGTCGACCTCCCCGAGGACGACCCCGAGCGCGAGCGGATGTACTCGGAGCATCTGTACTGCCCGTACGACGACCTGTCCTTCGAGGAGCTGGAGCCCCGCTCCTTCTCCTTCAACTCGCCGTTCGGCGCCTGCCCCGACTGCACCGGCATCGGCACGCGCATGGAGGTCGACCCCGAGCTGATCGTCCCCGACGAGGAGCGGTCGCTCGACGAGGGTGCGATCCACCCCTGGTCCCACGGCCACACCAAGGAGTATTTCGGGCGGCTCATCGGCGGGCTCGCCCAGGCGCTCGGCTTCTCCACCGACATGCCGTGGGCGGGGCTGCCGCAGCGGGCCAAGAAGGCCCTGCTGTACGGCCACAAGACCCAGGTCGAGGTCCGCTACCGGAACCGGTACGGAAGGGAGCGGGCGTACGTCACGCCCGCCTTCGAGGGCGCGGTCTCCTTCGTCAAGCGGCGCCACAGCGAGGCCGAGAGCGACTCCAGCCGGGAGCGCTTCGAGGGCTACATGCGCGAGGTGCCCTGCCCGACCTGTGAGGGCAGCCGCCTCAAGCCGATCGTCCTCGCGGTCACGGTCATGGAGAAGTCCATCGCCGAGGTGTCCGCGATGTCGATCAGCGAGTGCGCCGAGTTCCTGGGCGAGCTGAGGCTCAACGCCCGCGACAAGAAGATCGCGGAGCGGGTCCTCAAGGAGGTCAACGAACGGCTGAGGTTCCTGGTCGACGTCGGCCTCGACTACCTCTCGCTCAACCGCGCGGCCGGCACGCTCTCCGGCGGCGAGGCGCAGCGCATCCGGCTCGCCACGCAGATCGGCTCCGGACTCGTCGGCGTGCTGTACGTCCTGGACGAGCCGTCCATCGGCCTGCACCAGCGCGACAACCACCGGCTCATCGAGACCCTGGTCCGCCTCAGGGACATGGGCAACACCCTGATTGTCGTGGAGCACGACGAGGACACCATCAAGGTGGCCGACTGGGTCGTCGACATCGGCCCGGGCGCCGGCGAGCACGGCGGCAAGGTCGTCCACTCCGGCCCGCTGAAGCAGCTGCTGGGCAACAAGGACTCGATGACCGGGCAGTATCTCTCCGGGAAGAAGTCCATCCCGACGCCGGACATCCGGCGCCCCATGGACCCGGCCAGGCAGCTGACGGTGCACGGCGCCCGGGAGAACAACCTGCGGGACATCGATGTGTCGTTCCCGCTCGGCGTCCTCACGGCGGTCACCGGAGTCTCCGGTTCCGGCAAGTCGACGCTGGTCAACGACATTCTGTACACACACCTGGCGCGCGAGCTCAACGGCGCCAAGTCGGTCCCGGGCCGGCACACCCGCGTGGACGGCGACGATCTCGTAGACAAGGTCGTGCACGTGGACCAGTCGCCCATCGGCCGGACGCCCCGCTCCAACCCGGCCACGTACACCGGCGTTTTCGACCACGTCCGCAAGCTCTTCGCGGAGACGATGGAGGCGAAGGTCCGCGGCTATCTGCCCGGCCGCTTCTCCTTCAACGTCAAGGGCGGACGCTGCGAGAACTGCTCGGGCGACGGCACGATCAAGATCGAGATGAACTTCCTGCCGGATGTGTACGTCCCGTGCGAGGTCTGCCACGGTGCGCGCTACAACCGGGAGACCCTGGAGGTCCACTACAAGGGCAAGTCCATCGCCGAGGTGCTGGACATGCCGATCGAGGAGGCGCTGCACTTCTTCGAGGCCGTGCCGACGATCGCCCGCCATCTGAAGACGCTCAGCGAGGTGGGCCTCGGCTATGTCCGCCTCGGGCAGTCGGCGCCGACACTGTCGGGTGGTGAGGCGCAGCGCGTGAAGCTGGCCTCGGAACTGCAGAAGCGCTCCACGGGCCGCACGGTCTACGTCCTGGACGAGCCGACCACCGGTCTGCACTTCGAGGACATCTCGAAGCTGATCAATGTGCTGTCCGGGCTGGTCGACAAGGGCAACACGGTGATCGTCATCGAGCACAACCTGGACGTCATCAAGACCGCGGACTGGGTCCTCGACATGGGCCCCGAGGGCGGCAACGGCGGCGGCCTCGTCATCGCCGAGGGCACCCCGGAGCAGGTCGCGGGCGTCCCCGCCAGCCACACCGGCAAGTTCCTGCGGGACATCCTGAGCCCGGAGCGCATCAGCGACGCGGTGCCGCCGCAGTCCCGCAAGACGGCGGCGAAGAAGGCCACGGCGAAGAAGACGGTCTCGGCCAACGCCACCGCGGTCAGGAAGAAGACGGTCACGGCCAACGCGACGCCGGTGAAGAAGGCGGCCCCGGCTCGTAGCCGGGCGCGCAAGGCCTGACCTGCGGACCGCGACGGGCCCGCCGCCGCCCGGGGGCGACGGGCCCGTCGATGGGCCGCCCAGGTGGTCGGTCGGCGACGCGCGCTGTCCGGCGCGGGCACGGTGGCCGGTGCCCGCGTCGCGAGCCCGGGGGACATCCGACAGCCCGCAGGGCTCCGCCCCAGCCGCCGCGCCGCAAGCGCCGACGGGGCTCATCCGGAGCCCGTCGGGGGTCCGCCAGGCGAAGCTCTGGGGGAGCTGTGGGGGAGATCGAGGACACGGCCGGAGGCCGTACGGGGCTGGGAGCAGCCTCCGGTTACAGGAAGGGGCGGCGAAGGGCGGGCAGGGACGGGGAGGGGAAGGATCCGCCGGACCGCGCCCCGCGGGCGCTACGCCAACTCCGACGCGTACGGCGGCTCCGCCCCCGTGCGGGAGCACGTCAGCGCCGCCGCACGAGCCGCGAAGGTGAGGACCTCGCGCCAGCCGGGCCCGGTCAGGGCGAGCAGGGCCTCGGGGGAGAGCGCGTCGAGCCGTGCCAGAGCGTGCAGCAGCGCCGCGTTCACCGTGTCGCCCGCGCCGATCGTGTCCGCGACGGTCACCGCCTCCGCCGGGACGGAAACCTCCAGGCCGTCCCGGGTGTACACCGTGAGCCCCCGCTCCGCGCGCGTCAGCACCACCGCCGCGGGACCCTCCGCGGGGCCCTCCCCGAGCCACCACTGCGGGGAGTCGCCGAGCCATTTCGCGTCGTCCTCGGAGAGCTTCAGCAGCGACACCGACGGCAGCCAGCCCGCGAACCGCGCCCGGTACGCGTCGGGGTCCGGGATCAGCCCCGGCCGGATGTTCGGGTCGAGCAGGGTGAAGCGCCCGCACCCCGCCTCCCGCCGCAGCAGCGCCTCGTACGCGCTCGCCCCCGGCTCCAGCACCATCGAGCACGTCCCGAACGCCAACGCCCGGACCTCACGGGGCAGTTCGGGCGGCAGCGCGAAGAGCCGGTCCGCGCTGCCGGACGCGTGGAAGCCGTATCCCGCGGAGCCGTCCGCCCCGATCGCGGCGACCGCGAGCGTCGTCGGCTCCGGTCCGCGCTGCACCAGGGAGGTGCCGACGCCCGCCGCACGCAGTCCGTCCAGCAGTGCCTCGCCGAAGCCGTCCGTCGAGACGCGTGAGCAGAAGGTGACGGTCGCGCCCAGGCGGCCCAGCGCCACGGCCGTGTTGTACGGGCCGCCGCCGAGCCGTGGAAGCAGCGCCGGCAACCGTCCGCCGTCGACCTCCGCCCGCGCCGGGACCAGGTCGATCAGGGACTCACCGGCGACGACGATCACGGCTGAAAACGTAACCCATCGTTCCGGGGCGCGACAGTACGTCTCCGGCCACGACCCGCCCGCAGGCGCCGCGATCTGCGCCGGTATCGTCGGGTCTGTCGCCAACCCCGCCCCCCACCTCTGACCAGTGGAGACTTGATGTCCGGCCACCCCGCCTCCCGCCGTACCGTGCTGAAAGGCGCCGCCCTCGCCGGGGCTGCCGGGCTGGGGGTCGCCGCCTGCTCCACCGAGTCCAAGGTGGGCCACGCCCAGGTCCCGACCCCGACCGCGCCGGTCGAGCTCGGCGCCGCGGACGCGGTTCCGGTCGGGGGCACCAAGCTCTTCCGCGAGCAGCGACTCGTCGTGCACTGCCCGGCGAAGGGCCAGTACAAGGCGTTCAGCGCGCAGTGCACGCACGCCGGCTGTGTTCTGGACAAGGTGGAGGGCACGGAGGGGAACTGCCCCTGCCACGGCAGCCGCTTCGACTGCACCACCGGCGAGGCCGTCCAGGGCCCGGCGACCGTGCCGCTCCCGGAGGTCCCCGTCACGGTGCGCGACGGGAAGCTCGTCGCCGGGCCGTCCGCGTAGGCCCTGCGGCCAGGCCCCAGGCCCAGGCCCAGCCCCAGGCCCTGACCTGGCCCAGGCCCCGAGTCAGTCCCAGTCCCAGGCGATCCCCAGGATCCCGGGCCGCACCCCGTGCTCGACCAGATGGACCGTTCGGTGCCGGCCGCTCAGCGTCAGGTCCGTACGGCCCGTCCGCGGCGCCCCCGTGGAGGCCTGCGCGAAGCGCCGGCACCGCACCGGCAGTGCCGCCTCGTCGAACCGCACCTGCAGCACGTACTGCCCGCCCGCGAAGCTGAAACCCCGCATGTACTCACCGCTCGGCCCCGCGGTCCCGTCCTCGAAGCCGTAGCCGAAGAGGTACGTCTCGCCCGCCCGCAGCCGCGCGTCGAAGAGCAGCTCCGCCACCAGGACCCCGGTCTCCCGGTCGCTCCGCACGCGCCCCGTGCGGCAGTTCTCCGTCGCCCGCACCACCACCCGTGCCGGGTCGCAGCCGGGATCGCCCTGGTGTATCGCCAGATATCGGTCCATCCCGTCGCGGTGGGCCCGTACGACATGCTGCGAGTCGCGCCCCAGCAGCTCGCGCCCTGCCCCGATCCGCACCCGCTCGTGGTGCCCCACGGTGTGCAGTCCGCCGTCCGCCGGCTGCTCCAGCCCGGCCAGCAGCTGCTCCACCACGCCGGACACCTCGACCAGCGAACGGTACGACCGTGGGGGGGGGGGGGGGGGGGGGGGGGGAGAGGGGGGAGGGGGGGGGGGGGGGAGGGGGGGGGGGGAGAGAACCCGCAAAAAGAAGGAGGGGCGAGGGCAGCGAGAGGGGAGGCGAGGGGGGCGGCGATGGGGCGGACAGACA